>NZ_CP018839.1:933876-1245168 GCF_001922305.1 Thauera chlorobenzoica
TGCGGTAGTTGAAGCCGAGGTCGACCTGCTGGTAATACCAGGGGCCGTCCGGGGTGTGCGTCATCTGCGCCGTATCGCGGGTGATGCCGTGGCTGCGCAGCAGGGCCATCTTGTTGGCGAGTTCGGGGTTGTTGGTCAGCGCCATGCCGCCTTCGGCGGTGGTGATGATCTTGACCGGGTGGAAGCTGAAAACAGTGATGTCGCTGAAGTGCCCGCTGCCGATGAACTCGCCCTTGTACTTGCCGCCGATGGCGTGCGAGGCGTCTTCGATGATCTTGAAGCCAAAGCGCTGGCCCAGCGCATGGATGGCGGCCATGTCGCAGGGCTGGCCGCACAGGTGCACCGCGACGACCACCTTGGGCAGGCGACCGGCTGCCTGTGCGGTGATGAGCTTGCGCTCCAGCGCCTGCGGGCAGAGGTTGTAGGTGCGCGGGTCGATGTCGACGAAGTCGACCTGCGCGCCGCAATACAGGCCGCAGTTTGCTGAGGCGACGAAGGTGATCGGTGTGGTCCACAGCCAGTCATTCGGGCCAAGCCCCAGCGCCAGGCAGGCGATGTGCAGTGCGGAGGTGGCGCTATTGACCGCCAGGGCGTGGCGGGCGCCGACGTGTTCTGCGACCGTCTTCTCGAACAAGGGCACCTGCGGGCCCTGGGTGAGGAAGTCGGACTGCAACACGCCCACCACCGCATCGATATCGGCCTGGGTGATGTCCTGGCGACCGTAGGGGATCATGCTCAGATGCTCCCGATCTTTTCGCGGTTGGCGTCGATCCAGGCCTGGAGTTCGGCCGGCTGCATCCATTCGGTGTTGTTGTCGCTGGTGTAGCTGAAGCCCTCAGAAACACGCTTGCCGTCCTTGATGCGCTTCGGGCAGGTGTCCCAGCCGTTGATGGCGGGCAGGATCTTGAAGTGCTCGGGATATTCGTAGGTGTAGAAGGCGTCTTCGACGCCGATCATCTGCTCGTGCAGCTTTTCGCCGGGGCGGATGCCGACGACCTCCTGGCACGCCTCGGGGGCGACGACGGTGGCGAGGTCGGTGACCTTCATGGAGGGGATCTTCTTGACGTAGATCTCGCCGCCTTCCATGTCGTCGAAGGCGTGCCAGACGAGCTCGACGCCTTGTTCCAGCGAGATCATGAAGCGGGTCATGCGCGCGTCGGTGATCGGCAGCACGCCCTTGTCCTTGATCGACATGAAGAAGGGGATGACCGAGCCGCGCGAGCCCATGACGTTGCCGTAGCGCACGACGGCGAAGCGGGTGTCATGCCCGCCGGCGTAGGAGTTGCCGGCTACGAAGACTTTGTCCGAGGCGAGCTTGGTGGCGCCATACAGGTTGATCGGGCTGCTGGCCTTGTCGGTGGACAGCGCCACCACGCGCTTGACGCCCTTGTCGATGCAGGCGTCGATGAGGTTCATCGCGCCGTTGATGTTGGTCTTGATGCACTCAAAGGGGTTGTATTCGGCGGTGGGCACGATCTTGGTGGCTGCGGCGTGGACCACGTAGTCGACGCCGTCGAGCGCGCGGTACAAGCGGTGCTTGTCGCGCACGTCGCCGATGAAGAAGCGCACGCGCGAGTCACCCTGGAACAGCTTGGCCATCTCCCACTGCTTCATCTCGTCGCGCGAGAAGATGATGATCTTCTTGGGGTTGTACTTGGCCAGCGTCATCGGGACGAAGGTGTGGCCGAAGGAGCCGGTGCCGCCGGTGACGAGGATGGTCTGGTTGGTGAGCATGGGAGATGTCCGTAAAGCGATAAAAAGGAGGTCAAACAGGGGCCACTAGAGGACCGCAGCGTTTGAAGGCAAAGAGTTTGGCGAGCAGCAGGAACAGAAACGCCAAAGCCATTGCCGCAGGCACGGCAGCGATGCCGAGCAGCGGGATCAACGAAAGGCTTGCAACAAAGAAAATTGGCAGCGAAGCGAGATGGGCCAAGATGATAGGCCGATCGTTGCGGCGTGCGTAGAGCCCATAGTGGGGAATCATGCTGATCCCGGACAGCGCGGCGGCCAGGACGGTCCAGTACAGCAGGCCGAAGTGCTGGGTGTAGCTGGGGCGGTCCAGCCAGTCGATGAGCGGGCCCGCACACAAGATGGCGGCGATCGACAGGCCAAGGGTGACTGCCAGCGTGTGCTGCCCCAGGCGGCGCATCTGGCGGTCGAAGGCAGCGCGATCACCTTTGCCTGCGGAGGCGATCAAGGCCGGGTAGGCGAAGGTGAAGACCGCGGCATCGAGGAAGCTCATGATGGCGTTGGCGATGCCGACGAAGAGCACATAGGCGGCGAGCTGCTCGAGCCCGCCGAGGGCTTCGATCCAGTAGCGGTCGACGGTGTAGAGGCCGCGTAGTGACAGCGTGGCGATAACGAAAGGGAAGGCGACGCGGATGCCCTTGCGGATCCAGGGCCAGTCGATTGCGCGTTGCAGGGAGGCGCGATCGAAGCCGCGCAGGCGTGAGGCGCCGAGTAGGCAGGCAATGAGCACGCCGAGCGTCCACGCGGCGAGCACGAAGCCGAGCGTACGTTGTGCGGGATCGAGCCACATCCACAGGGCAGCGATGACCGCCCAGGCGCCCGAACGCACGAACAGGACGATGCTCGCCCAAAGCGGTTCGGAGATGGCGACCAGCAGACGGTTAAGCTCCTGCGCCAGGTGTTCGAGCGCCAGCAGCGGGAAGAACCAGATCGCCAACTGCCAAGGCAGGAAACCCAGCCAGAACAGTAGCAGGCAGAGCGGCAGCAGCGCCGTATAGGTGATGCCGTAGAACACCCCCTGGTCGCGCAGCTTGCTCGCCCAGGCGTGTCGATCTGTGACGATGAGTTCGCGGGTGGCGAAGGTGTAAAAATCGAAGCCGAGCGCCATCAGCACGTAGAAAACGGTTGCGGACAGCAGCCCGTAGAGGCCGACTTCCGCCGGCTCCAGAAACTTAGCCAGCACGAAGATGAGCGCGAACTTGCTCACCAGCGTGGCGGCACGCAGGGAGAGGTTGAGGAGGCGCTTGGTGGGGGAGGGCACTATGGGGCTGCGGGGGCGTTGGTTGAATCAGGGCTTGGTGTGGTAGCCGCCTGTCTTGGGAAGGGAAATTGGGGTCAGACCCCGGTTTTCCCCGAACTCCTTGGCCTCGATTTTCGCATTCCTCATGTGTCGAGCCTCTGGAATGCCTGTGTCTGCACGCGATATGGCAGGCGTGCGCTTTCGGCGATCGGCAGGCATGCATTGTTGGCCAGTAGCGCGGCGATGGTGGTCTCGCTGACCTCGAAGTGGTCGGCAGCGTCTTCCTGGGCGGACTCGGAGTAGTCGCCGTCCAGAAACTCGACCAAGGCGTCGATCGGGCACAGCAGTTCGGCGGCGAAGGCACGCTGGCGTTTTTGCGTGGCGGTGGCGAGGTCGGATTCGACCAGCCAGTCGGACTCTGCGCCCGTCCGCATCATGTATTCGCCAACCAGGCGGGCAAGCTCGAAGCGTTTGCCGATGGGGTGCCGCTTTCGCGGCAGGAAGTCGATCAAGCCTCGGGCAGTCGGCTTGGCAATCCCGACGGGGTGTTTTTGCTGAGGCTGCCAGGCAGCCTCCTGGCTTTGGGTGATGCCGAGCAGGTCGAGCAGTTGAGCGTTGTTGATCGGGGCGCCGCAGTTGCCGAGCTGTTTGCGCAAAGCGCGGGCTGCGGTCATGCCCCGCTGCCACGGGGGGGTGGTGGGGCTTGGCGTGTGGGGGCTGGGTGTGATCTGCGGCGCGCCCATCAGACCGCGCGCGTCCTTGAGCGCTTCAAGCTGGTCGAGCGCCGTGCCGTGACGGCTTTTGCCGAAAATAGGGGCGAGTTCGGACATCGCGCTGGTGCCGGTTGCCTCTTGCAGGCGCAAGGCGTGGGTGATGTGTTCGGCGGGGCATTCTTCGGGCTCGAAGCCCAGTTCGGCTTCGAGGGTGCGGCGCGCGCGGGCGCGCTCGTCGCTCATGTCTTCGCGCACCGCTGCCCACAGGGCAGCGAGGTCTGTGCTCCGATGGTCGCACGCCTCGGCGCGGTAGATGACGTCTTCGATGAACCGGGTGACGCCAAGCTGGAAGTCGGCAAGCAGCACAGCGCGGGGGGCATCGAGATTGCAGAGATAGTTTGCGGACTGTTTCGGATTGTCGGCTTGATGCGCCCAGACGTTGATCGACTGGCCGTCTGCCGCAAAGACGACTCGCGGCCACACGTAGCCGTGGTTGGCCGCGCCGAGCTCGTGGGCCATGCGCCAATCGACGTCTGGCTGGGGGCCGGGCGCCGGAAGGGGCTCGAAACTGAGCCGCCACCAGGACGCGGCGAGCCACATCGCCAGCGGGTATGCGGAGACCAGGATGTTGTCGCGCACGGTTCTGGACCAGGTGTCCAGATTACGCGTGAGACAGGCGTCGCCAAGGCGAATCGCCAGCCACGCCGACCTGTCACGCAGGAGCGGGTCTGCGTCGCCGGTGGCTTGCCAGTCGAGGTCGAGACGAAACTCAGTCATGCATGCTCCACCGTGAGAGGACTTCGGCGGCGAGCGGGTCGCTTTCGGGCATAGGGTAGCCGTGATAGACCCCTTTGGCCGCGTTCTCGAGCTGGGCTTCGAGCGGAATGCCGCTCGAGAGGTCACCGACCACACGTTCTTGGGGCATTCGCCTTCGTGGCGATCGCTGATCAAGCCTTTGCGAACGCCGGCTTGCAACACGTGTAGCGCCTCGCTTCTGCGGAACAGCGCTGCGGTATCGCACAGCGACTTGCCCGGGCGAGGATCAGCGGGTGGCGTCAGGCCAAAATCACCGGGGTTCCGCTTGTGCTCCGGATTGCCGCCGTAGCGCACACGCTGCGCGAGCGCGTCCAACGCCACCTGCGACGCATGGCCCGAAGAGGCGATGCGTCGCTTGGGGTTGAACTGCTTGTAGCGTGTTTTCATAGGCGTTAATTGGTGGGCGTTAATTGGGGTCAGACCCCGGTTTTCCCAAGCGCGAGTGATGAAAGGACTCATGTGCGCTTGCCTTCCGCATGCACAAGCAATTCTCGACCCATCTGCGTAAGGCGGTAGCGCTGCAGGCGGCTGTTGGGTTTGTCGGGCATCGTCATTTCGATCAGGCCCAGATCGAGGAGACGGCGGATCTGTTTGTGCAGCTCTCCGGACACGGTGGTGTGACCCAGCGCTCTCGCCAGTTCGGCCTTGCCGGACGGCTGGGTGCCGAGTTGCAGGACGGTCTTGGCCGCGAGTTTCGACTCTAGCCGTGACTCTAGCCGTGACTCTAGCCGTGACTCTAGCCGTGACAGGCTGGCTCGATCATCGTTTGTATCTTGGTGGGTGTCTGACGGCGGCAACTCCGGCGCATGTTGCTGCGCCAAGCGAATGCGCAGTCGTAAGCCAGTGGCGATCTCCTCGATGACCGGTTCGGGCAGCGCCTGCCGGCTCGCTTCATCGAAAATGCGCCGGATGCCGCTGCCCCATTGCTCAATCAGTCCGAGTTCGCGGAACACGCGGGCGATGACAGGGTTGCGGATGCGGGAGACACCGCTTTTCATGTCCTCGATGGTCATTCCCGGCAGCAACAGGCCTGGGCTTTCGATGTCGATGCGATCGTCAAAGAAGGCCACGCGGATCGGCGTGCCGCGCTGGGCGTAGTCGCTGTGAACCAGGGCGTTGACGATGGCCTCGCGCAGCATGGTCAGCGGGATGCTCCAGACGTCTTCGCGCCGCATGGCACCGAAGCGTGCGGTTTTGAAGGCGTGCTTCTTCAGGAACAGCTCGATCTCTTCGACGGCGTCGGGCAGATGGGCGTGCGCTTCGTGCTGGTCGAAGATGTCCGCCTTGTCGAGCCCACGGAAGCGTCCGCACTGTATCCAGGCGTCGGGAAAGTGCTGGTCCCGCGTCTTGCCGAACAGCAGGACAGCGCCGCGTGTGGGGACGAGGCGGCCTTGTTCGGTGCGCAGCAGCTTCAGGGTCTGCAGGGATTTTTCCTCCAGCGTCCGTGTTGGGCCGAAAACACGTGCCATGGCGGTCGTATCGAGGTCGTCCAGGCCGAGCTCGGGCATGGGCTGCTCGTCGAAGACCTCACCTGCGACTGTACCCTTGTGCGCGACGAGCGTCTTGAGCACGTTGCGCGGCGACGAAAGGTCGCGCTTGAACTCAAGCGTCTTGCCTTCGGGCTGCTGCAGGAGGTGGTCGATTGGGTGGGGCATGAAGGGGGCGGTGGGGGTCGAAGGGCGTTAATTGGGGTCAGACCCCGGTTTTCCCGCGTGGCCTTGGGGTGTGGGCAGCAGCGGCTGCCAAAGATCCGTCAGTGACTGCGAGATCACCCCTTCGGCGGCGAGCTTGTCCTCAAGCGCAGGCGAGATCCGTGGCGCGATCGCGCAGTATTCGATCGTCCAGTTCTCATACTGCGTGTGATGTCTTATGAAGGCGTCAGCGTTGCTGCGCAGATTGGCGAGACTAGGGAATAGTTTGTCGGGGTTACGTTTGCAGGTGCCGAAGCGGATGCGGCGTGTGCTTTCACTGACGGCAACAAGGTCGATCTCGATGCCGGCGCGATCCCAGTAGCCCTTGATGCGCTCGGATAATGGGAAGTCACTCAGCCCTTTGCGGCTGGTCTCTTCGTAAAGCCGACCTGCCAACTCTTCCAGAGCCGAGCCCTCTGCTTCTGCCAGCAGTTGATCCGCCTGGGCGATGAGCTGTGCTTCCGGGCTGAAATGCACTGCCGAAACCGGTCGTTGCAGGGCGGTCAGCCAACTTCTGAGGAAGTTGTCGCGGATGTAGTAGCGACCGCTGCGCGCCTTGGGTTTGGCAAAGATGGGCAGGCGGCGCTCGATCATGGCGTAACGCTCGCTCAGCACTTTGAGATAGCCACCGACCTGCTTCCCTTCTTGAGGGGATACGTTGGTGATCGCGGCTTCGATATCAGCGTTGGTGCATCCGGGGTGCCGCGCGATGTGCTGGAGCAGCATGTCGTAGCGCCCCCTGAATTCGCGCAGAAACCAGTTGTCTGCCTCTCCCTTGAGCGGCGACGAGCTGCTGAAGAACAGCGCGCGGAGCAAAGCCGGGCGGTCGGCGTTGAGCACGCCTTGCTCGTAGGCGTCCCGATAGAACTTAGGCACGCCCTCGAACAGGTTCCACAGAAAGAGCAGGCGCTCGGGCTCGCAGTCGGCGTGGATATCGAGCATCTCGAGCAGGGATGCGACATCCAGGTGGTCCAGCATCAACTTGTCGGTGCTGCGGTTGAAAAGCGGGGCCGCACGGTCTTCGAGCAAGGCGGCCATTTCGGCGTGCAGGGAGCCAAGAACGATGAGCCCTCCTTTGACGCGGTCGGCGCGCGCCGAAAGGGCATCGATCTCGGCCTGTAGCAGCGAGCAAAAGTCGAACAGGGGCTTACGGCTGAAGTACTGAAACTCGTCCAAGGCGATGACATAGCCTTGTTCGGCAAGCTTTGCGATCAGCTGAGCGAGTTCGCCAAGGCTGCGGACACGGTCGTTGATGCCAAAGGTTTCAAGGTAGTCGTTGCAGGCGACTAATACGCCCGTGGGGTCCGAGTCCGGGATCTGTATGTAGAGCCGCTTTTGGCGCCCGGCCTGGTTGAGCGCTTGCTGGATGAGTGAGGTCTTTCCGATGCGCCGCCGCCCCGACACCTGCACGAAAAACCAGCGCCCACGCTCAAGAATTGCGCGCAGGTCTGCAAGTTCGCGTTGTCGACCGTAAAAGCCCCAAGGTTGCATGGTTGGATTGTATTTACGTTACTAATGTAAAGAGTTTTACGTTAGTTTGATGTTTTGTTTAAGTATTTGTTTATAAATAACAAAGTGAAAATTTTTTGATTTATTTCGTCGTTTTTTCAGGACTCGAATGTCGCGATCGTGGAGTGGGAAGTTGGGGAAATTGGAGTCAGACCCCGGTTTTCTCGCCTTTCTCGCCTCCGTCCCCGCGCCACCACGCCCGCACCAGCGCGCCGAACACCCCAAGCATGCCGCCCAGCAGCCCGCCGAGCACCAGGCCGAGCGCCAGGCCCGGCTTGCGTTCCTTGACCTCGGTGCCTTCGGGTGAGGCGACGAAGCGCATGGACTGCAGGTAGGTGTTGGTCCAGGTTGCACGCTCGACGTCGAGTTCGTTCCAGGTCTGCTCGATGATGTCGACCGACTTGTCCTGGCCCTGGAAGGCAGCGGCCTGGATGTTCGGCAGGCCCTGAAGGAAGGCGGGGCCGGTGGTGGGCTGCTGCAGCGCCTGCTGGGCCTGGCAGTAGTAGTCGCGCTTGAGCGCGCTGGCGGTGCGCTCGCGCTCGCGGCGCACTTCGGCGAGCTTCATGTCGGCGATCTGGATCTCGGACGCGACGAGTTGCGCGGCGGGGGAGAGGAAGCGCTCGCTGCCTTTTTCCAGCGAGACGATCTGGCGGTTGTCGCTGACGGCAGCTTCGGGGTTGCGGGCGATGATCTCGCGCAGGGTGGCGGCGCGGCGCTCTTCCTGGGTGATGGCGAAGTCGTTGCTGAGCTGGGCGTTGCGTAACTCCTGTTCGCGGGTGCGGAAGTCGGCGCAGAGGGTAAGCAAAATGTCCTCGAAATTCGCCCGGATCACGGTGTCGCGCACGTATTCGGCGAGCAGGATGATGGGGGTGCCGCCGGTGGGCTCCTTGTGCGAGAACTGGATGCGCACGCCGATCATGGCGCCCGGTTCTTCGTCAGCAGCGACCCTGACACCGAAGGCCTTCTGGTCCTTGTCGGTGAAGGCGAACTCGGGCCTGAGGGTTTCGACGAGCCTGTCCTGATTTTCCGCGAGACCGAAGAGCAGCGCTCCGTCGCGCGTCGCCAGCACCCCGGTGTCCTGCAGGTATTGCTGCAGGCGGGGGCCGTTGGAGAATACGCTGACAAAGCGCTTGTAGTTGGTCGCAGAGACTCCAGGGGTGAGGAAGAGGCCCTCGGCGGCGTACTTGGTTGAGAGCAGGCTCGCGCCCACGCCCAAGCCCGCGCAGAGGACGCCTGCGCCCACGATGAGCAGCTTCTGCTTCCACAGTACCGAGACCAGTTGGCGCAGGTCGATTTCGTCGTCTTCGTAGGCGGGCGGGTTGTTGGGCGTGGATTGCATGGAGGCGTCTGGTTTTGCGGAAAAGGCGGAATTATCTCACCATATCCGCCGATCAGTTGAGGTAAGGGAGCACATGAGCTTCGGTTTGCTACGCGCGGTGGGGTGGCAGGCGCTGGGGGCGGGGCTTTGCGCCGGGGTGTCGTTCGGCTTGCTGCTGCTGCTGGGGCGGGTGCTGGGCACCGAGGCCTTCGGCGTTTACGTGCTCTTGCTCAATCTGGGCACGCTGGGCCTGGTTTTGATCGAGGCGGGCTGGCCGACCCTGCTGTATCGCGCCGGCGTGCGGGGTGGCGCGGCGGGCCGCGAGCTGCGTGGGCTGATGGCGAATGCGCTGCTGCATGTCCTGGTGGTGGCCGCGGGGCTGGCGGTGGCGGCGTTCGTGCTTGGCGGCGGTCGCGGTGCGGCCTTGTCCGCAGCGCTGGCCTGCATGGGTGGCGTCGCAGTGATGAACTTGGTTTCGGGCCGGATGCGTGCGGCGGGCTCGTTCGGGGTGGAGGCCGCGTGGCAGAGCGCGGGGCGCCTGGTGTCCGCGGGCCTGATCGTGCTGGTTGTGTCGGGCCTGGCGTGGCGGGAACTGGGCTGGATCTTCGCGGCCTGGGCGCTGGGCTTGGTGGTGGTGATCGCGCTGTGGGGGCGCGCGTGGCTGGTGTGGCCGTCGGCTGCGGGTGCGAGCGCGGCGTATCGCCGGGTGTGGCCCTTCCTGCTGATGGGCGGGCTGGCGATGTGGCTACTGAAGGGGGATGTGGTGCTGCTGGGTGGCTGGCGCGGCGGCCTCGTCGATGCGCAGGACCTGTCGTTCTACGCTGCGGGTACCCGTCTGACCGAGGCCTGCCTGCTGCTCGCCGCGCCCTTGGGCAATGTGCTGCTGGGGCGGTTCAGCCAGTTGGGGAGCATGGGCGCGATGGGCGAAGGTGGCAGCATGGCGGGCCGGGGGCAGCTGCGGAGGCTGTCCGGTTGGCTGACGGTGGGGCTTTTCGCGATGGGGGCGGTGGTGGTGGCGATCACGGCAGCGAGCGGCGAATGGCTGATGACCCGGATGTTTGGCGAGGCTTTTGCTTCGGCGGGCGCGCTGTTGCCCTGGGTGCTCGGGATGCTGCCCTTCGCCTTGGGTAACGTCGTGCTGGTGCCCTTGTTGAACAGCCTGGAGTGCGAGCGCGGGCTGGCGGTGTGCATGGCGGCCGGGGGGGCGGTGTTGTTGCTGGCCATGCCGTGGATGGCGATGGCCTGGGGCGTGCGGGGCGGTGCGCTGGGGGTGATGTTGGCGCACGCGGTGGTTTTTGTTACGGGTTGGGGGCTGGCCTGGGAGGCGATGGCGGCAGATGCGGGAAAAAAGGCCTGAAAATCGGTTCATCTTGCCGGAAGACGTGAAGGAGGCGCGAATGCGGCAACTGCGCGAGCGCTTCGCGGCTGCCAACCCGGTGCGGCCGAAATCGGATCTTCCGCGCCGGCCGTGGTCTGGCTTGCGGGCATGGCAGTGGGCGGTCCTTATCCTGCTGGTGCTGGCGCTGCTGCTAGGCCTCCGGGGTTGAGGGTGTGGAGTTGCCCCTGAAAAACGGACACCATGAAGTGATGTTCCAAAACTTCATGGTGTCCGGTGCCAAGCGCACCGATCGAGCTGGAGTTCGTGTTCGCTCTATTAAACAAAATATGCTTGGATTCACATATTGTTTAATATTCCGAACATGGATGTGATCAAAATCGGCTCAACAGTGCGAGAGATGCGACAGGCGCGGGGGCTCACGCAGCAAGAGGTGGCGCGTCTTGCAGGCGTGGGGCGCACCAGTCTGTCCCAACTGGAGAACGGCCGTATCGGCGACATCGGCATTCGCAAGCTGCTCCGCGTCTGCGCAGTGCTGGGGCTCGAGCTGCAGGCGGTGCCCGAGAGCCGTCTGCCGACGCTGGACGATCTGCTGGCGGCACGCGGGAGGCGTTGATGCTGAAAGTGTGGGCGGACAAGGTCTTGAGCGGTCGACTCGATCGTGCGGCGGCGGATTCTGCTGGCTGTGTTTTCGCCTACGATCCGGGTGCGGGTCCGCGCGAGGCCGTTTCGCTGACCATGCCGCTCAAGCTTGGTGGTTACGAGTATCCGGATGGACTCCATCCTGTGTTCCAGATGAACCTTCCGGAAGGGCGGCTGCGTGAAGTGCTGGAGCGGCGCTTTCGCAAGGTTATGCCCGGGTTTCAGGATCTCTCCTTGCTCCAGATCGTGGGTCCGGCGCAGATCGGTCGCCTGCGATACGGCGAGCCTGGAGACCTTGCCGAGGGTGGGCAGGCCACGCAAAGCGTGGCGGAGATTTTGGCCTATGAGGGCTCTGAAGACCTGTTCGCCGACCTTGTCGAGCGCTTCGCCGCGTCGAGCGGCATCTCTGGTGTCCAGCCCAAAGTGCTGGTGCGTGATGAGCGCGCGTGGTCGTTGTCGGGTGACGGGCGGCGCAGCCTGACCGTACGCGGCGCCACCCATATCATCAAGACCTGGGATGAAGACGAGTTTCCCGAGCTGGCCGCAAACGAGTTCTATTGTCTGCAGGTGGCGGCGCGGGCCGGCTTGGCGGTGCCCGGACATGCCTTGTCTGAAAACGGACGATTCCTGGTGGTCGAGCGTTTCGATCTCGATGCCGATGGGCAGTACCTCGGCTTCGAGGATACCTGTGTTTTGCAAGGGTTGCCGGTCAAGGCAAAGTACGATGGCAGTTACGAGGGGCTCGCAAAAACGCTTGCCTGCTTCGTGACCCCGACCGCGCGTGTGCAGACGCTCGAATTCCTGTTCCGTCTGCTTGCGGTGTGCTGTGCGGTGCGCAATGGCGATGCGCACCTGAAGAATTTCGGGGTGGTGTATGCCGCGCCCGGCATGCCCGTAACCTGTGCCCCCGCCTACGATATCGTCACCACACAGGTTTATTTGCCGCGGGATGTGATGGCGCTGATGCTGGATGGCCGTAAATCCTGGCCGAGTGCGAAGGTGCTGACGCGGTTTGCTCAAGGCCACTGCGGGCTCGACCCCACGCGTGCGCGTGAGATCCTGTGCGAGGTGGCAGATGCAGTGGCGGATATCGGTGCCGGAATGCTGGCCGAGGCGAAACAGCGCGAAGGGTTTGCTCCGGTTGCAAGGGAAATGCGACGGATCTGGGACCAGGGTGTGAAGCGCAGTCTGGTACAAGAAGCCTAGTCTGGACGGATCTGGATGGCTTGGCGTACGAGTACGCCGAACAGGACGCCACCGAGCAGCGTCAGTGCAATACCGCTTGCCGGGTCGAGAATCCAGTATTGGCCACGGTAGGGGCTCTGGTTGTAGCTGGCGTAGCGGGGCGGTACTGTGCGCTGAAGATAGAAGCGCAGCGTGGCGGCCTCCCCTTTGTCGCGCACGAAGCCGCCGGCAGGCACCTTGACTTTCGGGGTGGTGATGACGCGTTCGGTGTGAACGCTGAGCATGATGATGCTGGACAGCACGAGTGCAGTGAACAGTTCCAGGCGGGGCGGGCGTGAGGCGGGGAGCTGATGCGGACGGCTGAACCCATAGTAAATAAGCACGCCCGCTGCACCTCCCAGCATGTTCACCAGGATGTCGTTGAAGTCCAGGTATTCGCTGTAGCTGATGGTGATCCAGAGGTATTGGATCAGCTCGTCGATGGCGCCCAGCAGCGTTGTCCAGAACAGGATCCGGCCGGGAATGTGTCGTGAGCGTGTCGGGTCCAGCGCGCGCGCGAGCAGCCATGCGAGCAAGGCGAATTGCGGGTAGTGCGCGTACTCCGGGGCCGAAAAGGTGAGGAACCGGTCTACCAGGCCGACGCCGAGGCCCAGCAGCAGCCAGAGTGCCAACTCGGGCCATGCCCGTGGCGTCTTCCAGGCTTTGAATGCGAGCCAGCCGAGCAGCAGTGCGGCACCAGCGAGCGCAGCCTCGGGCATGAAGTCCTTGATCGCGAAGTCGCCGCTGGCGCCGCTGCGTTTCTTGACGATCCACAGCGAAATCTGCAGATGCGCCAGGGTGGCCACGCCGAAGTAGATGAGTGCGGCCGCAAGCCAGCCGGGGCTGAGTCCGGTGTGGGTGAGGTGGGTGTGTTCGGCATGGCGCCAAGGATGACGGGGAAGCATGATGAATGGATCTGTGCGGCCTCTGTGAGTTGATAAGCCGGTCAAGGAGCGGGCGCTGCCGCGTTAAGGCGGCGGTCACTGGAGTTTTCAGTACGTCAGCGGCGCAGTGAAAAACGGGTTGGGGTATTCGCCATCGATGCCCGCCCCGCGTTCGCTGGGGAGGTTCAGTGCCGGATGCTGCCGGGGCCACATCCAAGCGAGGTCATTGCCTGTGCGTGGGCAGGTGGCCGGGTAGTGGTCCGTGCCGCCGAGGTCGAAGAACAGACCTTGCGACGGCATGATTTCGCGCGGATCGCCCCAGCCCGACATGGGAGCGGCGCCGAAGGCGCGGCAGTCGGTAGCGCCCAGGCCATAGCGGTCGTTGCCGCCGGTGTCTATGAAGACTGCGTGGCTGTTGTCGTGGGCGGCGCCAAAGCCGAGGGTGCCGAGCTGATAGAGGTCGTTGCCGCCTTCGTCGATGAAGAGAGCGGTTGAAAAATCGTGCCCGGCCCCGAGTGCGGTCGAGTGACTGGCCTGGTAGTGGTCGTCGCCATCGCCATGTGCGAGCAATACGCCTGCGGCACCATGGGCAGCTGCGCCCATGGCGTACCACGCGGCGTCGAAGTGGTCGCTGCCGCCGGCGTCGATCAGCAGGCCTGCGGACTGGAAGTAGCCAGCGCCTTGCGCGAAGACCCCGGCCTCGTAATGATCGTCGCCCGACAAGTCGATGAGTGCGCCCAGTCCACCGGGCAGCGAGCGGCCGTCGCTGGCGCGTACGCCCATGGCTGCGCCCTGGCCCATCGACAGGTTGCGCTCGGGCAGTTGCGACGACGGAAACAGCAAGGGCAGGGGGGCGAGGGTATAGCGGTCGCCGCCGTCGGCGTCGATCAGCAGCGCGACACCGACCGGGCCGGCCGAGCCCTGGGCGTGGGCGAGGGCGTGGTGGTGGTCGTTGCCCTGGCGGTCGATCAGCAGCGCACTGCCGCCCAGTGCCCAGCCCTGGGCGTGGCTGCGGGCGTTGTAGCGATCGTCGCCGGCTTCGTCGATGAGCAGCGCATTGCCGAACAGGGCTGCGGCCTGGCTGAAGCTGTGTCCGGTGCTGTCGTAGCGGTCGTTCCCCTGGCTGTCCCAGAGCAGGGCATAGCCGAGGGCTGCGGCCGCGGGGCCGCTGGCGGGTGCGGTCGATATGTAGCGGTCGTCGCCGTGCTGATCGAAGATCAACTGAATGGGATGCCCCTCGGCGATTGGGGCGAAGCGGTATTCATCGCTGCCGCCGGTGTCGACCAGTAGCAGGACGTTTTTCACATCATGAGTGTCGTCCTTGCCGGTGGTGTCGATGAGGATACGACCTAGACCAGTGTCCGCCTGCCAGCGCATGGGGGGCAGGGGCGGGGTGGTGCGCAGGAATTGCTGGAAGCGCTGACTGGCGGTTACGAGGTCGAAGAAGCCTGCGGCCAGCGCGGCGTGATCGACTTCGCCCAGCAGCGGGCGATAGTCGGCATCGTCGAAGGGATGGTGGGGGCCGAGGCCGACCTGGCGAAGCAGGGTTTCGCGGGTGAGTGCTGCCGGCAGGCGGGCGAATGCTTGCCGACGCAAGCGATCGGCCTGGGCGATGGCGGTGAGGAGGCGGGTGAGTTCGTCGCGCAGCGGGGCGTGCTCTAGCGCGGCGCCATGATGGGGGAGCGGGTCCTTGCGGGCGTCGAGAGGGGCTGTGCTGCGCCACAGATCGTGGCCGCCCAGTTGGGCCGCGATCAGCGTGAGGGTGGCGGGGGCCTCGAGGGTGTCGCGGATTGCGAGTTCGATCTGGCCGACATGGTAGGCCGCGTGGAGTGGGTCCTTGGTCAGGCGCTCGAGGAGCGGCGGCGGGGCGGGTTGTCGGGCTGGGCGGGCGGGCCAGTCCCGGTGCGGGAGGGCGGGCAGAGCCGGCGGGCCGAGCAGGCGATTGGCGTGTTCGAGCGCGCTGGAAGAGGTCTCGGTCTGGGCGAGCGCGCTGGCCGGTGAGAGCGCGCCGAGCAGGCCGATGGCGCCGAGCAGCCACCTCCGCACGCCAGCCAGTGGCGATCGTATTGGGTGCTTCATTGTGTCCTGGCGCGCCGGGCGAGGTGCTCGATCGATTTGCGCAGCTCGGAGTCGGCTGGCAGCGAGGCGGCGAAATCGGTGAGATGGTCGCGGGCGGTGACGGACAGGTTGCGCACTGCGGCCGGGTGGTCGTGGCCGGACGCAGTGTCGGGGCTGAGGATCTTGACCCTGATGCTGCGGATGGCGTGACCGGCCATGCGCAGCTGCTCGATGACGCTCGGGACCATCTGCTTGAGGCGCACTGCGGCCGCGCCCGACTGGGCGAAGACCACAAGTTCGTCGCCGATGAGGTTTCCGACGCGGTACTGCGACGCCAGCTGGACGGGCAGTGCTGACTCGAGAGCCCCTTGCAAGCGGCGCAGCCGGCCGGCGTGATCCTGCAGTTTTGCAAGGGCATCGCCGCTGCTTAGAAAACGTCGGAGAGGTTGGCTCATGCGTGTGGGTCTTGTGGTCAACCGTGATGGGGGGCCGGGATCGTCATGATAAACTCGCGCCTTTGCCGAATCGACGTCGACCCAAAAACATGCTCTCCGGCCTGCTCAAGAAAATCTTCGGTAGTCGCAATGACCGCCTCGTCCGCCAGTACGCTCAGACCGTGCGCAAGATCAATGCGCTCGAGGCGGAGATTTCCGCCCTCTCCGATGAGGCGCTGCGCGGCAAGACCGCGGAGTTCAAGCAGCGCGTGGCCAATGGCGAGACGCTCGAGGCGCTCCTCCCCGAAGCCTTCGCGGTGGTGCGCGAAGCCGGCAAGCGGGTGCATGGCATGCGCCACTTCGACGTCCAGCTCGTCGG
This sequence comes from Thauera chlorobenzoica, assembly GCF_001922305.1. Lineage (NCBI taxonomy): Bacteria > Pseudomonadati > Pseudomonadota > Betaproteobacteria > Rhodocyclales > Zoogloeaceae > Thauera > Thauera chlorobenzoica. Next base: position 949,870 of record NZ_CP018839.1, read on the forward strand.
CGGCATGGTGCTGCACAACGGCAAGATCGCCGAAATGCGCACCGGCGAGGGCAAGACCCTGGTCGCGACCTTGCCCGCCTATCTGAACGCGCTGGCGGGCAAGGGCGTGCATGTGATCACGGTGAACGACTACCTCGCCAGCCGCGACGCCGAGTGGATGGGGCGGATCTATGGCTTTCTCGGGCTGACCACCGGCTGCAACCTGTCGCGCATGTCGCATGCCGAGAAGCAGGCGGCCTATGCGGCGGACATCACCTACGGGACCAACAACGAATTCGGCTTCGACTACCTGCGCGACAACATGGTGTATGCCGTGAATGAGCGCGTGCAGCGCAAGCTGAACTTCGCCATCGTCGACGAGGTGGACTCGATCCTGATCGACGAGGCGCGCACGCCGCTGATCATTTCCGGCCAGGCCGAGGACCACACCGAGCTCTACCTGAAGATGAACCAGGTCGCGCCGCTGCTGAAAAAGCAGGAAGGCGGACTCGACGACAAGGACGAGGTCACCGAGCCGGGCGACTACACGGTGGATCTGAAGGCCCACCAGGTGCTGCTGACCGAGCAGGGTCACGAGAGCGCCGAGCAGATCCTGGTGCGGATGGGGCTGCTGACCGAAGGCGGCGGCCTGTACGATCCGGCCAATATCCTGCTGGTGCACCACCTGTATGCCGCGCTGCGTGCCCAGGCGCTGTACCACAAGGACCAGCACTACGTGGTGCAGAACGGCGAGGTCGTCATCGTCGACGAATTCACCGGCCGCCTGATGCCCGGCCGGCGCTGGTCCGACGGTCTGCACCAGGCGGTCGAGGCGAAGGAAGGGGTGCGCATCCAGGCCGAGAACCAGACCCTGGCCTCGATCACCTTCCAGAACTACTTCCGCATGTACGGCAAGCTCGCCGGGATGACCGGCACCGCCGACACCGAGGCCTTCGAGTTCCATTCGATCTATGGCCTCGAGACGGTGGTCATTCCCACCAACAAGCCGACCCAGCGCAAGGACGAGAACGACAAGGTCTATCGCACCGCGAAGGAGAAGTGGGACGCGGTGATCGAGGACATCCGCGCCTGCGTCGAGCGCGGCCAGCCGGTGCTGGTGGGCACGACCTCGATCGAGACCAACGAGTTTCTTTCCGAGGTGCTGAAGAAGGCGAAGGTCGAGCATCAGGTGCTCAACGCCAAGCAGCACGACAGCGAAGCGCAGATCGTCGCCCAGGCCGGCCGCCCGGGCGTGGTCACGATCGCCACCAACATGGCGGGCCGCGGCACCGACATCGTGCTCGGCGGCAACATCGAGAAGCCGGTTTCGCTCATGCGCGAGGACACGTCGCTATCGCCGGAAGAAAAGGAAGCGAAGGCCGTGGCGATGCGTGCCGAATGGGCCGGGGTGCACGCGCAGGTGATTGCCGCCGGCGGCCTCCACATCATCGGCACCGAGCGCCACGAGTCGCGCCGCATCGACAACCAGCTGCGCGGGCGTTCCGGGCGCCAAGGCGACCCCGGCTCCAGCCGCTTCTACCTGTCGCTGGAAGATCCGCTGATGAAGATCTTCGCCGGCGAGCGCCTGAACGCGATCATGGTGCGGCTGAAGATGCCCGAAGGCGAGGCGATCGAGCACGCGATGGTGACCCGTTCGCTGGAGTCGGCGCAGCGCAAGGTCGAGCAGCGCAACTTCGACATCCGCAAGCAGCTCCTCGAGTACGACGACGTCGCCAACGATCAGCGCAAGGTCATCTACCAGCAGCGCAACGAACTGCTCGAAAGCGAAGACATCTCCGAGACCATCCGCGCGATGCGCCAGGGCGTGGTGCACGACCTCTTCCGCCGCTACGTGCCCGCCGACAGCGTCGAGGAGCAATGGGAGATCGCCGCGCTGGAGCAGGCCCTGCAAGCCGACTGCCAGCTCAGGGTGGCGGTGGGCGAATGGATCAAGGCCGAGCCCAGCCTCGATGACGAAGCCCTTCTCGAACGCATCCTCCAGGCCGGCGAGGAAGCCTACGCCGCCAAGGTGGCGATCGTCGATCCGGCGGCGTGGCACCAGTTCGAACGCAACGTCATGCTGCAGAGCCTGGATTCGCATTGGCGCGAGCACCTCGCCGCGCTCGACCACCTGCGCCAGGGCATCCACCTGCGCGGCTATGCACAGAAGAACCCGAAGCAGGAATACAAGCGTGAGGCCTTCGAGCTGTTCGAAGCTCTGCTCGACACCGTACGCGTCGACGTCACCCGGATCCTGATGACGGTGCAGATCCGCACCGAAGCCCAGCTCGAAGCGGCCGAAGCGCCGCCGCAGGTCGAGAACGTGCAGTACCGGCATGCCGACTACGACGAGGCGCTGGGCAACGCCGAGGGTGGCACGCAGCCGCCGGCCAGCGCCGGACCCAAGGTCGGCCGCAACGACCCTTGCCCCTGCGGCTCGGGCAAGAAGTACAAGCACTGCCACGGCAAGCTGAGCTGATCCGTTTGCCGCAAGGCGCAGCACCCGACGGGTCGGCAGACGGCCCGGGGCCTGCGCCTCGGGTCACGTCGAAGCAATCGAACACAATCATCGAGGGGCAATGACTCCATGGCCGTCAATCTCGTCACGCCGCACCCTGCCGACCTGAAACCCGTTGCCGGCGTGCGCCTGGGCGTCGCCGAGGCCGGCATCCGCAAGGCCGGTCGCCGCGATCTCACCGTGATCGAGCTTGCCGCGGGCAGCCGGGTCGCCGGCGTGTTCACAAAAAACCGCTTCTGCGCCGCGCCGGTGCAGGTGTGCAAGGCGCATCTGCCCGGTGGCGCGGTCCGCGCGCTGGTGATCAACACCGGCGTGGCCAACGCCGGCACCGGCGAGCCGGGCCTCGCCCATGCGCGCGCGACCTGTGCCGCGCTGGCGCGGCAGATCGGGGTCGAGGCCGGGCAGGTGCTGCCGTTTTCGACCGGCGTGATCCTCGAGCCGCTGCCGGTCGAGCGTCTGGTCGCCGGTCTGCCGGGGGCGGTTGCCGATCTGCGCGCCGACGGCTGGTTCGATGCCGCGCACGCGATCATGACCACCGACACCCTCGCCAAGGCGGTGTCGAAGCAGGTGTCGATCGGCGGGCGCACGGTGACGCTGACCGGAATCAGCAAGGGCGCGGGCATGATCCGGCCGAACATGGCGACCATGCTCGGCTTTCTCGCCTGCGACGCCGCGGTGTCGCAGGCGCTGCTCGATGCGCTGGTGAAGGAGGCGGCCGAGCTGTCCTTCAACAGCATCACCGTCGATGGCGACACCTCGACCAACGACTCCTTCATCCTGATCGCCACCGGCGCGGCCGGCAATGCCGAGATCGCCGATGCCGGCAGCGCCGACTACCGCGCCCTGCGCGATGCCGTGGTCGAGGTCTCGATCGCGCTCGCGCAGGCCATCGTGCGCGACGGCGAGGGTGCGACCAAGTTCATGACGATCGCGGTCGAAAGCGGCCGCGACCGCGACGAATGCCGCAAGGTCGCCTACGCGGTGGCGCATTCGCCGCTGGTGAAGACCGCCTTCTTCGCCTCCGACCCCAACCTCGGGCGCATCCTGGCGGCGATCGGCTACGCCGGCATCGACGACCTCGACGTGTCGGCACTGCGCGTGTGGCTGGGCAACCCGGACGAGTCGGTGCTGGTCGCCGAACACGGCGGGCGCGCCGCGTCCTACGTGGAAGAGGCGGGCGCGCGGATCATGCAGCACGCCGAACTGACCGTGCGCATCGCCCTCGGCCGCGGTGGCGCCGCGGCGACGGTGTGGACCTGCGACTTCTCCTACGACTACGTCAAGATCAACGCCGACTACCGGAGCTGAGGCGGGCCGAACGCGATCGCCCGGTTTCGCGCCGGTGAGTCGCGATCGGCCTGCGCTCTTCGTGACCTTGCGGATCGGATGCCGAGGATGAAGCCAGCGGGATACGGATCGGAGGGGGGGCCGCGGCAGCGTGCCTTCCGCTGCATGCTCGTCGCCTCGCTGCTGCTCGCGGTGGTGCTGGGGTCGCCGCCCGCGGCGGCGCTGGAGATCGCCTTGCTGCTGTCGGCGCAGAAAGGGCCCGAGCAGCAGTTCGCCGAGGCCTTCCATGCCGCGCTCAAGCCCGGCATGCATCGTGTGGTCCATGCCGGCGCGGTGCCGGAAGACGTGCGCCCGGAGGTGGTCGGGGCGGCTGACCTGGTGCTGGCCGCCGGTGCGGGCGCGGCCGAGGCCGCGTTGCGCGAGACCGACCGGCCGATCCTGATGGTGCTGGCCGGCTTGCGCGAGGTCAGGCGTCTTCAGGCGGCCTACCCGAACCGCCGCCTCGGGGCGATCGTGCTGGATCAGCCGCCCGAGCGGCATCTGCGCCTCGTGCGGGCGATCCTGCCGCAGGAGGCGCGCGTCGCCGTGCTGGTCGGACCGGAGAGCCGGTTTTTCGCGCCTGCGCTGACGCGTGCGGCAGGGGATGAGGGCTTTGTCGTCGAGTTCGCCGAGGTTGCCGATCCGAAGGAACTGGTGAGTGTGCTGCAACCGGTTCTGGACAAGGCCGGGGCACTGCTGCCATTGCCCGACAGCCTGGTTTCGAGTCCGGGCGCGGCGCGTACGATCCTGTTGACCAGTTACCGCTACCGGCGCCCGATCTTCGCTTTTTCGTCCGCATACGTGACTGCCGGGGCGTTGGCCGCGATCTTCAGCACTCCCGAACAGGTCGCGGGCGATGTCGCTGAACTGCTGAACGCGAAGTCCGCCGCAACGCAGGGGCTGGACCCGCTGCTTGGGGAAATCCGCTACCCCGAGCGCTACGACATTGCCGTGAATCGCATGGTGGCGCGTGCGCTCGGCATTGCCGTGCCCGGCGAGCAGGCTCTGCGCGAGCAGGTTGCGGGTGGAGGGCGTGCGCGATGAAACGGTTCCGCAGCATGCCCCTCGGGCGCAGGATGGTGCTGGTATTGCTGCTGCCCGGACTCGTGTTCGCGCTCGTCCTCGGTGCGCTCTTTCTCCATCAGAGCAACCGCGACCTCGATCGGTCGACGCTGGCGCGGGGCCAGGCGATCGTCAGCTTTCTCGGCCCCGCCGCCGAGTACGTGCTGGTCTCGGGCAATCCGGTCGCGCTCGAGGGGCTGATGGCCCGCGCCCTCGAACAGGCCGATGTGGCGGCGGTCGCCTTCTACGATGCCGGGGGCGCGCTGCTCGGGCGCGCTGGCCGCGGAGCGGCGGACCTGCCCGCCACGGCGTGGAAGGCGGAAGGCGACGGGATTGTCGTGGTCGCGCACGAGGGGCGGCTGCAGTTCGTTTCCGCAGTGCTCGGTCTCGCACCGGAGGTCGAGGATTACCCCTCCGCGGTCGATGGCGGGCGTGCCGAGCGTCTGGGTTGGGTCCAGATCGACCTCGATACCACGGCCCGGGACGCGGAAAAGAACCGGGTCCTGCTGAGCGTGAGCGCTCTGGTACTGCTCGTGCTGTCTGCCGCGGTGGGAATGGCGCTGCGCCTGGCGCGGGCGGTCGGCGGGCCGGTGGCTGCGCTGGCGCAGGCGGTCGACCGCATGGCCGGGGGCGACCTGGAGGTGCGGGTGCGGGTGCAGTCGAGCAGCGAGGAATTGCGCGCGCTCGAGTCCGGCTTCAATGTGATGGCGGGGTCGATCGCCGAACATCAGCGGACCCTGCAGGCCCGCATCGATGAGGCGACCGCGCAACTCGCCCATCAGGCCCGGCACGACCCGCTGACCGGGCTGCCCAACCGGCGTGCCTTCGAGGAGTCGATCGAGCATGCGGCATCGACCTATCGCCGCGCGGGGGATGTGGCGACGCTGCTGTATCTCGACCTCGACCGCTTCAAACCGATCAATGATACTTGTGGCCACGCCGCTGGCGACCGCTTGCTGTGCGAACTGGCCGGGGTGTTGCGAGGCCGCTTGCGTGCCGGGGACCAGGTCTTCCGCATCGGGGGCGATGAGTTCGCGGTGATCCTGTACGGTTGCGACCGTGAAAGCGCCCATCGGATCGCGTCCGCGCTCTGCGAAGCGGTGAGCAGTTTTGGTTTCGTGCACTCCGGACGGACCTTCACGGTGGGCGCAAGCATCGGCATGGCGCGCATGGAGGGGGAGAACCACGACGTATCTGCGGTCATGCAGGCGGCCGATCAGGCTTGTTACGAAGCGAAGCGCGAGGGGCGTGGGCGTGTCATCGAATATCAGCAACCATAACAAGGCTGGGGCGAAGCCGAAGCGGGGGACGGCGGGGGGCGATGCCCGGCGGCAAGATGACTCGGAGCTTGCGGCGCATCGCTTCAGATCAGCTGCCGCGTGTCGCGCGAATGAGGCCGTGAACCCGCCGGCGAGTGCCCCGGGATGGCGTCCCGCCGTCCGGATACGTGCGCTGGGCCGCGTCGCGGCACTTGCGCTCGTCATGCTTTCGGGGACGCTGCGGGCGGGAGACGAGGTCTTCTTCAGCGATCTGCCGGTCGTGGCTTCGGTCAGCCGGCTGCCGCAGCGCCTTGCCGATGCGCCGGGGTCGGTCACGGTCATCGACCGTGCGATGATCCGGGCGTCGGGCGCGCGCACGCTGCACGAGGTTTTCCGCCTGGTGCCCGGCTTCCAGACCTTCACCCCGAGCGACAAGCCGGCACGGGTCAATTATCACGGTGTCACCGACGACACGGATTATTCACCGCGGGTACAGGTGCTGATCGATGGGCGTTCCCTGCATTCCCCGCTGTTTCGCGGCGGCATGAACTGGGAGCTGGTGCCGGTCGCACTGGACGACATCGAGCGCATCGAGGTGGTACGGGGCTCGAATACGACTTCTTACGGAACCAACGCCTTCCTCGGCGTGATCAACATCGTCACGGTGGATCCCGCCCTTGCGCAGGGGGTGTCGGTCGACACCCGCCAGGGCAGCGAGGGGATTCGCGACTACACCGTGCGCGGAGGTGGGCGCCTGGGGGAGCGTGGCCATTTCCGGCTGACGGCCCAGGAGCGTGCGGACGATGGGCTCGATCACCGGTCCGTTGCGCCCGAGGAGCAGAATTGGCGCGACCGGAACCGTGCTCGCCTGTTCGAATTCCGCTCCGGCTTCCAGCTTGATCCACTCACCCTGCTGGAGCTGCAGTTCGGCCGGGTCGAATCGCGCCAGCTCGTCGGGCGGCTCGATCTCGCCGACGATGGCACGGTCCTCGGCACCGAGAGCAAGGACCCGCTGCGCCCGTCGGATCAGTCCTCGAGCTGGTTGCAGCTGCGCTGGTTGCGTGCGTTGTCCGAGCGGGCCGATCTTTCCCTGCGTTACACCTACAACGTCGACCGGCTCGACGCCGGATTCGACGATCCGGACCGGCCCGAACTCGGCCGCATCAACCCCAATGGGGGCCGTGGCGCACGCCACGAAGTGGAGACGCTGCATACCTTCCTGCCTTCGGACAGCACCCGCATGGTCTGGGGGGGCGGCTGGCGCCGCGACGTGCTCGACTCCGGCACCATGCTCGACGGCATCGGGCGGGTCAGCCGCGATGTGGGCCGGGTGTTCGCCAATGCTGAATGGAAGCCGCGGGCCTGGTTCACCGGCAATTTCGGCGTCTCCCACGAATACGATTCGCTGGCCGGCAGCCATCTCGCGCCGCGCGCCAGCGCCAGCTTCCACCTCGATGAGCGGAATACCTTTCGTGTCGGCTACGCGAAGGCATGGCGTACGCCCGGTACGCTGGATTTCACTGCGAACCAGCGCAAAAGCCTGGCGCGCATGGAGTGGGTGGGGAACCCCGACTTGCCGGCGGAAGCCCTCGACAGCTGGGAACTTGCCTATCTTGGGGACTGGCGCGACTGGAGGATGAGCCTGGATGTGCGCATTTTCCGCGAGCGCATTGCCGACCGGCAGATCCACCGCATCAGAACCGCCACAGGCGGGCCGGACACGGTCCAGGCGGTTCATGACCTCGAGATTCGCGGGCAGGAACTGCAATGGAAGTGGCAGCCCGTCGATTCGACCCGCATCGCGGTGGGGCACGCGCATGTCGGCATCGATGCCGGGTTGACGGCGGACGGGAGGGCGTTGAGCAACGTGCCCGGGAGCAGTCTTGCCGGCCCCGAGCGGAGCGCACTCTACTTTGCCCTGTCGGAGCATTCCGCGCCGCGGCGATCGACGTCCCTGCTGTGGATGCAGCGCTTGCCGGCGGGCCTGGAAATGTCGATCGCCCGCTATTGGGTGCACGACATCAAGTGGACCCGCAATACGGACACCGAAAGCTACCGCCGGACCGACCTGCGCCTCGCCTACCCCTTCGCCCGCGTCGCCAGGGGCGGCGAGATCGCGTACACCGTGCAGTCGCTCGAAGGGGCGCATGCCGAAGAGCGCATGGAGCGCATCGTCGAGCGCCGGCACTGGGTGTCCCTCCGGCTGGATTTCTAGGCCGCCCCGCCGGTCGGTCCGGGGCCGGCCTCGCCTGCCGTCTTTTGTTTTCTGTCGCGAAGGAGGGCAGGCGTTAAAATACCCGCTTTTTCCGGAAGTCCCCGCCATGCCGAATGCCGTCCCGTCCCCGCTGACCGCCCTGTCCCCGCTCGATGGCCGTTACCACGGCAAGGTCGCGGGTCTGCGCGACCATTTTTCCGAGCACGGCCTGATCCGCAACCGGGTGAAGGTGGAAGTCGAATGGCTCAAGGCGCTCGCTGCCGAGCCGGCGCTGGCCGAGATCGCGCCGTTCTCGGCGGCGACCATCGCCGAACTGGATGCGGTCGTGGATGCGTTCTCGACCGCGGATGGCGAGGCGGTGAAAGCGATCGAGGCCACCACCAACCACGACGTCAAGGCCATGGAGTACTGGCTCAAGCAGCGCCTCGGCCACAACGCCGAAGTGATGAAGGTGTCCGAGTTCATCCACTTCGCGTGCACCTCGGAAGACATCAACAACACCTCGCACGCGCTGATGCTGCGCGAGGGCCGCGACGCGGTGCTGCTGCCCGCGCTCGATGCGGTGATCGCGCGCTTCCGCGCGCTCGCCCATGCGCTGGCCGAGCTGCCGATGCTGTCGCGCACCCACGGCCAGCCCGCCAGCCCGACCACGCTCGGCAAGGAGATGGCGAACATCGCCGCGCGCCTGATGCGTGCCCGCGCGGCGGTCGCGGCGGTGGCGCTCACCGCCAAGTTCAACGGTGCGGTGGGCAACTACAACGCCCACCTGTCGGCCTGGCCGGCGTTCGACTGGGAGGGCTTCAACCGCCGCTTCATCGAATCCCTGGGGCTGAGCTTCAACGACTACACCATCCAGATCGAGCCGCACGACGCCATGGCCGAGCTGTTCGACGCCATCGCGCGCGCCAACACCATGCTGATCGATGCCTGCCGCGATCTCTGGATGTACATCTCGCTCGGCTACTTCAAGCAGAAGCTGAAGGAAGGCGAGGTTGGCTCGTCGACGATGCCGCACAAGGTCAACCCGATCGACTTCGAGAACGCCGAGGGCAATTTCGGCATCGCCAACGCGGTGCTCAGGCACTTCTCCGAAAAGCTGCCGATCTCGCGCATGCAGCGCGACCTCACCGACTCCACCGTGCTGCGCAACATGGGCGTCGGCTTCGGCCACAGCGTGCTGGCGCTGGACAGCTGCCTGCGCGGCCTCGCCAAGCTGGAGGCCGATCCGGCGCGCCTCGCCGCCGACCTCGACGAGTGCTGGGAAGTGCTCGCCGAGCCGGTGCAGACGGTGATGCGCCGCTACGGCATCGCCAACCCCTACGAGCAGCTGAAGGCGATGACCCGCGGCAAGGGCATCACCCGCGCGGCGCTGCAGGACTTCATCCGCACGCTGGCGATCCCCGCCGAGGCGCGCGAGCACCTGCTGGCGATGACGCCGGCGAGCTACGTCGGCAAGGCGGCGGAACTCGCCCGTCGCATCTGATCACGGCGTGGCCGCGGCCCGGCTGGGCCGTTGGCCGCATCCGTTGCGCGCCACCTGCGGGTGGCGTTTTCAATCCAGGAGAACCCGATGGCCTTCGCCGACAACCTGAAAACCCTGCCCGGCGTGTCGCATCTCGCCGCGCTGAACCTGCTCGATGCCGCCGACGCGGTCGTCGCCAGCATCGAGAACAAACCCGGCCAGGCCGGCTCGCTCGCGGTGTACAACCACCTTGCCCAGCTCTACGGCGCAATCTCGCCCGAGGCGGCGAGGAAAGGGCTGGAACTGTACGCCGAGCACACCGAGGATGCCCGTACCCATCCCGGCAAGCACCCCAACATCGATCGCCTGACCGGTCTGATCGAGCGCGGCGAGACGCTGCGGGTGAAGCAGGTGTTTGCGGTCTGAGGTTCCGTGCGGCGTGAGTCTTGTGCGGCTCTGATCCGGCCGCGGGGCCGGGGCGGCGGTCGCCGCCTGCACTCGCGGCCCTTCGCTTCGCTCCGGGCTGCCCTCGATGGAGGACGCCGCGGGGGCGGCGACGCAAACTCGTCGCTGCGCTCCTCAGACATGCGTCGCCTTGTTTCCCCCGCGACGCCCTCCATCTCGTCGCTCCTGAAGTTGGCGCCCGCCGCCCCGGCCCCGCGGCCTAGCGCTTGGGCGGGCTTTGGAGGCCGGTGTTGGAGACTTGTGTTGCGCTCACGTGGACGGACGCATTGCCGAAGCCGCATCGGCGCCTTTGTCGCCCCCGGAAGCGCGCAGCCTCAGACCACCGCCTCTTCCTTCTCCTTTTTCGGCTTCACGAACTGCTCGCGCGACACCCCCAGCCACATCACCAGCGGGCTGGCGACGAGCACCGAGGAATAGATGCCGAACAGGATGCCGATGGTCAGCGCCAGGGCGAAGTAATACAGCGTCTCGCCGCCGAAGATCAGCATCGACAGCACCATGATCTGGGTGCTGCCGTGGGTGATCACGGTGCGCGAGATCGTGCTCGTGATCGCGTGGTCCAGCACTGCCGGCGTGTCCATGGCGCGCTTCTTCCGGAACGTCTCGCGCACGCGGTCGAACACCACCACCGATTCGTTCACCGAATAGCCCAGCACCGCCAGCACCGCGGCCAGCACCGGCAGCGAGAACTCCCACTGGAAGAAGGCGAAGAAGCCCAGGATGATGATCACGTCGTGCATGTTGGCGATGATCGCCGACACCGCGAAGCGCCATTCGAAGCGCAGCGCGAGGTAGATCATGATCCCGAGCACCACCAGCAGAAGGGCCATCGCCCCGTCGGTGGCGAGCTCCTTGCCCACCTGCGGGCCGACGAACTCGACGCGGCGCAGTTCCGGTGCGTTGCCCGCCACGGATTTCAGCGTCGCCATCACGGTTTCCGACACCCGCGAGGTGTCCAGGTCGTCGCGATTGGGCAGGCGGATCAGCAGGTCGCGGGCACTGCCGAAGTTCTGCACCTGGGCGTCGGGATAGCCGCTGGCGGCGAGCGCCTGGCGGACTGGCTCGAGCTGCGGCGCCTCGGCGTAGCTGACCTCGACCAGGGTGCCGCCGGTGAACTCCACCGACAGGTGCAGGCCGCGGGTGGCGAGGAAGAACACCGCCAGCACGAAGGTGATCAACGAGATGACGTTGAACACCAGCGCGTGGTGCATGAAGGGGATGTCTTTCTTGATGCGGAAGAATTCCATGATCCGGTTCCCTGTCCTTTCGCCCGCTCAGCGCTTGGCGGCGGTGTCGGCCGCCGGCTTCCAGACCGTGCCGATCGACAGGCCGTCGATCTTGCGGCGGCGGCCGTAGATGAAGTTGATCAGCATCCGCGACACCAGGATCGCGCTGAACATCGAGGTCAGGATGCCCAGGCAGTGCACCACCGCGAAGCCGCGCACCGGGCCGGAGCCGAACACCAGCAGGGCGATGCCGGCGATCAGGGTGGTGATGTTGGAGTCGAGGATGGTGTCGAAGGCGCGGTCGTAGCCGGCGGCGATCGCCGCCTGCGGGCTGGCGCCGTTGCGCAGCTCTTCGCGGATGCGCTCGTTGATCAGCACGTTGGCGTCGATCGCCATGCCCAGGGTGAGCGCCATCGCGGCGATGCCGGGCAGGGTCAGGGTAGCCTGCAGCAGCGACAGCAGCGCTACCAGCAGCAGCAGGTTGGCGGCGAGTGCGACCGACGACACCAGGCCGAACAGCAGGTAGTAGGCGCACATGAAGGCGACGATCGCGAGGAAGCCCCACAGCGTCGAGTTGAAGCCCTTGGCGATGTTCTCCGCGCCCAGGCTGGGGCCGACGGTGCGCTCCTCGATGATTTCCATCGGCGCGGCGAGCGAGCCGGCGCGCAGCAGCAGGGCGACGTCGTTGGCTTCGGCGGTGGTCATGCGCCCGGAGATCTGCACCCGGCCGCCGCCGATCTCGCTGCGGATCACCGGCGCGGTGACGACTTCGCCTTTGCCCTTTTCGATCAGCAGGATCGCCATCCGCTTGCCCACGCTCTCGCGCGTGACGTCGCGGAAGATGCGCGCGCCGGCGGCGTCCAGCGTGAGGTGCACGGCGGGTTCGTTGGTCTGGCCGTCGAAGCCGGGCTGGGCATCGGTGAGGCGGTCGCCGGTGAGCACGACCTGCTTCTTGACCAGCAACGGCGAGCCGCCGCGCTCGGTGTACAGCTCGGTGCCGAAGGGGATGCTGCCGGCGAGCGCCTGCTCGATCGCGCCCGGGGTGTCATCGACCATGCGCACTTCGAGGGTCGCGGTGCGGCCGAGGATGTCCTTCGCCTTGGCCACGTCCTGCACGCCGGGCAGTTGCACGACGATGCGTTCGGCGCCCTGCTGCTGGATCACCGGCTCGGCGACGCCGAGCTCGTTGATGCGGTTGTGCAAGGTGGTGATGTTCTGCTTGATGGCGAAGTCGCGCATCGTCTGCTGCGCCTGCGGGGTCAGCGTGGCGACGAGCTTGAGATCGTCGGTGGCATCGTCGCGCTCGGCGAGTTGGAGGTCGGCGGTGGTGTCCTGGATCGCGCGGCGGCCGGCTTCGCGCTGCGCCGCATCGCGGAAGCGGATCACCACGGTGCTGCCTTCGCGGCTGATGCCGGCATGGCGCACGCTCTTGTCGCGCATCAGCGTGCGCAGGTCGCCGGTGGTGGCGTCCAGGCGCTTGGTCAGTGCGCCCGGCATGTCCACTTCGAGGAGGAAATGCACGCCGCCGCGCAGGTCGAGGCCGAGGTACATCGGCAGGGCGTGGATCGAGGTGAGCCAGTTCGGCGATGCCGACAGCAGGTTCAGGGCGACGACATAGGACGGGTCGGCGGGGTCGGGGTTGAACGCCCGCTCGATGGCGTCCTTGGCGCGCAGCTGGAACTCGGTGTCGGCGAAGCGTGCGCGCACGCTGCCGGGGTCGGCAAAAATGCCGGTATGGTCGATGCCGGCGGCGCGCAGGGCGCTGCCGATGCGTTCGGTGACCGCTACGGGATCGAGCTTGAGGGTGGCCTTGGCGCTCGACACCTGCACGGCCGGCACTTCACCGTAGAAATTGGGCAGGGTATAGATCAGGCCCCAGAGCAGCACGAGGCCGATGAGGATGTTCTTCCAGAGAGGGTAGCGGTTCATCGTCGGCGGGAAAGTGGTGGAGCGAAGCGGGAAGGCGCGGCGCGGGGGGCGCGGCGCAGGGCGGTGGAACGCGCCGGTGGGCGGAGCCCGCCGGCGTGCCGGCAGGCCTTACAGCGACTTCAGCGTACCCTTGGGCAGCACGGTGGCCACCGCCTGCTTTTGCACGGCGACCACGGCGTTGGCCGCGATCTCGACGTGCACGAAGCTGTCGCCGACTTCGGTGACGCGCCCGGCAATGCCGCCGCCGGTGACCACTTCGTCGCCCTTGGCGAGCGCTGCGACCATGGCCTTGTGCTCCTTCGCGCGCTTCATCTGCGGGCGGATCATCAGGAACCACAACACCACGAACATCAGGATCAGCGGCAGCAGGCCCATCAGGCCGCCGCTGGGGTCGGCGCCCGCAGCCTGGGCGTAAGCATTGGAAATCAGCACGTCGATTACTCCGGGTTGGCGAAAACGCTGGATTATAGCCTAGCCGGGGAAAGCCCCGGCCGGGAGTGCGCCGGATTCACCGGGTGCCGGTGGCGCGTTCGGCGCGGAAGTCGTGCACCCGGGCAGTGAAGCGCCCGGTGACGATGGCTTCGCGCAACTCATGGGTCAGGGTCTGGTAGTAGCGCAGGTTGTGCACCGTGTTGAGCATGCTGCCGAGGATCTCGCCGCTGCGGTGAAGGTGGTGGAGGTAGGCACGGCTGAAGTTGCGGCAGGTGTAGCAGTCGCACGACGGATCGAGCGGACGGGGGTCGGCCTTGTGGACGGCGTTCTTGATCTTGATGTCGCCGTAGCGGGTGAACAGCCAGCCGTTCCTCGCGTTGCGGGTGGGCATCACGCAGTCGAACATGTCGATCCCGGCGGCCACTCCGGCGACGATGTCCTCGGGCGTGCCCACTCCCATCAGGTAGCGCGGCTTGGCCGCGGGCAGGCGCGGTGCGGTGTGGGCGAGGATGCGGGCCATGTCTTCTTTCGGCTCGCCCACCGAGAGGCCGCCGATGGCGAAGCCGTCGAAGCCGATCGCCTCCAGCGCAGCCTGCGATTCGTCGCGCAGGTCCTCGTACATCCCGCCCTGGACGATGCCGAACAGCGCGTTGGGGTTCTCCAGGCGGTCGCTGAGTTTGTCGAACTCGTCGCGCGAGCGCTTCGCCCAGCGCTGCGACAGCAGCATCGACTGCGCCGCCTCGTCGCGGCTGGCGGGGTAGGGCGTGCATTCGTCGAAGATCATCACGATGTCCGAGTTCAGCACGTGCTGGATCTGCATCGAGATCTCGGGGGTCAGGAACAGCTTCGCGCCGTCGATCGGGCTGGCGAACTTCACCCCTTCCTCGCTGATCTTGCGCAGCGCGCCGAGGCTGAACACCTGGAAGCCGCCCGAGTCGGTGAGGATGGGCTTGTCCCAGGCCATGAAGCGGTGCAGGCCGCCGTGCGCGGCGATGATCTCCAGCCCCGGGCGCAGCCACAGGTGGAAGGTGTTGCCCAGGCAGATCTGCGCGCCGATGTCGGCGAGCATCGAAGGCGTCATCGCCTTCACCGTGCCGTAGGTGCCGACCGGCATGAACACCGGGGTTTCGACCACCCCGTGGGCGAGCGTCAGGCGGCCGCGGCGGGCGCCGCAGTCGGTGGCGAGGAGTTCAAATCGCATCGTCTTCGGTGTCTTTCTTGCGGGTCAGGAACATCGCGTCGCCGTAGCTGAAGAAGCGGTAGCGGCGGGCGATGGCGTGGGCGTAGGCGTGGCGGATGGTGTCCATGCCGGCGAAGGCCGACACCAGCATCAGCAAGGTGGATTTGGGCAGGTGGAAGTTGGTGATCAGCGCATCGACGACCTGGAAGCGGAAGCCGGGGAGGATGAAGATTTCCGTCTCGCTGCTGCCTGCTTCCAGCGTGCCGTCCTGGGCGGCGGCTTCGAGCGCGCGCATGCTGGTGGTGCCGACCGCGATCACGCGTCCGCCGGCGGCGCGGGTGGCGGCGATCGCGTCCACGGTTTCCTGCGGGATCACGTAGCGCTCGCGGTGCATGCGGTGCTCGCCGAGGTCATCCACCCGCACCGGCTGGAAGGTGCCGGCGCCGACGTGGAGCGTGAGCCAGGCGCAGTTCGCGCCGCGCTCGGCGAGGCGGGCGAGGAGGGCTTCGTCGAAGTGCAGGCCGGCGGTCGGGGCGGCGACCGAGCCGGGGTCGCGCGCATACACCGTCTGATAGCGGCTTTCGTCGGCGTCCCCGGCGGCGCGCTGGATGTAGGGCGGCAGCGGCAGCCTGCCGTGGCGTTCGAGGAGGGCGAACAGATTTTCGCCGGCGGGAAAGTGCAGGTGGTAGAACTCGCCGACGCGGCCGAGCACTTCGACGTCGAAGGCGTCGGCCAGGCGCAGCCGGCTGCCGGTCTTCGGCGACTTGCTCGCGCGCACCTGGGCGAGGGCTTCGTGCGGGCCGACCGCGCGTTCGATCAGGACTTCGACCTGGCCGCCGCTGTCCTTGACGCCGTGCAGGCGGGCATGGATCACGCGGGTGTCGTTGAACACGAGGAGGTCGCCGGGGCGCACCAGCGCGGGCAGATCGGCAATACTCGCATCGGCGAGCAGCGGGCTGGTGCCGCAGGCGGGGGTGACCACCAGCAGGCGGCTGGCGCTGCGCTCGGCGAGCGGCGCCTGGGCGATCAGTTCGGGCGGCAGCAGGTAGTCGAAATCGTCGAGGGTCAGGGACATTGCGGTGAAGGTAAGGGTGAAAGGGCGAGCCGCTGGGCGCGACGGGCGGGAAAGATATCCCCCCGCGCTTGCTGCAATGACGCTTGTTCGGGGATAATGCGCCTCCCCTGCCGGGATGGCGGAATCGGTAGACGCAGCGGATTCAAAATCCGCCGCCGCAAGGTGTGTGGGTTCGAGTCCCACTCTCGGCACCAGCAAGCACAGCAAGGGTTTCAGGGCTGTTGCAAGTAAGTCGCAATAATCAAAAAGAATAAACGCGGCACACTTCTGGCACATCCGCCCCGCTTGTTTGGCGAATGCTGCCCGCTACGGTACTGTTTTGTCCAGAGATTCACGAGGGCAAAACTGTGGCAACGATCACCAAGCGCACCGGCAAGAACGGCACCAGCTACAAGGTGCAGATTCGCCTGAAAGGCCACCCCGCCGAAACGGCGAGCTTCGACCGTCTGACGGATGCGAAGCGATGGGCAGCCGAGACCGAGACCGCGATCCGCCAAGGCCGGCACTTCGGCATTGCGCGGCGGCGCACCTTCACCGAGCTGGCTGACAAGTATCAGGCCGCGATCCGCGAACACCTGAAGTCCGCCGACGATCGCAAGCCGCATTTCGCGTACTGGTGTGACGAGTTCGATGGCCTCAGTCTTGAGGACGTGACCCCGGCCCTTGTGGCGACCGCTTACGCCAAGCTGCACCAGGACGGCAAGCGCACCACCGCGACCGCAAACCGCTACCTCGCCAGCCTGTCGGCGTGCCTCTCGTTCGCGGTCAAGGAGCTTGGATGGATCGAGCGCAACCCTTGCCCCCGCGTGCGCAAGGGCAAGGAGTCGGCAGGCCGCGTGCGCTACCTCAGCGACGACGAGCGCACCCGCCTGATTGCTGCCTGCAAGGAGTCGCGCAACGCGCTGCTCTACCCCTGCTTCGTGGTCGCGCTCTCGACCGGCGCACGTCAAGCCGAGGTGATGAACCTGCGCTGGAACCAAGTCGACTTTGGACGCTGCACCATCGTGCTCAGGGATGGCGAGACGAAGAACGGGGCAGGGCGCGTGCTGCCCCTGACGGGTGAAGCCCTCGACCTGCTGCGCGACCGCGCCAAGGTCCGCGATCTACACGACGACCGTGTTTTCCCCGTCCCGGCTACGACCGACGCATTCGGCTCGCTGCGTACCGCGTGGAAGGCCGCACTCGCGCGCGCTGATGTCCCGGATTTTCACTGGCACGACCTTCGCCACACCGCCGCGAGCTATCTGACGATGGCCGGCATCGGTTCAATGGAAGTCGCCAAGGTGCTCGGCCACAAAACTTTGCAGATGACCGCGCGCTATTCGCACCTGTCGCCTGAACGCACCGTGGAGCTTGGCGACGTGCTGGCGCAGCGCTTGGGGCTGGCGAGCAAGAAGAGCAACACCGCCGCTTGATCGGTTATCAGGCAAGCGGGCCGGCGTGGTCTCTCACCACCGCGCCGACCCTGACCACAACCCGATCCTATGGAGATCGAATCATGGCTACCTTGCATATTACCCGGCAACAGTACAGGGAGTTTGCCGAGCTGACGAAAGCCGCCGGAATGGCACTCAATCTGTCCACCTACAAGCGCATGGGCAACTGCTGGGGGAGCTATTCGCCTTGGGGGTTACTCGTATGCAGAGACGTGACATCCTCAGAGCCACAATGGGACGAAAGAGCCCTGATAACGCTGTCGTCGACGATCAATGCAGACAAGCTGCGCGCCGCAGGCCCTTCGCGGCCAGAGCTTGATTGGAGCCAGTTGGAAGACCACGAGTTGTTCCCGTTCATCGTTTGGCATGAAATCGGACACCGCATGGACAACTTTGACCACATGGGGATCATGTGCATGAAGGATCTAGACGTCCGCGACGAGTGCCACAAGCGTGTGCGCGTCGTGAATGAAGTTCTGGCGGATCGCTTTGCATGGCAGAAGGTAAGGCCCGGCGAGCCAATTCCGCTTAGCGAGAAGGGCCAGATTGCACAGGAGCAGATCCATGAGGCAATCGAGTATTCGAACGCACATGCTCCGCGCTTGCCGGGCGTCGTTCGTCCCCTATCACCGTGCCAGTATCAAGACGTTCCGGACTACATGCTCGCGTCTCATGATCGAGCGGCGTTCGTTGGTCCTCGTGTCTCCCCTTCACTACTGCATGACCGGATCAATTATCACCGCCTGTACGCTGAGCGAAACGGGCAAACTTTGTACTGACCACCAGCCCGGCCGCGCGCCGGGCTGTGCATGGGCGAATGACATGAGACCAAAGGCCTTCCCCAAGATTGCGCCTGCCGCAGGCTGGACTGGCGAATACGTGAAGCGCGGCCCCCGGCGTGCAGATCGAACAGTGTGCACCTACCGTTACCAGCGCAGGCGCGGGCCGAGCGAGTTGGCACTGATGCTGCGGCGCTTTCGCGCCCTGCTGTGGTCGGTCGACGACAACCCGAAGAGTGCAGATGTGCGAGAGACGCTATGCCGTATCGCCGCAATGACGCCCGATGAGGCCGCGGCGTGCTGGACTGATCTGGACGACACCACCGAGGCCGAGATCGAGCGCGCGCAATGGGAAGTGCTCGGAAGGATCGGCCCACCGCTGGCGATCGCGCTGCCTGAACTGGCGCGTCATGCGCTCGACACGATGGCACCGAACCAGGGCGGCCGGCCACCAGTTGCAGGACTGGCGGTCATGCTGGCCGCCGCGCTCGCCGCCCACTGGTGGCGACTCACCGGCACGCCGCCGACAGTGCGCATTGTCGATTTCAAGCCGACGCGCTTCATGGCGTGGGCAAAACTGATGTTCAAGCGCACGGGATACCCGACTGGCGACCTTTACAAGCACCTGCGGGACGGGTTGCGGGCTGCTCGTGCAGACGAGAGAGTGCCGCCAAGATAGCGCGCGGGGAGGTTTTCCCCTTTCGGCACCGCTTGTGCCGATCTATGTAATCCATTCCGTCACAACCCGCAAGGAAAGACGGAAATGGAAACGCAAGCACAACAAAACACAGGCACCGTAGCAATTCAACCCCGCCGCCGCGTGGCGACCGTCGCGCAGGTCGCCGCCGCCTATCCCGTTTTCTCTCAGGCCGCGATCAGGGATTTGGTCTTCAAGGCCGCCGACCGGCAGAACTCCCGCGGTGACCGCATCCCCGGCAATGGCCTCGCCGAAGCCGGCGCAATTCTGCGCATCGGACGCAAGGTGCTGTTCGACCTCGACGCCTTCGAGGCATGGCTCGATTCCCGCGCCTCGTCGCACTGAGGGGGGCGCCGGCTATGACCGAACAAGAAAAGAGCGCGTTCCCTTTCGAGAGCGCGCCCACAAGCGAAACTACCGATTCGAATTATACCGCCGACACCTCGCGTGAAACAAACCGCGGATTGTTCCACGCCCTGACCTGGCGCGGCACCGCAGAACCGCAGCAGAAGCCCGCCGACCCGCTGCTCGGCTGGCACGCGCTGGCAGCCCCCGCGAAGCTGCGCGGCAAGGCCAAGCGCAACGCCCGCCGCGGTGCGGTCAACGCCAAGCGTCACCAGGGAGGCATTCAGGCCGATCTACTCGCGCTACTGGTGCTGGCAACGGTCGCCGGGCTGCTGTTGGTGGGGAAGCTGCGATGAGCGCCAAGATTCACGCCTTCCCGACCCGAGCCTCTGACGAGCACCTGTTGTTCGAACACCCTGACGGTATGGGCGCTATCGAGTACGGCGGCGGAATTCTGATCGTCACCAACGACCTCGATGCGACCGCAACCCGCGTCCTGATCGGGCCTGCTGGCCTGCGCGATCTGGCGGCACGGCTGCGTGTCCTGGCCGACCTGATCGACGGAGGCGCACGATGAGCGACTTCGAAGTCATCCTCCCCACCGACGAGCAGCGCGAAATTCAGGAGTTGTTCGAGTACTGGATCCACCGCGCCTTCTCACGCGAGGCCGGCGCCGTGCTGGCGGTCGCGGAGGTGCTGTTGCGCCTGACGCGCGCAATCGAGCAAACGCGGGAGGGCGACCGATGAATGCGCCGCCGCTTGCAATCTCGCATTTCACCAACAAATCCGGCGCCGGCCTCGTTGAGCGTAACGGCACCTGGCCGGAGTTCTGCGCGTGGGTTGAAAACCTCCCCCCGCAGCCAGTCAAGGACCAAGCCCCGCTAATCAAGTTTGCACGCTTCGGCTCGGACCGGACGACCAAGGGTTCGTTGCGGCACGACGATAACGTCATCGAAGTCACCGGCATCGAGGGCGACTACGACGACGAGGTGATCCCCCCCGACGAGGCGATCGCACGGCTAGAGCGCGCGGGCATCCGGGCATTGGTTGTCACGACCCATTCGCACACGCCCGAAAAACCACGCTGGCGCGTTTTCGCGCCGCTGAGCGCAGCGGTAGCCCCTGCCGAGCGGATGAGGCTCACCGGCCGCCTGAATGGCGCCCTGTACGGGTGCCTGGCGCGCGAGAGCTTCACCCTTTCGCAGAGCTTTTTTGTCGGCGGAAAGCCTGGCGGAGAATACCGCGTGCTGACCACCTTCGACGATCCAGAGGACGGCGAGTTTGTCGACCTGATCGACACCCTCGACGCGCTCGCAAAGTTCCCCGCCGACACCCCCGCCGGCAAAGGCGGCAAGGGCAGCGCCGGCCCGCGAAAGTCTGATGATGTGCTGCTGGCCGAGCTGCTGACCGGCGATGCCGTGCACCCCAACGCCTGCGTCATCGTCGCGCGCATGGTCGCCGATGGCATCAACGATGCTGCGATTCGTGCAGTGTTCGCGGTATTGGCCGACCAGGTGGAGGCAGCACGCGGTAAGGAGCGCGCCGACACACTGCGCGGTAAGGAGCTCGACGACCTGATCGCCGGCGCACACCAGAAAGGTTTCGCCCCCGTCGATCCGCAAGCCGCTTATCTCGCGCTGCAAGAGCGTATCGACCAGGCGGACGAGACCGAGCTCGACGCCCTCGCCGTGGCGATCGCAGAAGCCCGTCTGAGCCGCACGCGCGAGGAACTGCTGCTCAAGCGCATGGGCAAGCGGTTCGGCCTGACGCTGCGCGCGCTGCGCGCGGACCTGATGAGCGAGAAGTACACGAAATCGGAGGACGGGAAAGACCACCTGATGTGGGCGCGGGAGGTCATCAAGCACCTGGGCGAAGGCGATGCGCTTTTTGCACAGGCGACGTTCTGGCGCTGGGATGCATCCGGCGTATGGGTGCGCGCCGACGACCGCGAGGTGAAGCAGGCCGCGCACACCACCATCGGCGAAGGCGACGCCGTTACCAGGGCGCTTGTCGACGGGATTACCGACATCGTGAAAACCGAGCTGTTCGCAGCGGTCTCGCCCTTCGATCGAGAGGACTGGGCGCGTGTGAACGTGGCGAACGGCACCTTGCGTCTGATCGGCGGCGCGTGGCAACTCGACCCGCACAACCGCGCAGACTACCTCACCACGCAGCTACCCGTTCCGTATGACCCGCAGGCGCAGTGCCCGCGCTTCGCGCAGTTTCTGCAAGAGATCTTCGAGGGCGATCACGACGCCCGTGAAAAAGCCCGCTGCGTGCTCGAGGCGATCGGTTACACCCTGCTGACGACGTGCCGGTTCGAGAAATTTTTCCTGCTGATCGGCAGCGGGGCGAACGGGAAAAGCGTCCTGCTTGGCGTGCTCGAGGCGCTGATCGGCCCGCGCTACGTCTGCGCGGTGCAGCCGTCGCAGTTCGACAACCGCTTTCAACGCGCGCACCTACATGGGCGCCTTGCAAACATCGTTACGGAGATCGCAGAGGGCGCGGAGATCGCCGACGCGCAACTGAAAGCCCTTGTATCGGGTGAGCTGACGACGGCAGAGCACAAGATGAAACCGCCGTTCGACTTTCGCCCGTTCGCAACGTGCTGGTTCGGCACCAACCACATGCCGCATACGCGCGACTTCTCCGATGCGCTCTTTCGTCGCGCGATCGTGCTGACCTTCAACCGCAAGTTCTACGGCAAGGACCGAGATCCGCACCTGAAAGACAAGCTGCTGGCAGAGCTTCCCGGCATCCTCGCCGTGAGTCTGCGCGCGATCGCAGGCGTGATGCAGCGCGGTGAATTCACGATCCCTGCTTCGAGCATGGAGGCGGCGCGGGAGTGGCGCACCGAAGCCGACCAGGTTGCGCAATTCGTGGAGGAAGCCTGTGTCGTCGGAGCCGGCCTCAAGGTGCCTTCGAGCGAGGTGTACAGCGCCTACCAGGCGTGGGCGCTGTCGAGTGGCATCCGTCGCACGCTCAACCGCAAGAACTTCACGCAGCGGCTAGAGCGCCTGGGGATGCAGGCCGGCAGGACTGGTGCGATGCGCATCATCCACGGCGTAGCGGTGCGGGCCATGGAGGCGTACGCATGAGCGCCCCTATCGAACGAGTGACGGAAGTGACGCGAGTGACGCGTGATTTCTACATTACCCCGTATGGCTCAAATCTTTTTTTAGATGAAGTTCTCGCATCACAGGGTGAAAAGAGTGCGCACCGTATACAGGGCGATGTAGGGATTTCGCGTCACTCGCGTCACGCCCCCGCGCAACATTGGCTCGATTCACTACTCGACGACGCCCCGGCGATCACCCCCGCCGCCCCACCGACGACGCACACGACGGGAGCGCGCGCATTCCGAGTCCGCGTACCCGACCGGCCTGCTTTCGGCGTGATCTGCCCGCAGGGCATCGAGGCCGTGCGGGCGCAGTGGCCGGGTGCAGAAGTGGAGGCAATCCGATGAAGCGCACGACCCCCACCCCCGCCGCAGTCCGCGCGGCACCGTCGGCGCAATCGCTGCGCTTGTCCCGCCGCTGGCGCGTGCACTGGCAGCACCACGAGCCCACGATCGCCCGCTATCAGGCGCCCGTGAGCCTGGCGCGCGTCCTGTCCGAACACCATGCAGCAGTCGCTGCGGAACCGATGGAGCGATGACCATGACCCTAGAGCTTTTCCGCGCCGTGGAGGCCGCCCGCGAACTGCTGGCCGAAGGGCACCCGTTACAGCGAGCCGCAACGGTAGCCGCCGCTGAGTTTTGCGTGAGCC
This sequence comes from Thauera chlorobenzoica, assembly GCF_001922305.1. Taxonomy (NCBI): domain Bacteria; kingdom Pseudomonadati; phylum Pseudomonadota; class Betaproteobacteria; order Rhodocyclales; family Zoogloeaceae; genus Thauera; species Thauera chlorobenzoica. The sequence goes on from NZ_CP018839.1 coordinate 973,023, forward strand.
CCGAGGACGTGGCCCGCCTTGCCGACGAAGCGCACCGCGCATGCAGTGCCGCCCGGACGAAGGGGGGTGCGCGATGACCGATGACGAAGCCCGCTTGATCGAGATCGGGCGCAAGTTCCGCGAACAGCAGCGCGGCCGCCGCCCCGGCGTGCTGAGCTGCTATGTGCGCGAGCTGGTGGCCGGGCTGGAAGAGCGCACCTTCGATGCGCTTGTGCTGGAACTGGAATTCAAATGCCACGCATCGCGCCTGACCGGCCAGCCCTGCCCCGTCGTTGAGGTGCGCCGCGACTTCGAGTTCGTCCGCTACGTCGAGAAGGGCACAGAGAAAGAGGCGAGCTTCAAGCGCATCCGAAATATTGCGCAGCTCAGGAAATAGTGCTTTCCCGCAATGGCTTAACGCGGGAGAGCGATTGGCTAGACTGGCCGCACCACACCCAAAAAGGATGACGAACAAATGGACCTCTCCGAAATCAAAAGCGCCATCGTGGCGCAGGGCAACCAGATCGCCGAATGGCAGAAGAAACAGGACGCGCGCTTCGCCGAGCTGGAAAATGAAGTTGACGAGGTGCTGAAGAAGGCCGGCCGCCCGGCCAACCCGGCAGCCGGCGGCACTCAAGCCGGCGACCAGGGCAAGCTGGCCGGCGCACTGCGCAAAGCATTCCAAGGCGACGACGCCGAAATCAAAGCGATGTCGGTGGGCTCCGATCCGGACGGCGGCTATCTCGTCGTGCCGCAGATGGACACGGTAGTTCGCCAGCTCCGCGAGCAAGTGAGCCCTATGTCCGGCCTGTGCCGCGAGATCATCGTCGACCGAGGTGACGCGGCCGTGCTGCCGTTCATTCGCGGAACCCTCGCCTCGGCGTGGGTGGGCGAAACCGACGCCCGACCCGACACCGACACGCTGCCCGTTGGCGAGAACCGCATTCCGCTGAACGAGCACTACACCTGCCCCGCCGTGTCGCAAAAACTACTCGACACCGCGAGCTATGAGGTAGGCAGCATCATCGTTGAGCAGATCGCGCACGGCCTGGCAGTGTCCGAAGCTGCCGCCATCGTGACTGGCAACGGGGTGGGCAAGCCGCGCGGCATCGCAACCTATGCGACCGCAGCGACCGCCGACTCGGCGCGTGCGTGGGGCACCATCCAGCACATTGCGACGGGCGCATCCGGCGCATGGCATACCACGAAGTTCGATCCGCTGTGCGACGCCATCGCCGCACTGCAACCGGCCTACCGCCAGAATGCGGTCTGGATGATGTCACGCGGCACGCTGGCGAGCCTTCGCAAGCTGAAGGAGGCCAGCACCGACCGTTACCTGCTCGAGCCTTCGTTGCAGGCCGGCGAGCCCTGGCGCCTGATGGGCTTCCCGGTCGTCATCAACGACGGCACCCCGGCGATTGCAGCGGACAGCCTCTCGGTCTGGCTCGGCGACTTCAAGCAGGCATACGCCGTCGTCCGCCAGCCGGGCATCAAGCTGCTGCGCGACCCCTACACCGCGAAGGGCCAAGTGAAGTTCTACGCCTATGCCCGCGTGGGTGGCGACCTCATCAACTCCGAGGCGATCAAGGCGGTCAAGTTCGCTGCGGCCTGATCCACACCCCCGAGCCGGGCGGGCCGCTAGTGCGGAAAGCCCGGACAGGCTTTAGTCGGACAGTGGCCTGTTTCCAAACCAACCCCGACAGCCGGCGGCACACCAGTTGCTCATGATGGCGCTCCAGAGTGCGCGGCCGGCAAACAACAGCACGCCTGGGCTTTCGAGCCTGGGCGTTTTCATGTGTGAGGTGAGCCATATGCAGCCGCTAGAGCGAGTCGTAAGCCTTGAGGATATCGGCCCCGAGCTAAGCCTATGGCTAGCGGTCGTCGGGCAACTGATCGAGGACGCCATCGACTTCGCAAAGCATGGCGACGACCGGCACGGCTACAGGCTAGAGGCGCATCTCGAACTGAACCGACCTGGGCCGATGCTGCAACGCTTGACCGGGCTGGCCGGCGTGGATCGTGACACGGTGCTGGCAGCCTACCGGCGCAGGCTGAAGGGGTACGCGGTCGCTAAGTCACCGACCTGCGGACCGGAAACCGGCCGGTTAAGTCCGCATCCATAAACGTACATTTTTCCCGGAAAGCGCACATGAAGCTGACGATGCTGAAACCCCGCGTGGCAACGCTCAAGGCATCGCCTGTGCGCACGATCACCCCCGGCTCATGGCGTGGCGACAAGACCAGCACAGGGCGCGGTTATGGGTACAAGTGGCAGCAGGCTAGAGCGCGGTTCCTGAAGGCGCACCCGCTGTGCAGCTACTGCCAGCGCGAAGGGCGTATCACCCTGGCGACCGTTGTCGACCACATCGAGCCGCATCGAGGAGATGAGCGGCTGTTCTGGGATCAAGGCAACTGGATGGCGCTGTGTGCGTCGTGTCACTCCAGCGTCAAGCAGCGCGAGGAGGCGAAAGGGGAAGGGGGCATCGCATCTCCAGGCAGGCCGACTTTCTAGACCGCTCGGCATCGCACGCGCAGAAAAAACCCCCCGTTTTGAAAACAATCAAATTGCCCGTTTCCGATACGCCCCGCCTATCACGCTAGGAAGCCCGCCATGACCGCCGAAGCCCTGCACCATACCGATGCATCATCCCGGCCTGCTGCGCCCGCTGTGGCCCGTTCTAGGCGGTCTGCGACTGAACCCGAGAGCTGCGAGCCTGAACTCGCGCTGTGGTCGGCGGCACTGGTCCTGCTGCTCGAGGATGCGACCGACTACCTGCGCCGCGGTGACGACAAGCGCGGCATTCGAGGCGCGGCTTACCGTGACGTGATGCAGGCCGGCCCGATGCTGCTGCACGTGTGCGGCATGGCTCGCGTTGATCCGCACCTGGCGCGCGAGTGGTGGCAGCGCAGAGCGCGGTGCATTTTTGGCACACTTGACAGCAGAAAAGCGCAATACAGGGCAACATTACACAACGTTACAAGTTCTCCAAGTCACTGAATCTATTGCGCTAGTTTGTTGTGTTCTGTTGCGCTTGTTGCATGACACTCGGATTCAAAATCCGCCGCCGCAAGGTGTAAGGGTTCGAGTCCCTTTCCCGGCACCAGGGGCTTCGCGTGCGTGCCGGACCGCGCGCAGCCTGTCTCCCGCCTTGCACTCCCGTATTCCTGCATATACCCGCCCGGTTTTCCGGTGCGCCTCGGCGTCGAGGCCCGCGATTCTGGATCGCCTGCCGGCGAAAATCAAATCTCCTCCGCTTGTCCCCGCTGCGCCGGTGCCGTCGCCGCGTCGCTGATCGCACGTACCGCCGGGTGGGTCAGCCTGCGCTCGACCGAGATCGCGTAGTAGGTTTCGATCACGCCGCCGGCGTCCCCCAGATGCACCAGCCCCGCCTGCCGGCACAACTGCTCGCCGACCCGCGCCGCGCTCGGGAAAACGCCCGCCCCGGCCTCGGCGAAGGCGCGCATCAGGGCGCTGTCATCGAACTCGCCGACGATGCGTGGATGCAGGTGGGCGGCCTCGATCCAGCGCAGCAGCGGGCCGCGGACGCTGGCTTCGGCGCCGGGCAGCAGCAGCGGGGCACCGTCCAGGCATTCGGGGAAACCCTTTTTCAGCGTCGCTACCAGCGCCGGCGTGGCGAAAAAGGCGATCGTCGAGTCGCCGAGGGCGTGGCTGTAGCCGCGCACGTCCATGTTCTGCGGCAGGGGACGGTCGGCCAGCACGACGTCGAGCTTGTGGATCGCGAGTTCACCGAGCAAGGTGTCGAACTTGCCTTCCCGGCAGACGATGCGCATCGGCTCGGGAAGGTCCAGCGACGGTGCCAGCAGCAGCCAGGCGATCGTTTTCGGCACCACGTCGGCGACGCCGACGCGAAACGGCACCGCGCGTCCGGTGGCACGGCTGCGCAGGGCCTCTTCCAGCTCGTTGCCGAGGTGAAAAATCTCTTCCGCGTAGTCGAGCACCATGCGTCCGGTCTCGGTCAGGACCAGGCCGCGGCCCTGGCGCTTGAACAGGTTGACCCCGAGTGCGGTCTCGAACGTAGCGATCTGCCCGGAAAGGGTCTGGGGCGCGAGTCCGGAACGTTCCGCCGCGCGCACGATCCCACCGGCGCGGGCAACGATCCAGAAGTGATGGAGCTGCTTGTAGTTCAGCATGGTCTGGCCTCGATCGGATGGGCTTGTCACTTTTCTGAAGCTTCGTAAAAACAGGATAAATATTCTGTTGAACCGAGATTTTATCGAAGTGTCTGAGCCTTAACATGCGTCGAGGCGCTGGGCCCGACGGTGATTGCGCGACAACAACAGGAGACTCGAGATGCGTATCGACCTGCAGTGTGACGGGGTGAAGGCGACGCCCGGCCTGGATGACTACGTGAGCCGGCGGATGCGCGGTGCGATCGGCCGCTTTCGCGATCACATCCAGTGGGCACGGGTGAAAGTGGCCGATGGCGACGGCGCGGACAAGCGTTGCGTGGTACAACTGCGGCTGCGCAATCTGCCGGACGTGGTGTTTGCGATCAAGCAGCTCGATGTGCGCGCTGCGGTCGACGCTGCGGCGGAGCGGGTGGCGCGGGTTCTGGCCCAGCGCGTGCGCCGCCAGCACAAGCCGGGCCGCGCAGCGGCCGCCCCGATTGCGGCGCTGCCCGCCTGAAGTCCGGCCAGCCTTGTCCTGAAAGCCTGTCTCCAAGGGCCGTTTTCCCCGGCCCCGAAGACCATTCATCCTTCTGGAGGAACCCCTGCAATGGAAAACCGCATCACGACAATGCGCCGCACCGAAGCTTCGGTGCTGTCGACCAACAAGGTCATCCGCAACACTTACATGCTGCTGTCGCTGACGCTGGCCTTCTCGGCGCTGACTGCCGGGCTGTCGGTGGCGATGGGTCTGCCGCACCCGGGTCTGATCCTGACCCTGGTGGGCTACTTCGGTCTGTTGTTCCTGACCACCAAGTTCCGCAACAGCGGCCTGGGCATCGTGTTCGTGTTCGCGCTCACCGGCTTCATGGGCTTCACCCTCGGCCCGATCATCTCCGCCTACCTGTCGCTGCCCAACGGCGGCAGCATCGTGATGCAGGCGATGGCCGGCACGGCGGCGATCTTCCTTGGCCTGTCGGCCTACGCGGTGACCACCAGGAAGGATTTTTCCTTCATGGGCGGCTTCCTCATGGTCGGCATCCTGGTGGCCTTCCTCGCCGGCCTGGGCGCGGTCTTCTTCTCGATTCCGGCGCTGTCGCTGACCGTGTCGGCCGCCTTCGTGCTGCTGATGTCGGGTCTGATCCTGTATGAGACCAGCAACATCATCCACGGCGGCGAAACCAACTACGTGATGGCCACGGTGACGCTGTTCGTGTCGATCTTCAACCTCTTCACCAGCCTGCTGCACCTGCTCGGCTTCGCCAGCAACGACTGATCCGCAGCGCCTCTGGCGGTGCGCAGCGCAATGAGCGGGGCGGTCGCCGGAGGGCGGCCGCCCCGCGTCGTCTGGCGACGCGCCGCGTGTGGCAGTGCAGCGTGGACAGGCCACGCCGTGGTCCGCCTGGCGTTACAATGGCGCACATTTTTGACTGGGAACGGCTGGATGAAGACCACCTTTCTGGATTTCGAAACGGCGATCGCCGAACTTGAAGCGAAGATCGACCAACTGCGGTTCGTGCAGGACGACCCGGCGGTCGACATCTCCCAGGAGATCGCGCGCCTGGAGGCCAAGAGCCAGTCGCTGACCAAGGAACTCTACGCCAAGCTCACGCCGTGGCAGATCGCCCAGGTCGCGCGCCACCCGCAGCGCCCCTATACGCTCGACTACGCCGGGCTGATGTTCACCGACTTCGAGGAGCTGCACGGCGACCGTAGCTATGCCGACGACAAGGCGATCGTCGGCGGCCTGGCGCGCTTCAACGGCCAGAGCTGCGTGGTGATCGGCCACCAGAAGGGGCGCGACACCAAGGAGAAGATCGCGCGCAACTTCGGCATGCCCCGCCCCGAGGGCTATCGCAAGGCGATGCGGCTGATGAAGCTCGCTGAGAAGTTCGGCCTGCCGGTGTTCACCTTCGTCGACACCCCGGGTGCCTACCCCGGCATCGGCGCCGAGGAGCGCGGCCAGTCCGAGGCGATCGGCCACAGCATCTACCTGATGGCCGAGCTCAAGGTGCCGGTGGTCAGCACCATCATCGGCGAAGGCGGCTCGGGTGGCGCGCTGGCGATTGCGGTCGCCGACCAGGTGCTGATGCTGCAGTACTCGACCTACTCGGTGATCTCGCCCGAAGGCTGCGCCTCCATCCTGTGGAAGAGCGCGGAGAAGGCCGCCGATGCGGCCGAGACCATGGGCATCACCGCGGCGCGGCTGAAGTCGCTGAACCTGATCGACAAGGTGGTCACCGAGCCGGTCGGCGGGGCGCATCGCGACGCGCGCGCGATGGCGGCCACGCTCAAGCGCGCGCTCACCGACGCGCTGCGCGAACTGGAAGCGCTGACCCCTTCGGAACTTGTCGCCCAGCGCTACGACAAGCTGATGAGTTACGGGCGCTACAAGGAAAAGGCGGCCTGAGCGGGGCCTGCGCCGCAGCGGCGGCGTGATCCCGCGGCATGGCGGCCGGGCACCATGGGCATGGTCGTGCACGATGACCTGCGCGTCGAAGTTGGCCGCGTGCTCGCCGCCGCCGGCGTAGGGGCGCAGAGTCGGTTGTGCTGTGCGCTGTCGGGCGGGGTGGACTCGGTGTCCTTGTTTACCCTGCTGTGCACCCTGCAGGCGGATTTCGGCTATGCGTTGTCGGCCGCGCACGTCCATCACCGCCTCAGCCCGAACGCCGACGCCTGGGCGGCGGCCTGCGCCGGGCGTTGCGCTCAGGTCGGGATTCCTTTCCGGCTGTTGCGCGTGACGGTGGCGCGGGACCATCCCGGCGGCCTCGAGGCGGCGGCGCGCGAAGCCCGCCATGCAGCCCTCGACAGCCTCGATTGCGACTGGCTGGTGTTCGGCCATCATCAGGACGATCAGGCTGAAACCGTGCTGTTCCGCCTGCTGCGCGGCGCCGGCGTGCATGGCGCGGCGGCGATGGCGGCGTTCGATCGCTGCCGGCCGGCGGTGCGCCCGGGACGCCTGCGCCCGCTGCTCGGTGTGCGCCGGGCGCAGATTCTCGCCTGGGCGCGCGCGGCCGGCCTGCACTGGGGCGAGGACGAGAGCAACGCCGACACCCGCTACACGCGCAATGCCCTGCGTCACCAGCTGCTGCCGGTCGCCGAACGCATCTTCCCCGCCGCGGTGCCCGCGCTGGCGCGTGCCGCGGAAAACTTTCGCGAAGCCGACGCCCTGCTCGACGAGCTTGCCGCGCTCGACGCCGCCGCCTGCGGCGGCGGCCCCTGGTCCCGTTCGGCCGTGCTGGCGCTCGGCGCGGCACGGCTGGGGAACCTGTTGCGCTGGCAGCTGCGCCGCGGCGGGGCGCTGGCGCCGTCGCGCGCGCGCCTGGTCGAGGCGGTGCGTCAGCTCCACGTCGCAGACGCGGACACGCCGCTGCGCCTGGTGCTCGGTACCTGGGCCTGCTGCGCGTATCGCGATGCGCTGTGGCTCGAGCCGGATGAAGCGGCCGCTGCGCCCGCGGCGCGGGACTGGCGGGGGGAGGCGACGCTGCCGTGGGGCGCGGGGGAGGTCGTGTTCGAGCCGACGCTGGGGGCCGGGCTGAGCCGTGCACGCTTGTCCGGGGCGGGCGCGGTGAGGCTGGAGGCGCGCCGGCAGGGGATGAAGCTGCGCCTCGATTGGCGCCGCCCGCGGCGCAGTTTCAAGAACCTGTGCCAGGAGGCGGCGGTTCCGGCCTGGTTGCGTGCGCGCCTGCCGGTGCTGTGGGTGGAGGGGGAACCGGTCTGGGTAGCGGGGATCGGGGTGGCGGCGGAGTTCGCCTGCGCCGCCGGCGAACCGGGGGTGATCCCGCGCTGGCGCTTGTCCGGCGCGGATCCCGCCCGCGGGAGCGGCTGAGCCTGGAGCGGTTTCCTCTCCTGGCGCGCCGCCGGTCCGGTTGTTCAGTCGCGCAGTATGGTCAGTTGCTGCGCCAGTTCCACCGCCGAGCGCACCTCCATCTTGTCGAAGATGCGCGAGCGGTGGGCTTCGACGGTGCGCATCGAAATCGACAGCTCGTCGGCGATGACCTTGTTGTACTTGCCTTCCAGGATCAGGTTCATGACTTCCCGTTCGCGGCTGGTCAGCGGCGCCAGCCGGGCTTCGATCGTTTCACGGCTGGCGGCGGCGCGCTGGTGTTCGGCATCGGCGGCAAGCGCTTTCTCCACCAGATCGACGAGGTCGTGGTCGTTGAACGGTTTTTCGATGAAATGGAACGCGCCTTTCTTCAGCGCCGATACCGCCATCGGCACGTCGCCGTGGCCGGTGATGAAGATCACCGGCAGGGTGCAGCCGCGCGCGAGCAGGGTGTCGAAGCATTCCAGTCCGCTCATTCCCGCCATGCGGATGTCGAGCACGATGCAGCCGCGCCAGCCGGGCTGCCAGGCGTCGACGAAAGCTTCGCCACCGGGCCAGGCGCGGCAGGCGACGCCGCGGGTCTTGAACAGCCATTGGAGGGCGTCGCGGATGGCTTCGTCGTCGTCGATGATGTGGGTGCAGGCAGGGATCATGCGGAGTCGAGGTCAACGGGGAGCGACAAGGTGAAAAGGGTACCGCCATCGGGGCGGGCTGCGAAGCCCAGGCGGCCATGGTGCAGCTCGGCGATCGAGCGGCAGATGTTCAGCCCCATACCCATGCCTTCGGGTTTGGTGGTGAAAAACGGCTCGAACAGGCGGGCGCTGATCTCGTCGGCGATCCCGCTGCCGCGGTCGGCCACGGTGACGGTGACGAAGCGGTCGTCGCCCGCGGTGGCGATCTCGACCCGGCGCCGGCTGGCCGGAGTGTCGCGCATCGAGTCGATCGCGTTGCGCACCAGGTTGACCACGATCTGTTCGATCATCACCGCGTCGACCGCCACCGGCGGCAAGGCCGGGGCGAGATCGGCGAGGATGCTCACCCGGCGTTTGCGCGCGTCGGCCTCGATCAGGCCGACGGCGTCGCGGATCACCGCGTTGAGGTCGAGCACTTCGCGGCGGGGTTCGGCGCGGCGCACGAAGTCGTGCACCCGGCGGATGATCTCGCCCGCGCGCCGGGCCTGGCGGGCAATGCGCTGGTGGATGTCGAGCAGTTCGGCGGGGTCGAGCTCGTCGCCCTGCAGGCGGTTGATGCAGCCCGAGTTGTAGCTGGTGATCGCCGCCAGCGGCTGGTTGAGCTCGTGGGCGAGGGTGGAGGCCATTTCGCCCATCGTGATCAGGCGCGAGCTCTGCTGCAGGCGCTCTTCCTGCTGGCGAGCCTGCTCGCGCGCGCGCTTCTGCTCGGTGATGTCGAGCACCGAACCCATCCAGCCGGCATGGCGGCCGTGGGCGTCGATCAGCGGCGCTTCGAACACCAGCACGTCGAGCGCTTCGCCGTTCTTGCGCCGCAGGCGGACTTCGGTGCCTTCGGCGGTGCTTTCGCCGGCCATGATTTCGCGGTGCACTTCGAAGGTCTGCTCGAGCCGCTCCGGGTCCCAGTAGGGCATCGGCGGCTTGAGCCCGATCAGTTCCTCCGCAGCGAAGCCGGTCATGCGGCAGAACGCCGAGTTGACGTAGGTCAGCCGGCCGTCGAGGTCGCGGGCGCGCATTCCGGTGCGCATCGAATCCTCCATCGCCTTGCGGAACGCGGATTCGGTGCGCAGCGCGGTTTCGGCCTGCTGGCGGCGGGAGAGCTGGCGGCGCAGCTGGACCACGCTCCAGACGATGATCCCGCCCAGGAGCACGATCGAGGCACCCAGCAGCAGCGGAATCCAGCGCGTTTCGGACTTGTAGGCGGTGATCTGCAGGGTCAGGCCGTGCCCCGGCGGATCGAACGACATCGAGTAGGCGAGCCGCGGGGAAAGGGGGGCGACCTTGGATTTGGCGGCGATTTCCCGGCCGTCGGCGTCGAGCACCGCGACCCGGTAGCGCTCCGAGAACCACCACGGCAGCTCACGCACGACCAGGTCCGACAGCGAATACACGCCCACCACGACGCCGAGCAGGGATTCGTCGGACCACAGCGGGACGTGGACTTCGAAGTGGTGGGCGTTGCCGGTGGCGGGATAGGCTGGGCCATACACCGGGCGGCCGACGCTGCGTGCCAGTTCGAACGTGGCCGGAGTCGGCGCGCGGTTTCCGCCCGCGGCCTCCGCCGGGCGCGGCGGCAGGGCGCCGGCGAGGCGGCCGTCGGGTGCGAGCCACAGGATCTGCACCAGTCCGCGCTCGGGGTTGAGCAGATGGGCGAGGCTGGCTTCGGTCTGCGGCGACAGCGAGGTGCCGGCGAACAGCTCGGCGCCGAGCTGTTGCAGGTGGATCTCGTTGCGATCGAGCTGAAAGCGCAGGTTCTGTTCCATCCACAGCACGTCGTTGAGCAGCGTGGTGCGCTGTTCGTCGGCGTCGTACTCGCGCGTCAGCCATACCAGGGCGGCAATCGCGCCGAGGAACAGGGCCAGGCTCAGGAAGGGCAGGCGCTGAACCCAGCGGTTGCGGGCACCCGGAGGCGGCAGGGTCGTCGAGGGGGGAAGAGGGCTCATGGACTCGGGCGGGGGGGCGGAGCCGTTGTGGTTTTCCCTTCTGTGGTATTCCACAATAGCGATCGGGCGGAACCCAAACGATACTGATCTGCAGCACAGCCGAATTTATCGCCGTGCTCCGGCCCCGGGAAGCGCCGCGGGCCGAAAAAATTCATCGATGTCGTTGATGCGGAGGAGAGAGTCTCATGAAAATGCGCGCACTTCTGGTCGGTCTGGTTGCGGTCGGCTTGTCTGCCGCTGCGGTCGCGGCGGAGCCGATCGTGATCAAGTTCAGCCACGTTGTCGCCCAGGACACGCCCAAGGGCAAGGCGGCGGACAAGTTCAAGGAACTTGCCGAGCAATACACCCAGGGCGCGGTGAAGGTCGAAGTCTATCCGAACAGCACGCTGTACAAGGACAAGGAAGAGATGGAAGCGCTGCAGCTCGGCGCGGTCCAGCTGCTGGCGCCGTCGCTGGCCAAGTTCGGCCCGCTCGGCGTGCGCGAGTTCGAAGTGTTCGACCTGCCCTACATCTTCGACGGCTACGAAGCGCTGAACAAGGTCACCCAGGGGGCGGTCGGCGCCCAGCTGCTGGCCAAGCTCGAGCCCAAGGGCATCCGCGGCCTGGCGTACTGGGACAACGGCTTCAAGTCCTTCTCGGCGAACTCGCCGATCAACAAGCCCGAAGACCTGCGCGGCAAGAAGATGCGCATCCAGTCGTCGAAGGTGCTCGAAGAGCAGATGCGCGAAATCAAGGCGCTGCCGCAGGTGATGGCCTTCTCCGAGGTCTATCAGGCGCTGCAGACCGGGGTGGTCGACGGTACCGAGAACCCGCACTCCAACCTCTACACCCAGAAGATGCATGAAGTGCAGAAGCACATGACGCTGACCGACCACGGTTACCTGGGCTATGCGGTGATCACCAACAAGAAGTTCTGGGACGGACTGCCGGCCGAGGTGCGCACCCAGCTCGACAAGGCGATGAAGGAATCGACCCTCTACGCCAACCAGATCGCCAAGGAAGAGAACGACAAGGCACTGGCGGCGGTGAAGGCGTCGGGCAAGACCGAAGTCCACACCCCGACTGCGGAAGAGAAGGCGGCGTTCAAGAAGGCCCTGGTGCCGGTGCACAAGAAGATGGAGTCGCGCATCGGTAAGGATCTGATCCAGTCGATCTACACCGAAACCGGCTTCGATCCGGCCAAGCTCTGATCCGTCCGCACCCAGACCCAGGCACGCCCGTCAGGCTCCTTCCGAGCGACGGGCGTTTTTTCGGGGGAAAACAATCATGAACAAGCTTCTCGACCGCCTCGAGGAAATCATCATCGCCAGCCTGATGGCCGTGGCGACGATCGTGATCTTCGTCTCGGTGGTGCATCGCTATGCCTCGGGCTACGAGATTCCCGTGGTGCAGGACTGGCTGCTCGACATGAACGTCGGCTGGGCCCAGGAGTTCTGCATCATCCTCTTCGTGTGGATGGCCAAGTTCGGCGCCGCCTACGGCGTGCGTACCGGCATCCACGTCGGTGTCGACATCCTGATCAACAAGCTCTCCGGCACGCCGCGCGCCGCGCTGATCCAGCTCGGCCTGGTGTGCGGGGTGGTGTTTACCGCGCTGATCGGGCTTTTCGGTTCCCTCTTCGTATGGGAGAACGGGATGGCCTACGAAACGCTCAGCCTGCTCGGGCGCGACATCGGCGACTACTACGAAGGCCCGACCACGCCCGACCTCGAATGGCCGACCTGGATCGTGTATTCGGCGGTGCCGCTCGGTTCCTTCCTGATGTGCTACCGCTTCCTGCAGGTGATGGTGAGCTTCGCCCGCAGCGGCGAGCTGCCCACCCACGACCACGGCCACGTCGAAGGACTCGACGAGGCGCAGGACCCGAACGTGCTGCTCGAAGGCGAGTCGATCACGCTCGGCGAGGATGTCGAGCACGGGCATGCCGGCATGAGCGACGAAGAGTGGGCGAAGACCCATCCGAAGCGCCCCGGCGGCAAGAACTGAGGCGAGGACGCAGACATGACCAACACCCTTGCAATCTTCGGCCTGCTCGTCGTCCTGATGGCGATCGGCATGCCGGTCGGCGTGGCGCTCGGCCTCACCGTGCTGAGCTTCATGTTCATCTTCACCGACGTCCCGCTCGAATCCGTGGCGCTGAAGATGTTCACCGGGATCGAGAAGTTCGAGATCATGGCGATCCCGTTCTTCATCCTCGCCGGCAACTTCCTCACCCACGGCGGGGTGGCGCGGCGCATGATCAACTTCGCCACCGCGATGGTCGGGCACTTGCGCGGCGGCCTGGGCATGAGCGCGGTGCTCGCCTGCGCCCTGTTCGCGGCGGTGTCGGGCTCGAGCCCGGCGACGGTGGTGGCGATCGGCTCGATCCTGATCCCGGCGATGATCAAGCAGGGCTACCCGGTGCGCTTCGGTGCCGGCGTGGTGGCCTCGGCCGGCGGCCTGGGCATCCTCATTCCGCCCTCGATCGTGATGGTGATGTACGCGGTGACGACCAACTCCTCGGTCGGCGCGCTGTTCATGGCGGGGGTGATCCCGGGGATCCTGCTCGCCTTCATGCTCGGCCTGTGCACCTGGTACGTGGCGCGCAAGCACAACTATCCGACCATGCCGGCGGTGGGCTGGGGCGAGCGCATCAAGCACTTCCGCAAGGCGTTCTGGGGCCTGATGCTGATCGTGGTGGTGATGGGCGGCATCTACTCGGGGATGTTCACCCCGACCGAGGCGGCGGCGATGAGCGCGGTGTACGCCTTCTTCATCGCGGTGTTCGTGTACAAGGACCTGAGCTTCAGGCAGATCCCGCGCGTGCTGCTCGATTCGGCCAACATGAGCGCGATGCTGCTGTTCATCATCGCCAGCGCGGTGCTGTTCTCCTTCATCCTCACCAGCGAGCAGATCCCGCAGCGCATGGCCGATGCGATCGTCGCCAGCGGCATGGGGCCGATCGGCTTCCTGATCGTGGTGAACCTGCTGCTGCTGGTGGCCGGGGCGCTGATGGAGCCGTCCTCGATCATCCTGATCCTGGCGCCGATCCTGTTCCCGGTGGCGGTCGCCCTGGGGATCGACCCGATCCACTTCGGGGTGATGATCGTGGTCAACATGGAGATCGGCATGATCACCCCGCCGGTAGGGCTGAATCTGTTCGTCGCCAGCGGTGTGACCAAGGCCGGCCTCACCGAGATGAGCAAGGCGGTGATGCCCTGGCTGTACACGATGCTGGTGTTCCTGATGATGATCACCTACATCCCGAGTATCTCCACTTTCCTGCCCCGGGCGCTGGGCATGATGTAAGCGCCGCGGCCCGGCCGTACTGCGCGACCCGGCCGGGCCGCGCGCTGCAATCCCCGCAAGGCGGAGACGCCCGGCGGGGATTGTTTTTTTGCCCCCATGCTTGCGCCGGGATACATTCGTGTGCCCGGCGGGCGCATCGGCGTCACGCGAAACCTGTTAAAATTTCGCGCTTTTTTCTAAACCTCACGCTTTTCCAAGCGCAGTTCCGGAGTTTTTCCATGGCAATCGAACGCACCCTGTCCATCATCAAGCCCGACGCCGTCGCCAAGAACGTGATCGGCCAGATCTACGCCCGCTTCGAAGGCGCTGGCCTGAAGATCATCGCCGCGAAGATGGTGCACCTGTCCGAGCAGGAAGCCGGGCAGTTCTACGCGGTGCACAAGGAGCGTCCCTTCTTCAAGGATCTGGTGTCGTTCATGACCTCCGGCCCGGTGATGATCCAGGCGCTGGAAGGCGACAACGCGATCGCCAAGAACCGCGAGCTGATGGGCGCCACCGACCCGAAGAAGGCCGACAAGGGCACCATCCGCGCCGACTTCGCCGACAGCATCGACGCCAACGCGGTGCATGGTTCGGATGCGCCGGAGACGGCCGCGGTCGAAGTGGCTTTCTTCTTCCCCGGGATGAACGTTTACTCGCGCTGAACGGTCCATTCGGACGGCCCTCACGCTGGTTTCGCGGTGCCTCCCGCACCGCGTCCGGCGCGCCCGGGCCGTTTCCATTTGGCCTCAACCGTTCTCTGGAGTGAAGTTTCAGGCATGAGCATTTCCGCCCCGGCCGCCCCGGTCAATCTGCTCGATTTCGACGTCGACGGCCTCGTCACCTGGTTCGCCGGGCTGGGCGAGAAGCCGTTCCGCGCCCGCCAGGTGATGCGCTGGATGCATCGCGAGGGCTGTGACGACTTCGACGCGATGACCGACGTCGCCAAGTCGCTGCGCGCGAAGCTGAAGGAGGTCGCGACGATCCGCCCGCCACTGCCGGTGCGCGACGCGATCTCGGCCGACGGCACGCGCAAGTGGCTGCTCGACGTGGGCAACGCCAACGCGGTCGAGACCGTGTTCATCCCCGAAACCCATCGCGGCACCCTGTGCGTGTCTTCGCAGGCGGGCTGCGCGCTCGATTGCGCGTTCTGCTCGACCGGCAAGCAGGGCTTCAACCGCAATCTGTCGGCGGCCGAGATCATCGGCCAGCTGTGGCTGGCGAACACGCTGCTGGGCGCGGCGCGAGTCGACACGACCGAGCAGGCGCAGGATCTGGAAGCGGGCGAGCAGGACAACGGCCGCATCATCAGCAACGTCGTGATGATGGGGATGGGCGAGCCGCTCGCCAACTTCGACAACGTCGTCACCGCGCTGCGCCTGATGCTCGACGACCACGCCTACGGCCTGTCGCGCCGCCGTGTCACGGTGTCGACTTCGGGCATCGTGCCGGCGATCGACCGTCTCCGCGACGAATGTCCGGTGGCGCTGGCGGTGTCGCTGCACGCCTCCAACGACGCGCTGCGCGACCGCCTCGTGCCGATCAACCGGAAGTACCCGCTGCGCGAACTGATGGCCGCCTGCCAGCGCTACCTCGAGCGCGCACCGCGCGACTTCGTCACTTTCGAGTACGTGATGCTCGATGGCGTGAACGACAGCGATGCCCATGCGCGCGAACTCGTCGCCCTGGTGCGCGACACCCCGTGCAAGTTCAACCTGATTCCGTTCAACCCCTTCCCGCGCTCGGGGTTCGAGCGTTCGCCGGCGGATCGCATCCGCCGCTTCGCCGCGATCCTGCTCGAGGCCGGGATCGTCACCACCACGCGCAAGACGCGCGGGGACGACGTCGATGCGGCCTGCGGCCAGCTCGCCGGCCAGGTGCAGGACAAGACCCGGCGCAGCGTGCGCCTGCAGCGCGTGGGGGAGGCGCACAGATGAGGCGCGCGGCGCTGGCGATGGTAGCGGTGGCAGTGCTGGCGAGCGGCTGCGCCACGTCGCCGGGGGGCACGGTGGGGCCGTCGGTGAGCGCCAGCCGGCCCCTGTCGGACATCACTCCGGCCACTCCGGCGCAGGCGCGGGCACGCGTGCATGTGGACCTGGGCATGGCTTATTTCGAAATCGGGCGCTACGATGTCGCGCTCGACGAAGCGAAGATCGCGCTCGACGACAGCCCGAACTACGCCCCGGCCCTCCACCTGCTGGGCCTGGCCTACATGCTGATCGAGGAAAATGGCGCGGCCGGGGAGAACTTCGAGCGCGCGCTGCGTTTCGCGCCTGGCGACCCCGATTTCAACAACAGCTACGGCTGGTTCCTGTGCACCCAGGGGCGCGAGGTCGAAGGCCTGGAGCGGCTGGCGGTGGCGGCGCGCAACCCGTACTACCGCCATCCGGCCCGGCCGCTGACCAACGCCGGGCTGTGTCACCTGCGGCTGGCCGACGATGGCGCCGCGGAAGCGCAGTTCCAGCGTGCGCTGCAGGCCGATCCGGACAATGGCCAGGCGCTGTACCAGCTTGCTGCCATCGCCTACCGTGGCGGGCGTCTGGAGCAGGCGCGCACCTACCTGGTCCGGCTCCACCAGCGCCTCGGGCCGAACCCGGCTTCGGCCTGGCTCGGCCTGCGTACCGAGCGCCGCCTCGGCAACCACGATGCCGAGGCGAGCTACGCGGCACAGTTGCGCAGCCGTTTTGCGCAATCGGAAGAATATCAACTGATGACCCGAGGGAAGTTCGAGTGAGCAGCATCGAGAGCGAAAACCTTCCTGCCATGGCCGGTGAGTCCGCCGTGCCGTCGCCGGGCGCGCAGTTGCGGCGTGCACGCGAGGCGCGCGGCGAAGCAGTGGCGGAAGTCGCGTTTGCGCTCAAGCTCAACCCGCGCCAGATCGACGCCCTCGAGCGCGACGATTTCGCCGCCTTGCCCGGGATGGCCTTCGTGCGCGGCTTCCTGCGCAACTATGCGCGCTACCTGGGGCTCGACGCCGCGCCGCTGCTCGACGGCGTGCAGCGCCTGGCAGGGTCGGCAGCCCCCGACCTGTCGCCGATCCGCAATGCCGACGGCGACCTCCCCAGCCACGGCGGGCGGCGCCGGGGCGCGTTCCCCGCCGGGATGCTGGTGCTGGTGCTGGTGCTGATGGTCGCTGCGGGCTGGTATTTCGATGGGTTCCGGACCGAGCCGGTCGAGCCGGCGGAGAGCACCCCGGCCGCGCTCCTGGCGGCGCCGGTGGGGGCGATGGAGAGCGATGACAGCGGGCAGGCCCCGGCGGCGGGAGCGGCGCTGGTGGCGGGCAACCCGCTGCAGCCAGAGCCGCCCGCGAGCGCCGACACCGCGCCCGGGGCCGAGATCCCCGTCAAGCCCGGGACGCTGGCTGCTGCAGAGGGGGGCGTGCCGCCCGCGCCCGTCGCGCCGGTGCCGCCGGCTCGAGTTGCGGAAGACGGGGGCGGCGCGGGGAGTCCGTCGCCCGCCGCGCCCGAGGCGCAGGCCGGCGGGAGCGGCGGCCGGCTGGTGTTGCGCTTTGGCACAGACTCCTGGGTCGAGGTGCGCGACGCCGCGGGCGCCATCCTCCATTCCGGGCTCAACCGTGCGGGCACGGCCCGCACCGTGCAGGGCGCGCCCCCGTTCGCACTGGTGGTGGGCAATGCGGCGGGCGTGGCGGTCGAGTTCGACGGCCGGACGGTCGATCTCGCTGCCCATGCGCGCGGCTCGGTTGCCCGCCTGACTTTAGGTGAATAGTTGGAAGCGATGAACCAGGACAAGGATTTCCCCCCTCTCAGCGCCGCTCCCTGGCGCCGCCAGCGCACGCGGCAGGTCGCGATCGGCAAGGTCAGGGTCGGGGGCGAGGCGCCGGTCGTCGTCCAGTCGATGACCAACACCGACACCGCCGACGTGCTCGGCACCGCGATGCAGGTCGCCGAACTCGCCCGCGCGGGCTCGGAACTGGTGCGGCTGACGGTCAATAACGAAGCCGCGGCGAAAGCCGTGCCGCACATCCGCGACCGTCTGCTGGCGCTCGGCGTGGAGGTGCCGCTGATCGGCGATTTCCACTACAACGGCCACAAGCTGCTGAGCGATTTTCCCGCCTGCGCCGAAGCGCTCGCCAAGTTCCGCATCAATCCGGGCAATGTCGGTGCCGGTGCGAAGCGCGACCCGCAGTTTGCCGCGATCGTCGACCTCGCCTGCCGCTACCACAAGCCGGTGCGCATCGGAGTGAACTGGGGCAGCCTCGATCCGTCGGTGCTCGCCCGCATCATGGACGAGAATGCCCACCGCGCGACGCCGCGCGACGCGGGTGCGGTGATGCGCGAGGCGCTGGTGGTGTCGGCGCTCGAATCCGCGGCCAAGGCCGAGGAGTACGGGCTGGCCGCGGACCGCATCGTGCTGTCGGCGAAAGTGTCGAGCGTGCAGGATCTGATCGCGGTGTACCGCGATCTCGCCCGGCGCAGCGACTATGCCCTGCACCTGGGGCTGACCGAGGCCGGGATGGGGAGCAAGGGCATCGTCGCCTCGACTGCCGCACTCGCGGTGCTGCTGCAGGAAGGCATCGGCGACACCATCCGCGTCTCGCTGACGCCCGAGCCGGGCGGCAGCCGCAGCCAGGAAGTCGTGGTTGCGCAGGAGATCCTGCAGACCATGGGCCTGCGCGCGTTCACGCCGATGGTCACCGCCTGCCCGGGCTGCGGGCGCACCACCAGCACGGTGTTCCAGGAACTCGCCGCCGGCATCCAGGACTACGTCCGTGCCCAGATGCCGGTGTGGCGCGAGCAGTACGACGGCGTCGAGAACCTGACCCTGGCGGTGATGGGCTGCGTGGTCAATGGGCCGGGCGAGTCCAGGCATGCGAACATCGGCATCTCGCTGCCGGGGACCGGCGAATCGCCGGCGGCCCCGGTCTATGTCGATGGGGAAAAAGTCGCCACCTTGCGCGGCGACGGCATCGCTGCCGAGTTCACGGCCATCGTCGATCGCTACGTGGCGACGCGCTATGCAAGAAAGGCCGGCTGAGTCCGGCTCCAGGGACATGAACAAGGACGAGGGTGCGATCCACGCATCCCGCAACACGACAAGACGAACACAGCAATGAGCCAGACCTTGCAGGCGGTGCGCGGGATGAACGACATCCTGCCCGACGACGCCGAAACCTGGGAATACTTCGAAGACATCGTGCGCGACTGGCTGCAGAGCTACGGCTACCGCCCGATCCGGATGCCGCTGGTGGAGCCGACGCCGCTGTTCAAGCGCGCGATCGGCGAAGTCACCGACATCGTCGAGAAGGAGATGTATTCGTTCGAGGACGCCTTGAACGGCGAGCACCTGACGCTGCGCCCGGAAGGCACCGCCTCCTGCGTGCGGGCGGTGATCCAGCACAGCCTGATCCCGTCCGGCGGGCCGCAGCGCCTGTATTACTACGGGCCGATGTTCCGCCACGAGCGCCCGCAGAAGGGCCGCTACCGCCAGTTCCACCAGATCGGCGTGGAGGCGCTCGGTTTTGCCGGCCCCGAGACCGATGCCGAGCTGATCCTGATGTGCGCGCGGCTGTGGGACGACCTCGGGCTCGAGGATGTCGCGCTCGAGATCAACTCGCTCGGCTCGCCCGAGGAACGCGCGCAGCACCGCGCCGCCCTGATCGCCTACCTCGAGCTGCACCAGGAGCAACTCGACGAGGACGGCAGGCGCCGCCTCCACACCAACCCGCTGCGCATCCTCGACACCAAGAACCCGGCGCTGCAGGCGATCGTCGACGCTGCGCCGCGGCTCGCCGACTATCTCGGTGACGAATCGAAGGCCCACTTCGACGCGGTGCAGGTCTTCCTCAAGGATGCCGGGATTCCCTACCGGATCAACCATCGCCTGGTGCGCGGCCTGGACTACTACAACCGCACCGTGTTCGAGTGGGTCACGACGCGCCTCGGCGCGCAGGGTACGATCTGCGCCGGCGGGCGTTACGACGGCCTCTTCGAGCAGCTCGGCGGCAAGCCGCAGCCGGCCGCCGGCTTTGCCATCGGCATCGAGCGCCTGCTGCTGCTGTGGCAGGCCTGCGGTGGCGAGAGCGAGCGCATGGCGCCTGACGCCTACGTGGTCAGTGTCGGCGCCGCCGCCCAGCGCCTCGCCTTCCGTGCCGCCGAGGCGCTGCGCGAGCACGGCTTTGCGGTGCTGATGCACTGCGGCGGCGGCAGCTTCAAGTCGCAGATGAAAAAAGCCGACGCCAGCGCGGCCGCGGTCGCGGTGGTGATTGGCGAAGACGAGGCCGCGGCCGCTGAGGTCGGGCTCAAGCCCTTGCGCGGCGGCGGCGCGCAGCAGCGCGTCGCGCTCGAGACCCTGCCCGAGGCACTGGCAGGCTTGCTGTATCCTGAAGAATCCGTACAAGAGGATTGATGATGGCGGTCTACGATCTGGAAGAGCAGGAACAGATTTCCGAACTCAAGGCGTGGTGGGCGCAGTACGGCAACCTGGTGGTCGGCCTGGCGCTCGCCGCCGCGGTCGCCGCGGTCGGCTGGCAGGGGTGGCAGTGGTACCAGAACCGCAACGCCGCCGAGGCCGGGGCGCTCTACTACGCGGTGCAGCAGGCCGCTGAAAGCCAGGATGCGCAGAAGGCGCGCGAGGCCGCAGGGCGCTTGATCGGCGAGCACGGCGGCAGTGCCAGCGCCCAGCTCGGCGCGCTGCTGGCGGCGGCGGTCCAGTTCGAGGCCGACGACCTGAGCAATGCGCGGGCCCAGCTCGAATGGGCGGCAGACAAGGGCGCGGACGCGGCGCTGCGCGACCTCGCCCGGCTGCGCCTGGCGGCGGTGATGCTCGAGCAGGGCGAACTCGATGCGGCGCTGGCGCGGCTGCAGGGGGCACCGGGCGCAGCCTACCAGAGCCGCTACGACGACCTGCGCGGCGACGTCCTCGCCGAGCTGGGCCGGGCCGACGAAGCGCGGGCCGCCTACCGGGCCGCGATCGACGGCCTCGCCGCCGAAGGCGAGGACGCCACGACCCTGCGCGAACTCGTGCGGGTGAAACTCGAATCCCTGGGAGCCTGACCGATGAAGTCGCTTTCGCTGCGTTTCGTTGCGCTTGCCGCCGCCGCTGCGCTTGCCGCCGGCTGCTCGTCGCTGAACCCTTTTTCGCGCTCGCCTTCGGCGCCGGCGGCACTGACCGAACTGAAGCCGAGTGCGGAGCTGGTCAGGCGCTGGCAGGCCGACATCGGCGAAGCCGGGGGCTACCGCTTCCAGCCGGCGGTGTCGGGCGAGGCGGTGTATGCGGCCTCGCATCGCGGCGACGTCGGCCGCTTCGAAGACGGCCGCGCGGTGTGGCAGGTGCGCGCGGACAAGCGCCTGTCCGCCGGGGTTGGTGCCGATGGCCGGCTCGCGGTGGTGGTTGCCACCGACGGTACGGTGATTGCCTATGATGCGGCCAGCGGCAGCGAGCGCTGGCGTTCGCCGCTCGGCGCCGAAGTGCTGGCGCCGCCTGCGCTCGGCCCGGACTTCGTCGTCGTACGGGCTTCGGACAATCGCCTGGTCGCGCTCGATGCGCGCGACGGCAGCCGGCGCTGGGTGTACCAGCGCAGCAATCCGCCGCTGGCGCTGCGCACTTTTGCCGGCGTGCTGATCGAGGGCAATGTCGTGCTCGCCGGTTTCCCCGGCGGCAAGCTGGCGGTGATCAACCTCGCCAACGGCGGCGCGATCACCGAGCTCGGCGTCGCCCTGCCGCGCGGCGCCACCGAGCTTGAACGGGTGGCCGATGTCGTCGGCACGCCGGTGGTCGGGCGGCGTGAAGTGTGCGCGGTGAGCTACCAGGGGCGCGCGGCCTGCTTCGACACCACCAACGGTAACGCGCTGTGGGCGCGTGATTTTTCCAGCAGCGTCGGCATGGCCCGCGATGCGCGCTTTGCGTTGGTCGTCGATGAAGGCGATGCGGTGCATGCGCTCGACGCCTACAGCGGAGCGAGCGTGTGGAAGCAGGCTGAGCTCGCGCGGCGCCAGCTGTCGCGGCCGCTGATCGTCGGTGATCACGTCGTGGTCGGCGATGGCGAAGGCCATATCCATCTCCTCGATCGTGAAACCGGTTCCCTGGCCGCCCGCGGACGCGCCGGCAAGGGGGCGATCGCCGCCGATCCGGTCGCGTTCGGGCGCGGCTTCGTCGTTCAGGGCAGTGACGGCGACATTACCGCGTACGAAGTGCGCTGAGGCAAGTCAGGAAGTGAAACCTACCATCGTTCTGGTCGGTCGGCCCAACGTCGGCAAATCGACCCTGTTCAACCGCCTCACCCGCACCCGCGACGCCCTCGTCGCCGATCAGCCCGGGCTGACGCGCGACCGCCACTACGGCATCGGCCGGGTCGGCGATCGCGATTATCTGGTTGTCGATACCGCCGGCTTCGACCCCGTCGCCAAGGACGGCATCATGCACGAGATGGCGCGCCAGGCCGAGCAGGCGATCGCCGAGGCCGACGTGCTGCTGTTCCTGGTCGACGGCCGCGCCGGGCGCACGCCGCACGACGAGAACATCGCCGCCCGCCTGCGCCGCGCCGGCCGCCCGGTCCATGTCGTGGTGAACAAGGCCGAAGGGCTCGAGCGGGCGATGGTCGCGGCCGATTTCCACGCCCTCGGCCTGGGCGATCCGCTGGCGGTGTCGGCGGCCCACGGCGACGGCGTCAAGCAGCTCGTCGAGCTGGTGCTGGCGCCCTTCCCGGCGGAGGAAGAGCGTGTGCCGGCGGTCGATGAAGGGCCGAAGGTGGCGATCGTCGGCCGTCCGAACGTGGGCAAGTCGACCCTGGTGAACACCTTGCTCGGCGAGGAGCGGGTGATCGCTTTCGACCTGCCCGGTACCACCCGTGACGCGATCTCGATCCCCTTCGAGCGCGGCGGCCGCCATTACACCCTGATCGACACCGCCGGCCTGCGCCGTCGCGGCAAGGTCTTCGAGGCGGTGGAAAAGTTCTCCGTGATCAAGACCTTGCAGGCGGTGCAGGAGTCGAACGTGGTCGTCCTCGTGCTCGATGCGGCGCAGGATATCTCCGACCAGGACGCCCATATCGCCGGCTTCGCACTGGAGGCCGGGCGCGCGCTGGTGGTGGCGATCAACAAGTGGGATGCGGTCGACGACTACCGCCGCGACCGCCTCAAGGCCGATATCGCGCGCAAGCTGGCCTTCCTCGGTTTCGCCCGTTTCCACCAGATTTCCGCGCTCAAGTCCGAGGGCATCGGCGGACTGCTCAAGTCGGTCGATGCCGCCTATGCTGCGGCGATGGCGAACCTGGCCACCCCGCGGCTGACGCGGACGCTGCAGCAGGCGGTCGCCCGCCAGGCCCCGCCGCGCCATGGCATGGCACGGCCGAAAATGCGTTATGCCCACCAGGGCGGGATGAATCCGCCGGTGATCGTCATCCACGGCAATGCCCTCGAAGACATTCCCGCGTCTTATGTCCGCTACCTTGAGCGCTGCTTTACCGAAGCGTTCAAGCTGCAGGGCACGCCCTTGCGCATCCAGTTCCGCACCACGCACAATCCGTTCGCGGTGCGGGGCTGAATTTTCCCGCGCAGAATCTGTTTCCACACCCGGGTTTCGTTGCATACTCCGATGCGGCAGTGCAGCAGCAGACCCGACATTCGTATAAACACAATATAAAGAGGTTCAGCAATGAGCAACAAAGGGCAACTTCTACAAGACCCCTTCCTCAACACCCTGCGCCGCGAGCATATTCCGGTGTCGATTTACCTGGTCAATGGCATCAAGCTGCAGGGCCAGGTCGAGTCGTTCGACCAGTACGTCGTCCTGTTGAAGAACACCGTTACCCAGATGGTGTACAAGCACGCGATTTCGACCGTGGTTCCGGCCCGTCCCGTGGTCATCCAGCAGGACGAGGGCAGCAACTGAGGCCCGCAGCGATGGGGCGCGACCGGTGTTTGCCGGTTGCGGGAGGCACGCATGTTTGAGCGCCCCGCCTCCGGAGAACGTGCTGTCCTGGTTCAGCTCGACCTCGGCCAGGGGGCGATCGACGAGCGCCTGTCCGAGCTGAAGCTGCTCGCCGGCAGCGCCGGCGCCAGTGTCGAGGCGGTGGTCGAGGGACGGCGCGCGGCGCCCGATCCGAAGCTTTTCGCCGGCAGCGGCAAGGTCCAGGAAATCGCCGAAGCCCTCCGCGCCAATGCCGCCGACATCGTGATCTTCAATCACGCGCTGTCGCCGGGGCAGCAGCGCAACCTCGAGCGCGAGCTCCAGTGCATGGTCATCGACCGCACCGCGCTGATCCTCGACATCTTCGCCCAGCGCGCGCGCAGCCACGAAGGCAAGCTGCAGGTCGAGCTCGCCCAGCTCGAGCATCTGGCCACCCGGCTGGTGCGCGGGTGGACCCACCTCGAGCGCCAGAAAGGCGGCATCGGCCTGCGCGGCCCAGGCGAGAAGCAGCTCGAAACCGACCGCCGCCTGCTCGGCAACCGGGTCAAGATGCTGAAATCCCGTCTCGCCCAGATCGAGAAGCAGCGCAAGGTCCGGCGCCGGGCCCGGGAACGTCGTGACGTCCTGTCGGTCTCTCTGGTCGGCTACACCAATGCGGGCAAGTCGACGCTGTTCAATGCGCTGACCAAGGCCGGGGCGTATGCGGCCGACCAGTTGTTCGCCACCCTTGACACCACTTCGCGCCGTCTTTATGTCGGTGGCGCCAGCGTCGTGCTGTCGGACACCGTCGGCTTCATCCGCGACCTGCCGCATGCGCTGGTTGCGGCGTTCCAGGCGACGCTGGAGGAAACCGCGCAGGCCGATCTGCTGCTGCACGTGGTCGATTCGGCGAGCGAGGACCGTGACGCCCAGATCGAGGCGGTGAATCTGGTCCTCACCGAGATCGGCGCCGCCGACGTGCCGCAGATCCTGGTCTGGAACAAGATCGACCTGACCCATGCCGTACCGGCGGTCGAGCGGGGGGACTGTGATAAAATCAGGCGCATTTTTCTGAGCGCAAGAACGGGCGAAGGCCTCGGCCTGCTTCGCAACGCGCTAGCCGAAGTGGCGCAGCAAACCTTTGGTGACGATGCCGACCGGATCGCCGGTACGGTGGACGAACGATCAGAACAATCGTGATAACGGGCATTCTCATGTCACTCAACGACCCACGCTGGGGCAGCCAGAGCGGTAACGATGGCGACCGCAACGACGGCAGCCGCGGCGAAGACGGCCGCGACGGCGACAACCGCGGTGATCGCAACCGCGGCAACAACCAGGGCCCTCCCGATCTCGAGGAGGTCTGGCGCGATTTCAACCAGCGCCTGAGCGGCATGTTCGGCAACAAGCGTGCCGGTCGTGGTGGCGGTGGTGGGGGAGGGGGCGGCGGTTCGCCGCAATTGCCCAGCTTCTCCTTCAAGCAGTTCGGCGGCGGCATCGGCGTGCTGCTGGTGCTGGTCGCCGTAGTCTGGCTGGCGAGCGGCTTCTACACGGTCGACGCCAACCAGCGCGGGGTGGTGCTGCGCCTGGGCAAGTACGTGCAGACCACCGAGCCCGGCCTGCGCTGGCGCCTGCCGGCGCCGTTCGAGTCGCACGAGATCGTCGACCTCACCGGCGTGCGCACGGTCGAAGTCGGCTATCGCGGCTCGGAGCGCAACAAGATGCTGCGCGAGTCGCTGATGCTCACCGACGACGAGAACATCATCAACATCCAGTTCGCAGTGCAGTACGTGCTCAACAGCCCGGAAAACTACGTCTTCAACAACCGCTTCCCCGATGAAGCGGTCGGCCAGGCGGCGGAAACCGCGATGCGCGAGATCGTCGGCAAGAGCCGGATGGACTTCGTGCTGTACGAGGGGCGCGAGGAAATCGCCGCTACCGCGCACGAGCTGATGCAGCGTATTCTCGATCGCTACCAAACCGGCATCCAGATCAG
Organism: Thauera chlorobenzoica; assembly: GCF_001922305.1. Classification (NCBI taxonomy): domain Bacteria; kingdom Pseudomonadati; phylum Pseudomonadota; class Betaproteobacteria; order Rhodocyclales; family Zoogloeaceae; genus Thauera; species Thauera chlorobenzoica. Next base: position 998,697 of record NZ_CP018839.1, read on the forward strand.
CCGCGTCACGATGCAGAACGCCCAGCCGCCGGAGCAGGTGCAGGCCGCGTTCGACGATGCGGTGAAGGCCGGCCAGGACCGCGAGCGGCAGAAGAACGAAGGCGAGGCCTATGCCAACGATGTCGTGCCGCGTGCCCGCGGTACCGCCTCGCGCCTGGTCGAGGAGGCGAACGCCTACCGCGAGCGCGTGGTCGCCAACGCCGAGGGCGAGGCCAGCCGCTTCAGCCAGGTCTTCGCCGAATACACCCGGGCGCCGCAGGTGACCCGCGAGCGCCTGTACATCGAGACCATGCAGCAGGTGATGTCGAACACCTCGAAGGTGATGATCGATGCCAAGGGCAACGGCAACCTGCTCTTCCTGCCGCTCGACAAGCTGATGCAGCAGGCCGGCGGCAAGCCGGCGTCGGCGTCCCTGCCCGATTCCCAGTCGGCGGCCGGATTGAGCGCGAATGCGCCGATGCCGTCCCTCGATCCGCGCAATCGGGAACTGATGAGAAGCCGTGAGCGGGGAGAGCGCTGATGCGTGACAAGATGTCTCTGATTGGCGGCAGCCTGCTGCTCGCCGTGGTGATCGCCTCGATGTCGCTGTTTACCGTCGATCAGCGCCAGTATGCGATCGTGTTCCAGCTCGGCGAAGTCAGGGAGGTGATTTCCGAGCCCGGGCTGAACGTCAAGCTGCCGTTCATCCAGAACGTGCGCTACTTCGACAAGCGCATCCTGACCATGGATACGCCGGAGCCGGAGCGCTTCATTACCTCCGAGAAGAAAAACGTGCTGGTCGACCACTTCGTCAAGTGGCGGATCATCGATCCGCGCCTGTACTACGAGTCGGTCGCCGGCGACGAGGCCCGTGCCCGCACCCGCCTGACCCAGACGGTCAACGCCGGCCTGCGCGAGGAGTTCGGCCGCCGTACCGTGCATGATGTGGTCTCCGGCGAGCGCGACCGGATCATGGAGCAGATGCGCGAACGTGCCGACCGCGACGCGCGCACCATCGGTGCGCAGATCGTCGATGTGCGCCTGAAGCGGGTCGATCTGCCCAACGAGGTGTCCGAGTCGGTGTATCGGCGGATGGAAGCCGAGCGCAAGCGTGTCGCCAACGAGCTGCGCTCGCTCGGTGCCGCCGAAGCCGAGCGCATCCGTGCCGATGCCGACCGCCAGCGCGAGGTCATCATCGCCGAAGCCTACCGTTCCGCCCAGGAAGCCATGGGTGAGGGCGATGCCAAGGCGACCGCGATCTACGCCGAAGCCTACGGCAAGAGCCCGGATTTCTACGCCTTCTACCGCAGTCTCGAAGCCTATCGTTCGAGCTTTTCCGGCAAGGACGACGTGATGGTGGTCGACCCGAGCTCGGACTTCTTCCGCTTCATGAAGGATGCCCGGGGCGCGCAGCGCAACTGATCCCTTCATGGGCAGCTCGCTACTGACCGCCTTCGCCCTGATGCTGATCATCGAAGGTCTTCTTCCCTTCATCGCGCCAGCGGCCTGGCGCGAAACTTTTTTGCGCCTGGCGAGCATGGCCGACGGCCAGATCCGTTTCATCGGACTGACGTCCATGATCGCCGGCCTCGTCCTGCTGTTCATTTTCATCTGACACTCATCTGACACTCTCATGCGCTGGGTTCTGCCCGATTACATCCAGGATGCCCTGCCGTCCGATGCCCACCAGCTCGAGGCGCTCCGGCGCCGGCTGCTCGACGCCTTCCGGGTGCGTGGCTACCAGCTGGTGATGCCGCCGCTGCTCGAATACCTCGATTCGCTCACCACCGGTGCCGGCCGGGACCTCGAACTGCGCACCTTCAAGCTCGTGGACCAGCTCTCCGGGCGCACGATGGGGGTACGCGCCGACATGACCCCGCAGGTCACCCGCATCGATGCCCACCTGCTCAATCGCCGCGGCGTGTCGCGGCTGTGTTACTGCGGCAGCGTGCTGCACACCCTGCCGTCGACCCTGACCGCGACCCGTGAGCCGCTCCAGCTCGGCGCCGAGCTCTACGGCCATGCCGGGATCGAGGCCGACGTCGAGATCCTGCACCTGCTCGCCGAAGTGCTGCGCCTGGCCGAAGTGCCGGCGTCGCGCATCGACATCGGCCACGTCGGCCTGTTCCATGCGCTGGCGGCGCGCGCCGGGCTGGTGCCGGGGCGCGAGGAAGAATTGTTCGACCTGCTCCAGGCCAAGGACGTGCCGGCGCTGCACGATGCGCTTGCCGGCGTGGCCGAGCCGGTGCGCGGTGCGCTGCTTGCGCTGCCCGAGCTTTATGGCGGGCCCGAGGTGCTCGAGGTCGCGGCCGCCCGCCTGCCGCAGGACGCGGAAATTACCGCCTTGCTGGACGAGCTGCGCCAGCTCGCCGCCGCCCTGGCCGATCTGCCGATCAGCTTCGATCTGGCCGACCTGCGCGGCTACCACTATCACAGCGGCGTCGTGTTCGCCGCGTACGGCGCCGATTCGCCGGCCGCGCTCGCGCTCGGCGGGCGCTACGACCGGGTCGGCGAGGCCTTTGGTCGCGCCCGTCCGGCGACCGGGTTCAGCCTCGATCTGCGCGAGCTGGCCTGGCATCTGCCGTCTTTGCCGGCGGGCGCGGGCGCGGTGCTCGCGCCGCTCGCCGAAGACCCGGAGCTGACGGACGAAGTGGCGGCCCTGCGCGCGTGCGGCGAGACGGTCGTCATCGCCCTGCCCGGGCACGAGGGAACTTGGAACGAGGCCGGTTGCGACCGGCAACTGGTGAAACGGGACGGGCATTGGACGCTCGTGTCGTTACAGGGAGAGTAAGGAAATGGCAAAGAACGTCGTCGTCGTCGGCACCCAGTGGGGGGACGAAGGCAAGGGCAAGATCGTCGATTGGCTCACCGACCATGCCAAGGGCGTGGTGCGCTTCCAGGGCGGGCACAACGCCGGCCACACGCTGGTCATCGGCCACAACGAATACAAGCTCAATCTGGTGCCTTCGGGCATCGTGCGCGAGGGGGTGGCCTGCTTCATCGGCAACGGCGTGGTGCTCGACGTCCACCATCTGCTGTCCGAGATCCGCACCCTCGAAGCCGGCGGCATCAAGGTGCGCGAGCGCCTGCGCGTGAGCCCCGGCTGCCCGCTGATCCTCGGCTACCACAGCGCGCTCGACCGCGCGCGCGAAGCCGCCAAATCGGCCGGTGACAAGATCGGCACCACCGGCAAGGGCATCGGCCCGACCTACGAGGACAAGGTCGCGCGCCGCGCGCTGCGCGTCTACGACCTGTTCGACCGCGAGCGCTTCGCCGCCAAGCTGAAGGCCAATCTCGAATATCACAATTTCGTCCTGACCCGGCACCTCGGTGCCGAGCCAGTCGAATTCCAGACGGTGTTCGACCAGGCCATGGCCGACGCCGCCGAACTGCTGCCGATGGTGGCCGACGTCTCCGCCGAGCTCTATGCGATCAACAAGGCGGGCGGCTCGCTGCTGTTCGAGGGCGCGCAGGGCACGCTGCTCGACATCGACCACGGCACCTATCCGTTCGTCACTTCCAGCAACTGCGTCGCCGGCCAGGCCGCGGCCGGCTCCGGCGTCGGCCCCAGCCGCCTGCACTACGTGCTGGGGATCACCAAGGCCTACTGCACGCGGGTCGGCGGCGGTCCGTTCCCGACCGAGCTCGACATCGAGACCAAGGGGGTGCCGGGCGAGCAGATGTCGACCAAGGGGCGCGAGTTCGGCACCGTCACCGGGCGCAAGCGCCGCTGCGGCTGGCTCGATCTGGCCGCGCTGAAGCGCTCGATCATCATCAATGGCGTCACCGGTCTGTGCATCACCAAGCTCGACGTGCTCGACGGCCTCGAAGAGCTCAAGCTGTGTACCGGCTACATGCTGGACGGCAAGCGCATCGACCTGCTGCCGATGGGCTCGGAAGAGGTCACCCGCTGCGAGCCGATCTACGAGACGATGGCGGGCTGGAGCGGGACGACCTTCGGTGCGCAGAGCTGGGACGCGCTGCCGCAGGAGGCGCGCGCCTACCTGCATCGCATCGAGGAAATCTGCGAGATTCCGATCGACGTGATCTCCACCGGTCCCGAGCGCGACGAGACCATTCTGCGTCGTCATCCGTTTGGCGCCTGAGCGCGGCGGGGTGGAGCCGGGCGGGTCGCGCGTGCGCTCGTCCGCTGCTCCGATGGGCGCGGTGCGTTGTCTACGCGTGAAGGCCGATGGTGTCGGTGCGGCCGACGGTGCCACGCTTGCGGGCGCTGCGGCCCGCGCCATGGCCGGATCGGTATCCGGCGCGGGCGGCGGCCGGGTAAACGGGAAAAGCCGGCTTTTGGCCGGCTTTTCCCTGCAACTGGTGCCCAGAAGAGGACTCGAACCTCCACGCCTCGCAGCGCTAGTACCTGAAACTAGTGCGTCTACCAATTCCGCCATCTGGGCAGGGACGCGCATAATAGCAAAGGCTTTCATCTGCGTGAAGCGCTGCGCGCGTTTTTTTGCGCGCCGGCCGTCGATGACGGCGATCCGCGCACGTGATGCAGCGGCGTCATCGTCCCGCGTGGGGGGGATGAACAACAAAAAAGCCGCTCCGAAGAGCGGCTTTCCCGTGAAACTGGTGCCCAGAAGAGGACTCGAACCTCCACGCCTCGCGGCGCTAGTACCTGAAACTAGTGCGTCTACCAATTCCGCCATCTGGGCAAGAAGACGCGCATTATAAGCACCGAAAGAAGATTGTCAATGACTCGTAAAACGAAAAAGAACACCTCCAAACGCGGCGCCCCCCAGGCCGGTGACGCCGTGCATGCCAACTCATCCAGCAGCGGCGAGAAGGCGCGCAGGCGCGCCGATGACGTCAGCCGCTCCGTTTCGGTGGCACCTGCGGGGGCAACGGGCGGCGCAAAGAATGCAGTGAAGGGCCCCGGCCGCAGCCGTGCCGCACGCAAGGCCGCGGCCGCGCAGGCGAGCGCCATCCGCCTCGCCGATCCGCATTACGCACGTGAATCGCAGCAGTACGAACATCCCTTGCCGAGCCGCGAATACGTGCTCCAGGTGCTCGCCGAGCGTGGCGTGCCGATGCCGTTTTCGGAACTCGTCGGCGCCCTTGACATCGCGCCCCATGAGCTCGAGCACTTCGACCGCCGCCTGCGCGCGATGGAGCGCGACGGCCAGGTCATCCGCAACCGCCGCGACGCCTACCTGCTGCCGGCCAAGGCCGACCTGATCAAGGGCCGGGTCGAAGGCCACCCCGATGGCTTCGGCTTCCTGCGCCGCGACGACGGCGGGCCCGATATCTTCCTCGGCCCCAAGGAGATGCGCGAGGTGCTGCACGGCGATCGCGTGATCGTGCGCATCGCCGGCACCGACCGCCGCGGCCGTCCCGAAGGCAAGCTGGTCGAGGTCCTCGAACGCGCCAATACCCGCGTCGTCGGCCGCGTCATCAACGAACACGGGGTGATGATCGTGGTGCCCGAGAACCGCCGCCTGGCGCAGGACATCCTGGTCGCGCCGGGTGGGCGCAAGAAGCCCGAACCCGGCCAGATCGTCACCGTCGAGCTGGTCGAGCAGCCGACCAAGTTCGCCCAGCCGATCGGGCGCATCGTCGAGGTGCTCGGCAACTACGCCGACCCCGGAATGGAGATCGAGATCGCGCTCAGGAAGCACGACCTGCCCTTCGAATTCTCTGCCGAGGCCAAGGCGCAGACGCGCAAGCTGCCCGACAAGGTGCGCAAGAAGGACTGGGCCGGCCGCGAGGATCTCACCGCCCTGCCGCTGGTCACCATCGATGGCGAAACCGCGAGGGATTTCGACGATGCGGTGTATTGCGAGCGCCAGGGCAAGGGCTACCGCCTGATCGTCGCCATCGCCGATGTGTCGCACTACGTCGATGCCGCCAGCGCGCTCGACCAGGACGCCTTCGATCGCGGCAACTCGGTGTACTTCCCGCGCCGCGTCATCCCGATGCTGCCGGAGAAGCTGTCCAACGGGCTGTGCTCGCTGAATCCGCAGGTCGAGCGCCTGGCGATGGTCGCCGACATGAACATCACCGCCACCGGCGAGATCAAGACCTACCGCTTCTACCCGGCGGTGATCTGGTCGCACGCACGCCTGACCTACACCCAGGTGGCCGCGGCGCTGTACGCGCAGGACCCGGCGCTGCGCGCGGAGCTCGCCGCGCTGCTGCCGCACCTCGAGAACCTCGACAAGCTTTTCCGCGTGCTGCTCAAGGCCCGCGCCAAGCGCGGCGCGATCGACTTCGAGACCACCGAGACACGGATGATCTTCGACGACAACGGCAAGATCGCGCAGATCGTGCCCGAGGTGCGCAACGACGCCCACCGCCTGATCGAGGAATGCATGCTCGCCGCCAACGTGTGCGCGTCGGGCTTCCTCGCCGGCCGCGAACACCCGGCGCTGTACCGCATCCACGACTCGCCCTCCGAGGACAAGCTTGCCAAGCTGCGCGAGTTCCTCAAGGAGTTCGGCCTCGGCCTGGGCGGCGGCGACGAGCCGCGCGCGAGCGACTTCGCCAGGCTGCTCGAACAGGTCAAGGACCGCCCCGACGCCCAGCTGCTGCAGACAGTGATGCTGCGCTCGCTCAAGCAGGCGATGTACAGCCCGGACAACGTCGGCCACTTCGGGCTGGCCTACGAGTCCTACACCCACTTCACCTCGCCGATCCGGCGCTACCCCGACCTGCTGATCCACCGCGGCATCAAGGCCGCGCTCGCCGGCGAGCAGTACCGCCCCGGCGACTGGGAGCAGATTGGCCTGCACTGCTCGATGACCGAGCGCCGCGCCGACGACGCCACTCGCGACGTGGTCGCGTTCCTCAAGTGCTACTTCATGCAGGACCGCGTCGGCGAGGAGTTCATCGGCAGCGTCTCGGCGGTGGTGCCGTTCGGCCTGTTCGTCGCCCTCGACGACATCTTCATCGAAGGGCTGCTGCACATCTCGGATCTGGGCAGCGACTACTTCCACTACGACGAGACCCGTCATGCATTGATGGGCGAACGCACCGCCAAGCAGTTCCGCCTCTCCGACCGGCTCAAGGTGCAGCTGGTGCGGGTGGACATGGCGACCAACAAGATCGATTTCCGCCTGATCGAGGGGCCACTGCCGGCCGAGCTCAAGGCGTCCGCGAAGGCCGCGGAGACCGAGCCTGCCGCGATCCAGCCCGAGGCTGGCAAGAAGGCACCCAAGCCGCGCACCAGAAAAGTCGTTGCGGAGCCGGTGGTCGAGGTTGTGCCGGCGCCGGCCGTGCCGGCGCCGCTCGCCGCCCCGGTCGCTTCGGAAACGTCCGCCTCGAAGCCGGGCAAGACCCGCGCAAAGAAGGCGACGGTCAAGGCGGTGGCGGTGGTCGAGTCCGCGCCCGCAGCCGCCGTGGAAGTCCCGGTAGCGGCCCCGGCTACCGCTGCCGAGGTGGCCGAGCCCAAAACCCGGAGCAAGCGTGCGAAGAAGGCAGCCGTCGAAGCGGTCGCCACGGCGGCGCCTGCCCCGGTCGTCGCCACCCCGGTTGCCGCCCCGGAGGCTGCCGGGCCGAGGCCACGCACCAAGCGCACGACGAAGCCTGCAGCCGCGCCGGCCGTTGAGCTTGCCGCCGCCGCCCCGGTGGTCACCGAGGCGAAAGCCCGCAAGGCGCGTGCAAAGAAGGCCGCAGCCGAGCCGGCCGCCGCGCCCGCGCCCGTGGTCGAGGCCCCGGTCGCAGCCCCCGAGGTCGCCGCGCCCAGGCCCCGCAGGACGCGTGCGAAGAAGGCCGCCGCCGCGCCGGTCGCTGAAGCGCTAGAATCCGCGACCCCGACTCCGACCGCCGCGCCGGCCCGACGTGCCGGGCGCAAGACTTCCGCAAAGGGCACCGACCGTGGCTAAAGCACCCGAGAACGCACCCACCCGCCTGATCTACGGCTTTCATGCCGTCTCCGCCAAGCTGCGTCATGCACCCGATTCGGTGCTGGAAATCCATCTCTGCGCTGACCGCAAGGACGCCCGGGTGAAGAAGTTCATCGCCCAGGCCGAGGCCGCCGGGGCGCGCATCACCCAGAGCGAAGGCGACAAGCTCGACGGCCTGGTCGGCACCCGCCGCCACCAGGGCGTGGTCGCCAAGGTCGACGCCACCCGGCGCGAGATCAAGCTCGCCGACGTGCTCGACGGCCTCGACGAGAACGCCCTGATCCTCGTCCTCGACGGCGTGCAGGACCCGCACAACCTCGGCGCCTGCCTGCGCGTGGCCGATGCCGCCGGCGCGCACGCGGTGGTCGCGCCCAAGGACCGCGCCGTCGGCCTCAACGCCACCGCGGTCAAGGTCGCCAGCGGCGCCGCCGACATCGTGCCCTACGTCACCGTCACCAACCTCGCGCGCGCGCTGCGCGAAATGCAGGAGGCCGGCGTGTGGGTGATCGGTGCCGCCAGCGAGGCCGACAAGACGCTCTACGACATCGACCAGAAGGGGCCGGTCGCCTGGGTGCTCGGCGCCGAAGGCGACGGCCTGCGCCGGCTCACCCGCGACACCTGCGATGCGCTCGCCCGCATCCCGATGCACGGCAGCGTCGACAGCCTGAACGTGTCGGTGGCGAGCGGCATCTGCCTGTTCGAGGCCCGCCGCCAGCGCGCCTGAGCGGCTGTTAAACTGCACGCTCTGCTTCGAGGTGCCCGCGTCGTGTGCGGGAGAATCGGGAAGGCGGTTCGAATCCGCCGCGCGCCCAGCGCCGTAACGGGGATTGTCCGGGCAAGGCCATGTCCAGCCACTGGTCCGCGAGGACCGGGAAGGCGCCCGGACGAGACGATCCGCAGCCGGAAGACCGGCCCCGAAGCGTTTTATGCAGCCGCCTGGTCGGCGGCTGGCCACTGCTCGACGACAAGGGGAATACTTCATGAGCAGCCCTGCACAATCCATCCAGACCAATCCGCAATTCAGCGCCGAGGAACGCGCCGCGGTGTACCGCGCGATCCACACCCGGCGCGACGTGCGCGGCCAGTTCCTGCCCGATCCGGTGCCCGACGAGGTCCTCGCCCGGGTGCTCACCGCCGCCCATCACGCGCCTTCGGTGGGCTTCATGCAGCCGTGGGACTTCATCGTCGTGCGTGCGCCCGAGGTCAAGCAGAAGGTGAACCAGGCCTTTCGCCTCGCCCACGCCGAAGCCGAGCTGATGTTCGAGGAAGGCAAGCGCGCCACCTACCGCAAGCTCAAGCTCGAAGGCATCCTCGAAGCCCCGATCAACCTGTGCGTCACCTGCGACCGCCGCCGCAACGGCCCGGTCGTGGTCGGGCGCACCCACATCGCCGCGATGGACCTCTACAGCTCGGTGTGTGCGGTGCAGAACCTGTGGCTGGCGGCGCGCGCCGAAGGGCTGGGGGTGGGCTGGGTCAGCATCTTCCACCAGCAGGCGCTGCGCGACGCGCTCGGGATCCCGCGCGAGATCATCCCGGTGGCCTACCTGTGCATCGGCTACGTCAGCCACTTCTACGACCGCCCCGAACTCGAGGCCGCCGGCTGGCTGCCGCGCCTGGCGCTCGGCGAGCTGCTCCATTTCGATCGCTGGCAGGGTGAGGCCGACGCCGCCGGCACCGCGCTGCTCGCCCGTCTCGACGACGCCGACCCTGCCCGCGGCTGATCCGCCGCCCCTGCAGGGCCGCCCGAGCGCCACGGAGGGCCGCGCCAGCGGGCCCCTCCGGCCGTCTTTGCGGCGCTGCACAAGTACAGTGCGCGGGCCGTTTTTGCTGCACTGCCGCTGTGCGCCGCCCGGCGCACAGGCCTTGAAATTTTCTCCCTGAATCCCCGGAAGCCGCTGGATCGTCCGCTTTCGGGAAGTTGGCACGTTTGATGCTGTGGAACAGCCGAGGACATTGTCCGGCTTGCTGCGCCAGCGTCCATCGTTCCAGCCCTGCGGAGAAAATCATGAAAAAGCTCAACCTCGTCCTCGTCGGCAATGGCATGGCCGGCGTGCGCACCCTCGAAGAGCTGCTCAAGCTCGCGCCCGACCTGTACGACATCACCGTGTTCGGCGCCGAACCGCACGGCAACTACAACCGCATCCTGCTGTCGCCGGTGCTCGCCGGCGAGATGACCCTGCCCGAGATCATGCTCAACGACCTGGCCTGGTACCGCGAGCACGGCATCACCCTGCATGCGGGCAGGACGGTGACGAAAATCGACCGTGTGCGCCGCCGTGTCATCGCCGAGGCCGCCGACGGCAGCGTCACCGAGGCCGGCTACGACCGCCTGCTGCTGGCCACCGGCTCCACCCCCTTCATTCCGCCGATCCCCGGCAACGAGCTGCCCGGGGTGCTCGGCTACCGCGACATCGCCGACACCGAGGCGATGATCGAGGCCGCCGCCAGGTACCGTCACGCGGTGGTGATCGGCGCCGGGCTGCTCGGCCTCGAAGCGGCCAACGGCCTCATGCTGCGCGGCATGGATGTCTCCGTGGTGCACCTCGGCGAGTGGATCATGGAGCGCCAGCTCGACCGTGCCGCAGCCGACATGCTGCAGTCCTCGCTCGAAGCGAAGGGCATGAAGTTCCTCCTCGCCCGCCACACCGAGGCGCTGCTCCCTGCCCGCGGCGAGGGCGTGGAGACCCCCGCGCGCGTCGGCGCGGTGCGCTTCAAGGACGGCATGGAGATTCCCGCCGACCTGGTGGTGGTCGCGGCCGGCATCCGCCCCAACTACGCCCTCGCCGAAGCGGCCGGGCTGTACTGCGGCAGCGGGCGGGTGCGCGGGATCCACGTCTCGGACACGCTGCAGACCGTCACCGACCCGCGCATCTACGCGGTCGGCGAATGCGTCGCCCACCGCGGCGTGGCCTACGGCCTGGTGGCGCCGCTGTTCGAGCAGGGCAAGGTGTGCGCCAACCACCTCGCCAATTTCGGCATCGGCCAGTACCGCGGCTCGGTGACCTCGACCAAGCTCAAGGTCACCGGCATCGACGTGTTTTCCGCCGGCGAGTTCGCCGGCGGCCCGGGCACCGAGGAGATCGTGCTCCACGACAAGCAGGGCGGGGTGTACAAGCGCGTCGTGCTCAGGGACGACCGCATCGTCGGTTCGGTGCTGTACGGCGATACCGCCGACGGCTCGTGGTACTTCCAGCTGATGAAGGACGGCCAGGACATCCATGCCATTCGCGACCAGCTGATGTTCGGCCACTCATTTGGCAGCACTCAGCTCGGCGACACCGGGCACAAGGGCGAGAACCGCGCCGCGAGCATGCCCGACAGCGCCGAGGTGTGCGGCTGCAACGGCGTGTGCAAGGGCACGATCGTCAAGGCGATCAAGGAAAAGGGCCTGTTCACCCTCGACGAGGTCAAGCAGCACACCAAGGCGGCATCGAGCTGCGGTTCGTGCACCGGCCTGGTCGAGCAGATCCTCGCCTCCACCGTCGGCGGCGCCTACCAGGCGGTCAGTGCGCACGACAAGGCGGTGTGCGCCTGCACCGAGCTGTCGCACGGCCAGGTGCGGCGCGCGATCCGCGAGCACAAGCTGCTGACGATTGCGGACGCGACCGCCTTCATGGAGTGGAAGACGCCCGACGGCTGTGCGACCTGCCGCCCGGCGCTCAACTACTACCTGGTGTCGACCTGGCCGCATGAGGCCAAGGACGATCCGCAGAGCCGCTTCATCAACGAGCGCGCCCACGCCAACATCCAGAAGGACGGCACCTTCTCGGTGGTGCCGCGCATGCTCGGCGGCATCACCACCCCCGACGAGCTGCGCCGCATCGCCGACGTCGCCGAAAAGTACCGGATTCCGACGGTGAAGGTGACCGGCGGCCAGCGCATCGACCTGCTCGGGGTCAGGCGCGAGGACCTGCCCAAGGTGTGGAAGGATCTCGGCATGGCTTCCGGCCACGCCTACGGCAAGAGCATCCGCACGGTGAAGACCTGCGTCGGTGCCGAGCACTGCCGTTTCGGCACCCAGCGCTCGATGGCGATGGGCGTCGACCTGGAGAAGATGCTGTTCGGCATGTGGAGCCCGCACAAGGTCAAGCTCGCGGTCTCCGGCTGCCCACGCAACTGCGCCGAGGCCGGGATCAAGGACATCGGCGTGATCGGGGTCGATTCCGGCTGGGAGCTGTATGTCGCCGGCAACGGCGGGATCAAGACCGAAGTCGCCCAGTTCCTGTGCAAGGTCGCCACGCCCGAAGAGGTCATGGAGTATTCGGCGGCCTTCCTCCAGCTCTACCGTGAGGAGGGCTTCTATCTCGAGCGCACCGTGCACTACGTGCACCGCGTGGGCCTCGAGCATGTCAAAAAGCGCGTCGTCGAGGACGCCGAAAACCGCCGTGCGCTGCATCAGCGCCTGCTGTACGCGGTGCAGGACTACGCCGATCCGTGGGCCGCGCGCGCCGCCGACGACGCCGAGGCCGCGCTGAAGACCCCGTTCGAAACCCTCCACGCCTGAAGGACCCGTGATGACGCTCGACACCCCCCTGGACACGCCGCGCGCCGCCGCCACCGAAGGCGAATGGAAGGCGATCTGCGCGCTCACCGACATCCCGCGCCTGGGCGCCCGCGTGGTCGCCTCCCGTCACGGCGACATCGCCATCTTCCGTACCGCCGCGGACGAAGTCTTCGCCATCCACGACAAGTGCCCGCACAAGGGCGGGCCGCTGTCGCAGGGCATCGTCCACGGCCGCGAAGTCACCTGCCCGCTGCACGGCTGGAAGCTCGCCCTCGACAGCGGCGAAGCGCTCGCGCCCGACGTCGGCTGCAGCAAGCCCTTCGCGGTGAAATTGGTCGCGGGGCAGGTCCTGCTCAGGAGCTGAATCCCGCTGCCGGGAACGCACGCCGCGCCGCGGGCCGTTCCCCTTTTCCCGTTTCCCCATCCACACAGGCCATGCCGCTCGCCGGCACGGCACGGCGGCGTGCTGCCTGCAGTCCTGCTGCGCAATCCAACTCCGGGAGTTTTCTCATGGACCGAAAAGCCTTCCTCCACGCCGGCCACCCGCCCACCCTGCTGGCGGCCTTCCTCTACTTCGATCTGGCCTTCATGGTGTGGGTGCTGCTCGGCCCGCTCGGGGTGCAGATCGCCGCCGACCTCGGCCTCGACCACGCGCAAAAAGGCTTCATGGTGGCGCTGCCGGTGCTCGCCGGCGCGATCCTGCGTTTCGTCATGGGGGTGCTGGTCGATCACCTCGGGCCCAAGCGCAGCGGCGCCGTCGGCCAGCTGATCGTCATCGGCGCGCTCGCCGCGGCGTGGTGGTTCGGGATCACGAGCTACCACCAGGTGCTGCTGCTGGGCTTCTTCCTCGGCTTTGCCGGCGCCTCGTTCGCGGTCGCCCTGCCGCTCGCCTCGCGCTGGTATCCGCCGGAGCACCAGGGCACCGCGCTGGGCATCGCCGGTGCGGGCAACTCCGGCACCGCGCTCGCCGCGCTGTTCGCCCCCGGGCTGGCGCTTGCCTTCGGCTGGAACAACGTCTTCGGCCTGGCGCTGATTCCGCTGGTGCTGGTGTTCGTGTTCTACCTCGTGGTCGCCCGCGATGCCCCCGAGTGCCCGCCGCCGAAGCCGCTCGCCGACTATTTCAAGGTGCTCAAGGACCGCGACGCGTGGTGGTTCATGTTCTTCTACGCGGTCACCTTCGGCGGCTTCGTCGGTCTCGCCTCCTCGCTGACGATCTACTTCAACACCCAATACGGGCTGGACGCGAAGACCGCGGGCTACTTCACCGCGGCCTGCGTGTTCGCCGGCTCGGTGGTACGCCCGATCGGCGGCGCGGTGGCCGACCGCATCGGTGGTATCCGTACCCTGAGCGCGATGTACCTGATCGCCGCGACCTTCCTCGCCCTGGTCAGCTTCGCGCCGGCGGCGGCGTGGATGGCGCTCGCCGGCTTCGTCGCCGCGATGCTGGCGCTGGGCATGGGCAATGGCGCGGTGTTCCAGCTCGTGCCGCAGCGCTTCCGGCGCGAGATCGGGGTGATGACCGGGCTGGTCGGCATGGCCGGCGGCATCGGCGGCTTCTACCTGGCGTCCTCGCTCGGCTACGCCCGCCAGGCGAGCGGCAGCTACCAGGCCGGCTTCCTGGTCTTCGCCGCGCTCGCCGTGTTCGCGCTGCTCGGGCTGACCCTGGTGAAGGCACGCTGGCGCACCACCTGGGGCGCTGCGCACCTGACGTCGGCAAGGATCTGAGTCCATCATGCCCGAGGTCCGCCTTGGCCACGCCACCCACGCCGGGCCGCGGCCGCACAACGAGGATTTCGTTGCCGCGGCGGCACCCGAGGGGGCCGAGCGCGAGCACAAGGGCGTGCTGCTGGCGATCGCCGACGGTGTCGGCGGCCATGCCCACGGCCGCGAGGCCGCGGAATACACCGTGCGCGGCCTGCTCGCCGACTACTTTTCCACCCCCGACACCTGGAGCGTGGAGAAGTCGCTCGCCGCCGTGCTCGCCGCCGCCAACCGCTGGCTGCTGGCGCAGGCGGCGCGCACCGCCGAATATGCCGGAATGGCGACCACGCTCACCGCGCTGGTGCTGCGCGGGCGGCGTTTCCACCTCGCCCACGTCGGCGATGCGCGCGCCTACCTGTGGCGCGACCAGACCCTGCTGCGCCTGACCGAAGACCACACCTGGCCGCACCCCGAGCTGAGCAACGTGCTGCGCCGCGCGCTCGGCCTGGAGAAGCACCTGCTGGTCGACTTCGACGACGGCGAGCTGGCCGCCGGCGACCGCTTCGTGCTCGTCACCGACGGGGTGTGGAATGCGCTCGGCGACGGCGGAATCGTGGCCGTGCTGCGGCGCGTTGGCGACCCCCAGGCGGTGGCCGATGCGCTGGTCGCGGAGGCGCTGCGCGCCGCCACCAGCGACAACGCCAGCGCGCTGGTGGCGGAGGTCGCCGCGCTGCCCGCGGCCAGCCTGCGCGACCGCTTCGCCGATGGCCGCCGCCGGGCGCTGCCGCCACGGCTGAAAGCGGGCGAGGTAATCGATGGCCTGCGGGTCGAGTCCCTGCTCCACGCCTCGCGCCTGAGCCTGCTCTACCGCGTGCGCCGGGAGGCGGATGACGCGCTGCTGGTACTGAAGACCCTGCTGCCCGAGTTCGACCGCGACGAGGAGGCTCGCCGCGCCCTGGTGCACGAGGAGTGGCTGGCGCGGCGGGCGCCGGAGCAGGGCTTTCCGCAGGTCGTGGACCATGCCGCGCGCGCACACCTGTATTACCTGATGCGCTGGCACGCGGGCGAGACGCTGCAGGCGGCGCTGGCGCGTGGCCACCGTTACCGGGTGGCGGAAGTGGTCGATCTCGGCTGCACCCTGTTGCGCCATCTTGGTGCGCTGCACCGCCTCGGCATCGTGCATCGCGACCTCAAGCCCGACAACCTGCACGTGGACCGTGACGGCCGGCTGCGCCTGCTCGATCTGGGGGTAGCCGCCGCCGACGGCGAGGAACTGTGCGAGACCGGCACCCCCGGCACGCCGTCCTACATGGCGCCGGAGCTGTTCGCCGGGCAGGTCGCGGACGAGGCTTCCGACCTCTATGCCTGCGGCGTCGTGCTCTACGAACTGCTGACACGGCACTACCCCTACGGCGAGATCGAGCCCTTCCAGCATCCGCGCTTCGGCGATCCGCTGCTGCCCACCCGTTACCGTCCGGACACGCCGGCCTGGCTCGAGGCGGTGCTGCTGAAAGCCTGCGCGCGCGCGCCGGGGCAGCGCTTCGAGACCGCCGGGGAGTTCCGCCTGGCGCTCGAGCGCGGTGCCCAGCACCCGCTCGCGACCCCGCGGCGGACGCCGCTGGTGGCGCGCAATCCCGGACTGGCATTGAAACTGCTTCTAGTGGCTTCGCTGCTGCTCGACATCGTCTTGCTCTACCTGTTGAGCCGCGCATGAACCCTCCCCGTGCGGGGGCGGATAGACCTTGACGACCATCAACGAGGCGGACCATGACCCCAGCAAACCCGGAGACATCCGGCCGCGACGCCGTTGCGGACACGCCGGCGCTTGCGCCGCCGCGCCATGAAACCCGTGCCACCTGTGCCTACTGCGGGGTGGGCTGTGGCGTGATGATCGAGCACGACGGCACACGCATCACCGCGGTGCGCGGCGATCCCGCGCATCCTGCCAACTTCGGCCAGCTGTGCACCAAGGGCGCGAGCCTGCATCTGAGCGCCGGCCTCGACACCCGCCTGCTGTACCCGGAGTACCGCGCCACGCGCACCGAGCCGCGCCGGCGCATCCGCTGGGACGCGGCGATCGATGCCGCCGCCCGGCGCTTCGCCGGGATCATCGCCGCCCACGGCCCGGATGCGGTCGCGTTCTACATCTCCGGCCAGCTCCTCACCGAGGACTACTACGTCTTCAACAAGGCGATGAAAGGGCTGATCGGCAGCAACAACATCGACACCAACTCGCGCCTGTGCATGTCGAGCGCGGTCGCCGCCTACAAGGCCACCCTGGGTGCGGATGCGCCGCCGTGCTGCTACGAGGACTTCGACCATGCCGACACCATCCTGATCGCCGGCGCCAACCCGTCCTATGCCCACCCGGTGGCCTTTCGCCGCATCGAGGAAGCGAAGGCGCGGCGCCCGCAGATGAGGCTGATCGTCGTCGACCCGCGCCGCACCGACACCGCGGCGGCGGCCGACCTGCACCTGGCGGTGCTGCCCGGCACCGACATCCGGCTGTTCGAGGCGATGCTCCATGTGCTGCTGCGGGAGGGCATGCTCGATGAGGCCTGGATCGCCGCCCATACCGAGGGCTTCGAAGCCTTGCGCGCCCATGTGGCCGAGCTCAGCCCCGCGGTCGCCGCCGAAGTGTGCGGCGTCGGGGCGGACGACATCGTCACCGCGGCGCGCTGGTGGGGGCAGGCGCCGGCGGCGCTGTCGCTGTGGTGTCAGGGGTTGAACCAGTCGATCCACGGCACCGACAATGGCACGGCGCTGATCGCACTGTCGCTCGCCACCGGCAAGATCGGCCGTCCGGGCTGCGGCCCGTTCTCGCTCACCGGCCAGCCCAACGCGATGGGCGGGCGCGAAGTCGGCGGCCTGGCCAACCTGCTGCCGGCCCACCGCGACCTCGCCAACCCCGCGCACCGCGCCGAAGTGGCGCGCCTGTGGGGCATCGACCGCGTGCCCGACACGCCCGGCCTGAGCGCGGTGGAACTGTTCGAGGCGGTGCGGGCGGGCAAGGTGAAGGCGGTGTGGATCGCGTGCACCAACCCGGCGCAGTCGCTGCCGGAGCAGGCGCGGGTGCGCGAGGCGCTCGCCGCCTGCGAGTTCGTCGTCCTCCAGGAGGCGTTCCGCAGCACCGAGACCGCCCCGTTCGCCGACCTGATGCTGCCGGCGACGACCTGGGGCGAGAAGGACGGCACGGTGACCAACTCCGAGCGCCGCATCAGCCGCGTGCGCCCGGCGCTGCCGGCGCCGGGCGAGGCGCGCGCCGACTGGCGCATCGCGCGCGACTTCGCGCGCGCGCTCGGGCCGCGCATCGGCAAGCCGCAGGCCGCGCGCCTGTTCGCCTACGAGCGTGCGGAAGAAGTCTTCGCCGAACATGCCGCCACCACCGCCGGGCGCGATCTTGACATCACCGGCCTGAGCTACGCCCTGCTCGATGCCGCGGGGCCGCAGCAATGGCCGTTTCCGGCCGGAGCGCGGGTCGAGGAGGACGCCGCGCGCGTGCGCCTGTACGCCGACGGCTGCTTTCCCACGGCGAACGGCCGCGCCCGCTTCGTCGTCCCCGGCCGCGCGCTGACCGCGGAAAAGATCGATGCGCGCTATCCGCTGCACCTGACCACCGGGCGCCTGCGCGACCAGTGGCACGGCATGAGCCGCAGCGGCAAGGTTGCCCGCCTGTACGGCCATGTCGACGAGGCCCGCATCGAGCTCCATGCCGACGACCTTGCGGTGCGCGGGCTGCACGACGGCGAACTGGTCCGGGTCGCCAGCCGCCGCGGCGAGCTGGTGCTGCGCGCGGTGGTCTCGCCCGACATGCGCAAGGGCCAGGCCTTTGTCGCCATGCACTGGGGACGCAAGGTGCTCGGCTCGGCCGGCGTCAACCTGCTCCTCGGTGCCGATCTCGATCCATTGTCGAAACAGCCCGAGCTCAAGCATGCGGCGATCCGCATCGACAAGGCGGTGCTGCCGTTCCGGGCGCTGCTGATGCGTGCCGAGCGCCCCGGGCGCACCGCGGCGGAGGACGCCGAGGCGCTGTCGCCGTGGCTGGAGCGCTTCGCCTACGCCTCGCTCGCGCTCGCCGGGCGCGAGCATCCGGCGGTGGTGATGCGCATCGCCCACGACCGGCCGATTCCGCCCGCCTGGCTTGGCGAACTGGATGCGCTGCTCGGGCTCGGGAGCGATGACGCCCTGTCCTATGCCGATGTCCGGCGCGGCATCAGCAAACGTGTGCTGATCGAGGGCGACCGCCTGGTCGGGCTGCGTCTGGTGGGCGAGAGCGCTGCCGCTGCGTGGCTGAGTGAGCTGATCGTCGAGCGCCGGCCCGCCGCCGAGCTGCGGCGCTGGCTGCTGGCGCCGCTGGCAGCACCGCCAGCGCAGGCGAAGCTGCGCGGGCGCATCGTATGCAACTGCCTGGATGTCGCCGAGGCCGACATCGCCGCGGCGATCGCCGGTGGCGATGACTTTCAGGCGCTGCAGCAAAAGCTCCGCTGCGGCAGCTCCTGCGGCTCCTGCGTGGCCGAGATCCGCAGGATGCTTCGGGCATCGGGACGGTAGCCCCGGCGGGCGGCGCGTGCTTCCGCTCCATCCCAGAGACATGACGAAAACGTGTACGATTGGCGCCCGGCCGGGACGCCGACAAAACAACGATTTCGCCTGGAGACGCGATGCTTTCGAAGATGAGGGTGGCCACCAAACTGACGATTGGGTTCGGACTGGTGATCGTGCTGCTGCTCGCGGTATCGGCGATCAGCCTGCTGCGCATGAGCGAGCTGAACGGCCAGTTGCACGTCGTCGGCGGGCAGTTGTGGCCGCGGGTGGCGATGCTGGGGGAAGTCCGCCACGAATCGAACACGATCGCGATCGCCCTGCGCAGCATGATGCTGGCCGAAAACGGGGCCGATCGGGCACGCAGCCGCGAGGTGGTGATGGCCGGGCGGCAGTCGATCAATGAAAATCTCGAGCGCCTGGACCAGCTCGCGACCCATCCGCGCGACCGGGAACTGCTCGAGGCGATCCGGCGCGAGCGTGCGCGTTACATCGTCGGGCAGGATCAACTGATCGAGCTCATTTCGAACGAGCACCTGCCCGAGGCGCGCGCCTACCTGAACAACGCGCTGCGGCCGCAGCTGGCCGACTACCAGAGCGCGATCGCGGCGGCGGCGGAGTTCCAGAGCCAGTCGCTGCATGCCGGCATCGACCAGGCCGCCACCGCCACCGAGGCGGCGCGGCTGCAGGTGCTCGTTTCCGCCGGGGCGGCCCTGGTCGTGGCCCTGCTCGCCGGCTTCCTGATCATGCGCAGCCTGGCACGCGAGATGGGGGGCGAGCCGGGCTATGCGGCCAAGGTCGCGCACCGGGTCGCGGAAGGCGACTTTACCGCGAAGGTGGTGTTGCGCTCCGGAGACCGCACGAGCCTGCTCGCGGCGATGAAGGAGATGGTCGGCAAGCTGTCGATGGCATTCGGCGAGATCCATGCCGCCGGTGGCGCGCTCGTTGCCGCCTCGGAGGAAGTGGGCACGTCCGTGCAGCAGCAGGCGGCGATGTCGAGCCAGATGTCTTCGGCGGTGGCCGAAATCACCTCGACGATGGAGGAATTTTCCGCCTCCTCGTCGGAGATCGCCCAGAACGCCGCGGTGGTGGTCGACATGGCGCAACAGACCCTGGCCAACAGCCGCAAGGGGGCAGAAGGCGTGCGCATGGTGCTCGAGCGCATGGAGGACATCCGCAACGACAACGAGCACAACCTGCGCGAGATCATGGCCCTGGGCGCGCGCTCGAAGGAAATCGGCCGGATCATGGAGATCATCAACGCGGTCGCGGACCAGACCCGGTTGATCGCGTTCAACGCCGCGCTCGAAGCGTCCAGCGCCGGCGAGGCCGGCCGGCGCTTTTCCGTGGTGGCGGCGGAGATCCGCCGTCTGGCCGACAGCGTCGCCGACTCCTCGGAAGATGTCGCGGCCAAGGTCGGCGAGATCCAGGACTCGATCAACCGCCTGGTCGTCACCTCCGAGAAGAGCGCGAGCGTGATCGTGGCCGGCACCGAAGCCAGCGACGAGGCGGCGCACAACCTCGACGAGATCCTCGAAACCGCAGCCGGCACCGACAGCGCGGCGCAGCAGATTTCGCTCGCCACCCAGCAGCAGAAGACCGCGAGCACCCAGGTCGTGGTGGCGCTGCGCGAGATCGTCGGCGCCAACCGCCACGGCGCCCAATCCACCGAGCGCGTCGTCCAGGTGGGCAAGGAGCTGAAGCGGCTGGCGGCGGACCTGTTCGAAACCACCCGCCGCTTCAGGTACGGAGACGATGACGGCGGGGGCCGCCGTGCCGACGCGGCGGCGCCCGGGGCATGAATCCTGCCGCCCTCCAGCGGCCGCTGCGCGTGCTCGTGGCCGACGACAGTGCGGTGGCGCGCGGCGTCATCCGCGCCTGCCTCGAGCGTGACCGGAGCATCGAGATCGTCGCCGAGGCCGGCAACGGCTTGCAGGCGGTGGAGCTGGCGCAGACGCTGCGCCCGGACCTGGTGACGATGGACCTCGACATGCCGGTGCTGGGCGGGCTCGATGCGATCGAGCGGATCATGGCGCATCGCGCCGTGCCGATCCTGGTGATCACCAGCGCCGACGCCGCCGCGATTGCCGGCGAGGCGATCCAGCGCGGAGCGCTCGAAGTCGTCCGCAAGCCCCGCTGCAGCGAAGAGGGAGCGCGCGATCTCGTCGCCCGCATCCGCCTGCTCGCCGGCGTGCCGGTGATCACCCGGCGCTTCCGCATCGACCCGGAGCCGTCCGCGCCGCCACCCGGTTTCGCGCCGCACCGGCCCGTTCCGGCGCCGGCGGGGGAGGGCGCGAAGGGGCGCATCGTCGCCATCGCCGCCTCGACCGGTGGCCCCCAGGCGCTGGCCCGCATCCTGCCCCGGCTGCCGTCCACTTTCCGCGCCCCGGTGGTGATCGCCCAGCACATCTCCGAGGGCTTCGCCGAGGGGATGGTGGGGTGGCTGGCGGGACTGTGCGCGCTGCCGGTCGTGCTCGCCTGCGACGGCCAGCGGCTCGAGGCCGGGCACGTCTATGTTTCGCCGCCCGAGCGCAATCTGGTGGTCACCGCTGCCCGCCGCCTGGCGCTGGTCGAGCCCTCGGCGACCGATGTCCACCACCCGAGCTGTGATGTTCTGCTGTATTCGGTGGCCAAGGTGTTCGGTGCCGGTGCGATCGGCGTGATCCTGTCGGGCATGGGGCGCGATGGTGCCCGCGGCCTGGGCGCGCTGCGCGCGGCCGGTGGGGTCACGATCGCCCAGGATGAAGCCTCGTCGGTAGTGTTCGGGATGAACCGGATGGCGATCGAGCAGGGGGCGGTGGAGCGCGTGCTGCCTGTGGACCGGATCGGCGACGAGATCCTGGCGCTGCTTGCAGACCGGAGACGGCGATGAGCCAGGCGCCGCTCGATGCCATCGGCGAGCTGATCGCCGCGCGTTTCGGACTCGTGTTCGAGGGGGCGGCGGGACGACGCCTGGCGAGCGCGGTGGCGGCCCGCATCGAGGCCCGCCAGCTGGCCGGCGCGGCCCGCTATCTGGCCCTGCTCGAGGACGATGAGGACGAGCAGCGAACGCTGGCCGAGCAGCTGACCGTGCATGAAACCTATTTCTTCCGGGAGGCGGAACAGATCCGTTTTGTCGCGGATACCCTCGTTCCGCGCCTGCTGGCGACAGGAAAGGACGGCATGCCGCTGCGCATCCTCAGCGCCGGCTGCTCTTCGGGGGAGGAGCCGTATTCGCTGGCGATCGCGCTGTTCGAGCGGTACCGCGAGCGTACCCCCGAGCTGTTTTCGATCACCGCCGGTGATCTCTCCCGGCCCATGTTGGCGCGGGCGCGTCAGGCGCAGTACTCGGAGTTTTCCTTTCGCGGGGTCGATGCGGAGCTCCGTGCGCGCTATTTCGACTTCGCCGGCGGCCACTACCGGCTGCGGCCCTTCGTGCGGGCGGTGGTCGGCTTTTGCGAGCTCAACCTGATCGAGCCCGCTTTCCCCGAAGGGACAGCGCCCTTCGACATCGTGTTCATGCGCAACGTCAGCATCTATTTCGAGAAGGCGGTCCGGCGCCGGATTCTCGAGGCCCTCGCCGGCTGGATGCGGCCCGGTGCGCTGCTGGTCACCGGGGTCGCGGAGACGCTCGCCAACGACCTCGGCGTGTTCGAGCTCGTCGAGGAAGCGGGGCTGTTCCATTTTTCCCGTCCGTCGGCGCCGTCCGCCGGGGGGCGCATTGCCTCCGCCGGGCGGGAGGGCGTGCGCACACCGGATGGCAGGGGGCGGATGCCTCCTTTCGTGCGTACGCCGACCAGCGCGCCGCCGCGTCCGCCCCTGAAACCCGGGTTGCGGCCGGCAATCGCGGCCCGGCCGGCGCGCACCGGGCCGGTTTTGCGCGCGCGCGCCGCTCCTCCCGTGGGGGGCGCTGCGCCGCTCGACCTGGGCGAATTGATCGGGCTGGTGCACGACGAACGCTATGAGCAGGCCTGGCCGCTGGTATCGGTGCGCCTGCAGGCCGACCCCGAGGATCATGCGGCACTGCTGCTCGGGGCCTACATCAGCCTCAACCGGCAACGTTTCGACGAAGCGAGGGCGGCGGCCCTGGGGGCGCTCGCACGCGATGCGTGGTCGGTGGAGGCGCATTACCTGCTCGGGCTGATCGACAAGTGGCGTGGCGAGCTGACGGCTGCGGCGGAATGGTTCAAGAAGGCGGTTTATCTGAACCGGCACTGCTGGCCGGCCCATTTCCACCTCGGCAGCCTCTATGCACAGCAGGGCGAAGTCACTGCCGCGCGGCGCGCCTGGCGGGCGGTGCTGCAGCTGCTCGACGCCGCAGGTGGGGGCGGCCCGGGTATCGCCATCCTCCCCGTCGGCCTGCGCCCGGCGGAAGTGCGCTTTCTCTGCGAGCGCCGTCTGGGCGGTGAATTGCAGCTGTCCGGAAGCGGAGGCTGAGGGCGGTGGCGATCGACATCGGCCGCTTCATGGATCGTTTCGTCGAGGAGGCGAGGGAGCACCTCGGCCGCCTCGGGGCAGGCGTGGCTGCCCTGGAAGCCGGCCACGCCGATGCCGAGCTGATCAATGCCCTGTTCCGCTCCGCGCATACGGTGAAGGGCTCGTCGCGGATGCTCAAGCTGACGCCGGTCACCGAGACGGCCCATCTTCTGGAGGATGTGCTCGGCGCCTTGCGCGAAGGCCGGGTGCGCTTCGATCGCCGTCTTGCGGGCGCGCTTTATCAAGGCGTCGATGCGATCGCGGCGCAGGTCGACAGCCTGGCCGCCACCCGCGACGCGACCGCCTTGCCGGCGCCCGCTGCGGCGCTGTGCGCCGCCCTGGCGGCTGCGGCGGCGCCCGATTCCGCATCCGACCCCGGAAATCCGCTGCAGCAGCCAGCCGGGGACGCCGCGGATGCGCCCGGCCAGGCCGGCGACGGCGGCAACGCGGAGGCCGCGCGCGGACGCCAGGCCGGGATCGATACGGTACGGATCCGGGTGGACAAGCTCGACGAGCTCATCGGCCTGATGGGCGAATTCGCTTCCTCGCAGGCGCGGGTGCGGGAGTGGGCGGCGCAGGCGCATGCGCTCGAACGCGAACTGGAACGCGGCATCGCCGATGCTTCCCGCCTGCCTGCGGTGCACGAGCGCATGCGCGCTTTTGGCCGGACGCTGCGCGACGGCGTCCGCACCCAGGACATGATGATCGGCGCCCTCCACGAGCGCACGCTGGTGATGCGCATGCTGCCGCTGGGGGTCATCTTCGATTCGATGGGGCGGATGATGCGCGATTTCGCCCGCTCGCTCGGCAAGGACGTGGAGTTCGTCGTCCGCGGCAGTGAAATCGAGCTCGACCGCCAGGTCATCGACAAGCTCTCCGATCCGCTCGTCCATCTGCTGCGCAACGCCGTCGATCACGGGTTGGAGCCGCCCGCGGCGCGGCGGCGCAGCGGCAAGGCGGAGCGGGGGCGGGTCGAACTCGTCGCGCGCCAGGACGGGGCGCATGCGGTGATCGAAGTCGCCGACGACGGTGCCGGTATCGACCTCGACGCGGTGCGCGACAAGGCGCTGGCGCGCGGGCTGATCGACGCCGGCGAGGCCGCGGCCCTGTCGGAAAAGGCGGTGATCGACCTGTTGTTCCTTCCCGGCTTTTCCACCGCCGGAATCATCACCGACGTCTCCGGGCGGGGGGTCGGGCTCGATGTGGTCAGGCAGACCCTGGCCGAGGAGCTCTCCGGCGAGATCGGGGTGCATTCCCGTCCCGGACAGGGTATGCGCTTCGTGCTGCGCCTGCCGCTGAGCCTGGCCCGGCTGCGGATGCTGCTGGTCGAGGTCGCGGGTCATCCGTTCGGCATTCCCGCGCATGGCGTGAGCGAGATCGTCCGCCGGCCGGCGGAGGCCTTGCTGAAGGTGGCCGAGCGCAGTGCGGTGATCGTGCGCAACGAGTTCGTTCCGGTCGTGGCGCTGGATGCGCTGCTCGGCTTGCCGCCGCGGCCGGCGAGCGGTGGCGGAGCGCTGCTGCTGGTGCTGAGCGTGCGTGGCGACAAGATCGCGCTGCGGGTCGATGCCCTGCTCGACGAGCGCGACATGGTGATCAAGCCGCTTCCGGCGATGCTCGCGCCGGCCCGCTTCGTCACCGGCGTGGTCGAGACCGGCAGCGGGGCACTGGCCTGCGTGCTCCATGCGCCGGCGTTGTTCGTGCATGCGCGCCATGCCGGCGCCGACGCGCCGCGCCGGGCGCCGGGCGGCGCTGCGGGGAACGCCCGCCGCCTGCTGGTGGTGGATGATTCGCTCAATACCCGTGAGCTCGAAAAGGAAGTGCTCGAAGCCCATGGCTACCTGGTCACGCTCGCCGAGGACGGGGTCGATGGCCTGGCCAAGGCGCTGGCCGAAGACTTCGACGCGGTGCTGACCGACGTCGAGATGCCGCGGATGGACGGTTTCTCGCTGACCGCGCGGCTGCGGGAGGAAGAGCGCTACCGGCACCGGCCGATCCTGATCATCACTTCCCGCGAGCGCGACGAAGACAAGCGGCGCGGCATGCAGGTCGGCGCCGACGCCTACATCGTCAAGGGCGACTTCGATCAGCGCAGCCTGGTCGAAACCCTGAAAACCCTGCTGGCCTGAACGGCCGGCGCCTGGAGATCAACCGTGCGGATCCTGATCGTGGATGACGACCCTTTTGCCGGCCAGGTGGCGGCGGCGATCCTGGAAGAACTGGGTCATGACACCATGCTGTGCGAGAATGCGCCCGATGCCGTTGGACAACTGGGAGAGGGCGGAAACGTCGACCTGATCGTGTGCGACATGAACATGCCCCTGATCAGCGGGATCGAGCTGTTCCGTGAACTACGCGCCCAGGATTGCCGCATTCCCTTCGTCCTCCTCAGCGGAGACGATCCGGCCGGCCTGCTTGCCGCCGAGCCCGGGCTCGACGCCTGCGTGCTGAAGGATGGCGATCTCGACAACAACCTTGCCCGCGCCGTCGAGCGCATCGCCCGAGCGCGGGCGGCATGACCCGAGAACACGGATGAACGCACCCACTTCCGCCGCCAAGCCGGCCGAGCGCCTGAAAAAGCTGCGCGACGATTTCGTTTCCCATCTGCCCGGGCGGATCGGGCGCATGCGCGAAGTGCTCGGCGAGAGCGCGGTGCACGGCTGCGACTGCTGCAGGAATGAAGAGCTGCAGCGCCTGTTCCACAACCTCAAGGGCTCGGCTGCGGTGTTCGGCTTCGACGGCCTGCGCGAGATCGCGCTCGAAGGCGAGATCCTGGCCAACGGCTGCGACGACAGCACGCGCTGCCGCCAGGCGCTGGGCTTTGCGGTGGACCGCCTGGAGCGGGCGGCGCTCGAGATCGCGGGGGCGCCCGCGGCGGCCGAGGGCGGGGAGTTCCTCGGCTTCAACCTCGACAATGCGGGCCTGCCTGCGGCCGTCGATGCCTGCGGCCGGCTGATCTACGTATGTGACGACGATGCCGCATCGCTCGACCAGCTGGTGACCCAGGTGGGCTGCTTCGGCTACGAAGTCCGGGGCTTTCTCGACACCGGCGCGCTCGAGCGTGCGATCGATGGCCGCCGCCCGGATTGCGTGGTGATGGATATCCACTTTCCCGACAACCGCAATTCGGGCACCGAGTTCATGGCCGCCGTCAACCGGCGCTTCGACCCGCCGCTGAACACGGTCTTCATCTCCGCGCGCGACGACTTCGAGGCCCGCCTGCATGCGGTGCGGGCCGGCGGCACGTCCTACTTCCTGAAACCGGTGCGCTCGGCCGACCTTGCCGCGGTGCTCGACGAGATCACCCACGTCCAGCCGGTCGAGCCCTACCGCATCCTGGTGATCGACGATGAGCGGGAAGTGGCGGCCTACCACTGCATGATCCTCGAGGAAGCCGGGATGATGACGACGCGCGTCTCCGACCCGCTGCGGGCGCTGGAGGTGCTGGAGGCGTTCCGCCCCGACATGGTGCTGATGGACATGTACATGCCGGGGTGCTCGGGGACCGAGCTGGCGCAGGTGATCCGCCAGGTGCCGAGCCATTTCTCGCTGCCGATCCTGTTCTTCTCCAGCGAGTCGGACCAGCGCAAGCAGCGTGCGGCGATGCGCATCGGCGCCGACGGCTTCATGGTCAAGCCGATCGACCCGGTGGCGCTGGTGTCGGAAGTCGCGATCCGCGCCGAGCGCACCCGCGCCTTGCGCGCGCTGATCGTGCGCGACAGCCTGACCGGGCTGTTCAACCATTCGACGACGCTGTACATGCTCGAGAACGCGATCGCCGCCAGCGACCGCAACCGCACCGGGCTGTGTTTCGCGCTGATCGACATCGACCACTTCAAGCGCATCAACGACAGCTACGGCCACCGCGCCGGCGACCAGGTGATCGCTTCCCTGGCGCGGATGCTGAAGCAGCACTTCCGCAACTCGGACGTGATCGGCCGCCATGGTGGCGAAGAGTTCGCGGTGATCATGCCCTATGCCGCGCTCGACATGGCGGTGGCGCGCATCGACCAGCTCCGGACCCTGTTCGAGCGTGTCGAGTTTGCCGACGGCGCCCAGGCGTTCACCTGCACCTTCAGCGCCGGGGTGGCGCAGCACGTGGCCGGCAGCAGCCTCGCGAGCCTGTTCGGCGTGGCCGACCGGGCCTTGTACGGGGCCAAGCAGGGGGGGCGCAACCGCGTCCTCGCCTCGGTGAGCGAAGCGGTGGCGGCGTGAACACGGCGACGCTCGAGCAGGTGCTCGCGCTGCGCGGGTCGGTCGCGGCGCAGATCGTCGAAGTGGACGAGCCGATGGCCAAGCTGGTGGTGTTCGAGCTCGGCGGCGACCGCTTCGCCCTGCGCGGGGAATGCGTGCGCGAGATCCTTGCCGGGATGCCGGTGTTCTTCGTCCCCGGCTGCCCGGCGCAGATCGAAGGGGTGATCAACCTGCGCGGCAGCGTGGAGTCGGTGCTGCGCATCGACGATGCGCTCGGGTTTGCGCCGGAAAAGGGCGAAGGCGCCCGGGCGATGCTGCTGGTCGAGGCCGCGGGCATCCGCAGCGCGATCCGCGTCGAGCGTGTCGTCGACGTCCGCGACGTCCTCGAAAGCGCGATCGAGCCGCCGCCCGGAGCGCTTGCCGAAGCGCTGCAAGGCGTGGTCTGCGGGATTGTCGGCGCGGCGGATGGGCCGGCGCTGCTGCTCGATCCGGCGCTCCTGTTCGCTCGCCATGGCGGCAGCGCGGAGCGCTGAGGTGGGGCCCGGGGTGCCCGGCGCCGTGCTCGACGTCGTCCTGTTCCGTTCCGGGGTGGCGCTGTGCGGCATCGAGGCCCGCCATGTGGGGGCATCACGCCACCGTGGTGCCGATGGCGACGCGCCCGCCACCATCGAGTCCGTCCTCGGCCTGGCACCGGCCCGTCCGCGCGCGCCGGTGCGTCTGGTGCTGCGCGCTGCGGGCGGGATGCGGGAAGTGCTGGCGGACGGCCCGCTCGAGCTGCTCCGCGTCGAGGTGGCCGACATCGTGCCGTTGCCGCCCCTGATCGAGGCGATGAAGCGAAGCGCCACCCTGAAGGGGCTTGCCGTCGTCGGCGACCGGGTGCTGGCCTTGTTCGGACCGGCGGACGGCGGCGCCGGGTTTTGAGTGCCCCAGGCAGCGGCTTTGCCCTTTCCGCCCCCCGCAGGGGGCCGGAAAACCTGGGGCGGCCTGGCGTTTTCTTGCGCTGCGTCACCGGTCGGTCCGACGGTGACGTTCCCGGTCGCCGGCCGGCGTTCAGGCCGGGCCGGCGGGGACCAGCTGCGGATTGCCGGTCTCGGCGTTAACCCGGTTGCGCCCGCCCGCCTTGGCGCGGTAGAGCGCCTCGTCGGCACGGCGCAGCAGGGTTTCCGGCGCCACTTCCGGCGTCGGCACCGTTGCGGCGACGCCGATGCTGACGGTCACCCTGCCGTGGGGCGACAGCACGTGCGGCAGCGCCTGTGCGGCGACAGCATGGCACAGGATGTCGGCGAGCGCGGTGGCCTTTTCGAGATCCGACTCGGCACAGATCACCGCGAATTCTTCCCCACCGTAGCGCGCGACGAGGTCTCCGGCACGCTTGACGCAGGACTGGATCGCGTGGGCGACGCGGGTCAGGCACTCGTCACCGGCCTGATGGCCGTAGTGGTCGTTGTATTTCTTGAACAGGTCGATGTCGACCATCAGGATCGCCAGCGGCTGCGCCGTGCGCAGTGCCCGGGCCCATTCGCTGTGCAGCATTTCGTCGAAGTGGCGGCGGTTGGAAATGCCGGTCAGGCCGTCGGTGAGGGACAGCATGGCGAGCTTGTGGTTGGCCGCTTCGAGCTCTTCGGTGCGCTCCCTGACCTTGTGTTCGAGGGTTTCGGTATGACGCTTGAGCTGAGCCGCCACGCAGTCCATGGCATGGAACAGGGTGGCGACTTCGCGGATCGGGCCGGGTTCGCCCGACGTCCGCTGCCAGTTGCCGCGGGCGAGCCTGGAAGAGGCTCGGCTCAAGGCTCCCAGGGGGCGTGCCACCCAGTCGGCGGCGACCAGGCCGATCATCAGGCTGAGGATCATCACCGCCAGTGCCAGGTAGAGGATGTTGCGCAGCGTGTCGCTGGCCATGGCTTCGAAGTGTGAGGTCGGCAGGATCAGGCCGATGGTCAGGGTCGGCCCCTGCGCCAGCGCGAAGCTGTGCCATTCGAAGAGGAAATTCCCGCCGTCGATCGGAATGGATGCGCTGCCTTCGGGGTGCGCGGATGCCGTGAGGGTTCGGGCGGCGGCACGGATGAGCGGGCTGTCGCTTTCCGCGAGGGGGATGCGGACGGCCTCTTCGCCGTCGAGGCGGTAGATCGGAGCCAGCGCGGAGTTCGCCAGCAACAGGCCATTGGCTTCGGCAATGAAGGCGGTCGCGCGGGTGCCGGCGGTCAGCTCGCGCAGGAACTCGCTGAGCTGGGATAGCGCCACATCGGCGGTGGCGACGCCGATGAAGCTGCCGTGCGGGTCGAACAGCGGGGCGGACATGCCGATGCCCATGGTGTCGTAGGCCCCTTCGGCGTCGTTGATCGCATAGCGGTAGGCCGGGTACCAGGCCAGACTGCCCGAATCCAGGGCGGCTTCGAACCAGGGGCGGCGCCTGGCATCGAACCGGCCCTTGCCGGTAGACATCAGGCTTGTGCTCCGGCCCGTCTGATCGGTACGGAAAATGTGCATCACGTAGTCGTCGGAGATGCGTGAGTGGAGCATCCGCAAGGCCTTGTCGGCACCGTGCGGCGGGCGGCTGGCGGCGTAGTATTCGCCGTCCGCCATGCCCATCGAAACGAAGGTGAGCAGCGGCTGTTGACGGATCTGGGAAAGGAAGCCGCGCATCAGGTCTTCGGGTTTTTCGTGCCGCAGCAGGCCGGCCCGAGCCTGCTCGATGTTGAAAGCGACGAAATGCCGCGGCACTTCGAAAAAGGCGGCTACGCGATCGTGCAGGCGGTCGCCGATTTCCCGCGCCAGCGCCTGGCTGAAGCGCTCGGTCGATTGCTGGGCAGTGCGGTAGGACACCCACCCGCCGATCGCGAGGATGGGCAGGAGCGCCAGCAGCGACGCTCCCGTCAGGAAGGCGCGGATGCCGATCCGGGTCCTTGCCGGAAGAAACGGCGGCGCCGGGTTAGCACTGCGGCCGCGCCCGAAAGCTCCGCTGCGGTATAGCAGCAGGAGCGCCAGGGTGAGGCTGATCGCGCTGCCGCCGGCATAGATACGGGTGCGGCGTGCTGCGGCCTCGGTATCGTCCGCTGGCGGGGCCGCGGCCAGTCGCCATCGGCCGCCCGCCGGCAGCGCGACGTCTACTGCGACATGGGGGCGTCGGAACAGGTCGGGGTCGCCGTGGAAGGGAGGGCCTTGTGCGCCGCTGCCCTCGCGGCCGCGGATTGCCAGGGTCAAAGGCAAGGCGGGAGAGGACAGGCCCGCGTCCTCGAGGATGCCTTCCAACTCGACGACGGAAGATACCATCCCCCAGAGCTCTCCCGGCTCGCCAGCGGTGGCGGGGTGGAAGACGGGGGTGCGTACGATCAGCCCGGGGCGCCCGCTCTGCACCAGCGACAGGGGGCCAGCAATCACGGTGGTGCGCCGCTCGATCGCGCGCCGCACCCCTTCCATCTGTTCCGGGCGCGAGTCGAAATGCATCCCCAGCACGGCTTCGTTGCCCTCGAGCGGGTGGACGAACACAACCTCCAGGCCGCGCGACACGGCGACGTTGATGATCCGCCGGTGGTCGTTGATGAGCTTTTCGGCGAGGGGTCGCAGCTTTTCTGCGGTGACGGTGCGTTCGGGGAGGATGGCTGCGGCCACATCGTGGTTCAGCTGCACCAGTGCGGACAGCGTGCGTTCAAGCTGGAATGCCGCGGCCTGGAGGCGGACTTCGATCCGGCTCGACTGCGACCGCTCGCCCAGCCGGCGGTCGTATTGTGCGATGGCTACGGTCAGCGCCGTGCCCAGGCAAAGGACCAGGAGCACGCTCGCCCATACCCTCACTCCGAGGTGACGAAAGCCCGGCACGGATCGAATCCTGTCATGTGATGACGTCCAGCATATCAGCCACCGTAGATGGAGTGAATGCGGATCGGCATCGCATGATCGCGCCCGGAATGGTGGCGCTGGGTGATCGGGGTGGAGCCGGGAGCGGTTGCCGGTCCGGAGAGCCTAGCTGGCGCGCATCCGGCGTTTGGCTTCGTGGTAAGCCTGGGCCTCGATGCTGAGGGTGGCCGTGGGGCGGGCGAGCAGGCGGGCGATGCCGATCGGTTCGCCGCTGTCCTCGCACCAGCCGTAGGTCCGGTTGTCGATCCGCTCGAGGCAGCGGTCGATCTTGTGCAGCAGCTTGCGCTCGCGGTCGCGCACGCGCAGTTCGAGCGTGTGGTCTTCCTCGAGGGAGGCGCGGTCGGAGGGGTCCGGCGTGGTTTCGAACTCCTGCAGGTGCAGGGTGGTTTCGTGCGCCGAAGCGAGCAGCGCGTCGCGCTCGCGGATCAGCAATGCGCGAAAGAACGCCAGCTGACGGTCGGACATGTAATCCGACTCGGGAGCGGCGAGCAACTCGGCCGCGCTCGGCAGCGTCTCGGGAGCGCTCATAGTCTCGTTCATGATGTTTTTCCTCGGGCGTGCGCCGTGGTCGATGGGCTGCCTTGTGGGCCGGAAGGCCGCGACCCGTTCGCCCACGATACACGGCAATGCCGACGGCCAGTGATGAATCTTCCGTGCCGCCCGTCGATCCGCCCGGACCCGAAGCGGATCGGGTTTGGGGGCCGGGCGCCGCTCACAAGGGCCAGGCCAGCAATAGCAGCGGGATCGTGACGGCGAGCACCAGCAGGTCGAGCGGTAGCCCCATGCGCCAGTAGTCGCCGAAGCGAAAGCCGCCCGGGCCCAGGATCAGCGTGTTGTTCTGGTGCCCGATCGGGGTCAGGAAGGCGCAGGAGGCGCCGATTGCGACTGCCATCAGGAAGGTGTCGGGGTTGACCCCGAGCTGGGTTGCCGCACCGAGCCCGATCGGGGCCATGACCGCAGCGGTGGCGGCGTTGTTCATCAGGTCGGTGAGCAGCATCGTGGTGACGAGGATCAGGGCGAGGCCGATCACGGCATCGCCCCGGGCCAGGCCGTCGAGCAGCAGGCGGGCGAGGAGGTCGGCGGCGCCGCTGCTCTGCATCGCGCCGGCGACCGGCAGCAGGGCGGCCAGCAGCACGACCACCGGCCAGTCCACCGCCTCGTACACCGCACGCGGGGGCACCGTGCGCAGCGCCATCGAAGCCAGTACCCCGGCGGTGAAGGACAGCGCCGCCGGCAGCAGGCCGAGGGCTGCGGTGGCCACCGCCACCACCATGATGGCGGTGGCGGTGAACGCCTTGCGCTTGTCCGGGATGCGCAGCTCGCGTCCGGCCAGCGGCACGCAGCCGAAGTCGGTGGCGAATTCGCTCAGGGTGTCGGCGTCCCCCTGCATCAGCAGCAGGTCGCCGGGGCGGATCTTCAGCGTGCGCAGCCGCGCTCTGGCGCGTGCGCCGTCGCGCGACACCGCGAGCAGGTTCAGGCCGTAGCGCGAACGCAGCAGGATGTCGCTGGCCGAGCGCCCGGCGAGGGCCGATTCGGGGCGCACGACGAGCTCCATCAGCATCAGCTCGTCGCTGCGCTCGGGGTCCTTGCCGGCTCCGGGCAGGGGGTCCGGCCGGGTGCCGCGCGCGGATGGCGGGGCGGTTTCGTCGGCGCCCTCCTGCCCCTCCTCCACGTTCGGCGGATGAGCTTCCGCGAGCTCCAGCCCGAGCTGGCTGAGCACGCCGGGCAGGGTTTCGACTTCGGCTTCGATGACGAGGATGTCGCCGGCGCGGACGATTCGTCCACCGCTCGGTGCGATCATCCGCACCTCGTTGCGTACCAGGCCGACCACCTGTACACCGGCCTCGTCGAGCTCGGCCTCGACTTCGCGCAGGCGCATCCCGGCAGCCTTGCTGCTTTCGGGCACGCGCGCCTCGGTAAGGTAGGCACCGGTATCGAAGCCGGCCGCACCGGGCTGCGCTCGCGCCGGTACCAGCCGCCAGCCGGGCAGGGCGATGAAGGCGAGCCCGGCGAGGGCGAGCGGCAGGCCGACGGCGGTGAAGTCGAACATCGCGAAGCCGCCCGCCCCGGTCTGGCTTGCCCGGAAACCGGAGACGATGAGGTTGGGCGGGGTGCCGATCAGGGTCGTGGTGCCGCCGAGGATGGAGGCGAAGGCGAGCGGCATCAACACCTTGCCGGGCGGCAGCCCGAGGCGGCCGGCGAGCTGGATCGCCACCGGCATCAGCAGGGCCAGCGCGCCGACATTGTTCATGAAGCCCGAGAGCACGGCGGCGAGCACGCTCAGCGCGGCGATGCTCGCGGTCGGTCCGCCATGGGCGGGCAGCGCACTGCGGGTGAGGACGTCGATCGCGCCCGAATTCTGCAGGCCGCGGCTCAGCACCAGCACGCAGGCGACGGTGACCACTGCCGGATGGCCGAAGCCGGCGAAGGCTACGGCCGGTTCGACCAGGCCCGCCAGGACGCAGGCCAGCAGCGCACCCGCAGCCACCATGTCGTGGCGCCAGCGCCCCCACAGGAACAGGGCGACGGTGGCGCAAAGGATCGCCAGGATCAGGAGCTGGTCGTGCGTCATCGCATCGTTCCCCGGAGTGGCCGCGGGGCCGGGGAAGGTGCCTGCGCCTATTTGAGCCCGAAGCCGAGGGTGTGCAGGGCCTCGACGAGGCGGTCGCGGCCGGACAGGGTTTCCGGGCCGGCAATGCGCTTGACCGAGTGCACCGCCCAGCTGCCATGCACTTTCATCTGCTGTGCCTCGTAGAACTGCGCCATCGTGCGGTTGTAGGTTTCGACGCCGTCGTCCTGGACGGGCTGCGAGTAGGTCTCGTGGTGCACCACCACCGACTGTGGCGGGCGCGGCTTGACCGCGGCGGGCCGCGCCGGGTCGGGGGTGCCGACGCACATGCCGAACACCGCGAACACTTCGGGCGGCAGCTCGAGCAGGCGGGCGACTTCTTCCGGGTGGTTGCGCATGCCGCCGATATAGACCATGCCGAGGTCGAGCGATTCGGCAGCGACGGCGGCGTTTTGTGCGGCAAGCGCGGCGTCGATGACGCCGGTGAGGAACATCTCCAGGTAGTCGAGGCCGGCGGACGGGCGTTCGAGGGCGGTGGCGACCCGGCGCAGGCGGGCGAGGTCAGCGAGCCACACCAGCTGCAGCGGTGCTTCGCGGACGTGAGCCTGGCCGCCGGCGAGCTCGGCCAGCTTTTCACGTCGGGCCGCGTCGCGCACGGCGACGACGCTCCAGACGTTGAGGTTGGACGAGCTGGCGGCCGACTGGGCGGCGGCGATGATCGCGGCGAGCTGGGCGTCGGAGACCGGGTCGGGAAGGAAGGAGCGTACCGAACGATGCTCGAGCAGGTGCTCGATGAACGGGTTGAGGGTGTCGGTGGCAGGGGCGGATTCGCTGCCGTAGCGGGCAAGCAGGCGTTGCGGAGTCATGGCAGGGCGTGTCCGGAGGTGGGGAATCCGCAGTATATCGGTTGCGCCGCGCGATCCGGCATCCCGCGGCGGCAGCGGTGCTGCTACAATGCCGGCCGTGGCGGGTCTCCCCGCATTGCAGCGCGGTGAACCTGGTCAGGGCCGGAAGGCAGCAGCCACAGCCGCTCCCTGCAAGTGCCGGGGGTCGGGCTCGCCACCCTGGACATCGAAGCCGAAGGGCACCCTCTCGCGGGTGCCCTTCGGCTTTTTTGCCCACGAACAGCATCGCGTCCTGGGCGCCGGGCGGGTAGGGTCGTTGCCCGGTGCGGGCGCTCACCCGGGGCGGCGATAGCCTCCCGCGACGCCGCGCGGCGACATGACGATCTGCCACAGCTGGTTGCTGCGCGCGCGGAACGTGCCGGCGCAGGCGAGCAGGTAGTAACGCCACATGCGGCGGAAGCGCTCGCCGTAACGCGCGGCGAACTGCGGCCAGGCGGCTTCGAAGCGCGCGTACCAGGCCATCAGGGTGCGGTCGTAGTCGGCGCCGAAGTTATGCACGTCTTCGATGATGAAGCCGTCCTCGGAGACGTCGGCGATCTGCCCGAGCGAGGGCAGGTCGCCGTTGGGGAAGATATAGCGGTCGATCCAGGGGTCGGTCGGGGTGCGGCGCAGGTTCTTGCCGATGGTGTGGAGCAGGAACAGACCGTCCTCGTTCAGGCTGCGCCGCGCCATCTCGAAGAATGCGCCGTGGTTCTTGGCGCCGACGTGCTCGAACATGCCGACCGAGGCGATACGGTCGAAGCGTTCGCTGCCGCCGCGGTTGAACTGGCGGTAGTCCTGCAGGCGGAAGGCGACCGGCAGCCCGGCGCAGCGGCCTTGGCCGTGCTCGGCCTGCTCGCGCGAGATGGTGAGGCCGACGCATTCGGCGCCGTAGTGCTCGGCGGCGAATTTCATCAGGCTGCCCCAGCCGCAGCCGATGTCGAGCAGGCGCATGCCGGGCGCGAGGCCGAGCTTGCGACAGATCAGGTCGAGCTTGGCGGTCTGCGCCTCTTCCAGCGTGCCAGCCTGCGCCCAGTAGCCGCAGGTGTAGGCGAGGTGGCCGTCGAGCATGGCTTCGAAGAAGTCGTTGCCCAGATCGTAGTGCAGTTCGCCGACCTGCCAGCTGCGGCGCAGGCTCTGCAAATTGAACAGGCGGGCGCGAATGCCTTGCACCCGCAGCGCGCTGGTGCCGACTTTCTCGTCGAGACGGGCGAACAGCACGCGGGCGATGAACTCGTCCAGGCGGGCGCAGTCCCACCAGCCTTCCATGTAGCTTTCGCCCAGGCCGAGGCTGCCGCGGGCGAGGATGCGCTCGGCAGTCTGCGGATGGTGGATCACCATGTCCCAGGGGCGTTCGCCGCCGAGTTCGATGTCGGCTTCGGCGAGCAGGTCGGCGATTGCGCGCTGGGCCGCGTTTTCCGCCGTCAGCCGCCCCGTTGCCGGGGCATGATGGCTGCCGGAAGAGGGCATGTCCTTGCGGGTCTGTTCCATCCTGGCCTCCCTGCCTTGTCATCGCGTTGGCCTGCACGGCGGGCCGGAAGTTCCCTGCCGACGAGTCAACAATAGGTATTGGTTTGTGATATAGCCACTGGATTGCCGGGGGCATGGGGCGCAAAGGGCTGTCGGGCGATTGGCCGCGGCCGATGCCCGCTGCTCTGCTAGAATCGCCCGCCATGAGCTATCAGGTCCTCGCGCGCAAGTGGCGGCCGAAATCCTTCGCCACGCTGGTCGGTCAGGAGCACGTCGTGCGCGCGCTGTCGCATGCGCTCGCCACCGGGCGGCTGCATCACGCCTGGCTGTTTACCGGCACCCGCGGGGTGGGCAAGACCACGATCAGCCGCATCCTCGCCAAGGCGCTCAACTGCGAGACCGGCGTCACCGCCGAGCCCTGCGGCGTGTGCGACGCCTGCCGCGCGATCGACGCCGACCGCTTCCCCGACTACGTCGAGATGGACGCCGCCTCCAACCGCGGCGTCGACGACATGGCGGCGTTGCTCGACAAGGCCGTCTATGCGCCGGTGCAGGGGCGCTACAAGGTCTACATGATCGACGAAGTGCACATGCTCACCGGGCATGCCTTCAACGCCATGCTGAAGACGCTGGAGGAGCCGCCCGAGCACGTCAAGTTCATCCTCGCCACCACCGATCCGCAGAAGATCCCGGTGACGGTGCTGAGCCGCTGCCTGCAGTTCAACCTCAAGCAGATGCCGCCGGGACACATCGTCGATCACCTGGGCCGCATCCTCGAGGCCGAGGCGGTGCCGTTCGAGCCGGGCGCGCTGCGCCATCTGGCGAAGGCGGCGGCGGGCTCGATGCGCGATGCGCTCTCCTTGCTCGACCAGGCGATTGCGCACGGTGCTGGCAAGGTCGGGGAAGAGCAGGTCACCCACATGCTCGGCACGGTGGGCGACGACCACCTGTACGCGGTGCTTGATGCGCTCGCCGCCGCCGACGTGCCCGCGCTGCTCGCGGTCGCCGACGGCATGGAAGCGCGCAGCCTGTCTTTCGATGCCGCGTTGCAGACTCTGGCGACGCTGCTGCATCGCATCGCTCTTGCCCAGTTCGCTCCCGAGGCGATCGCCGACGAGGCCGAGCGGGTCCGGATCGCGGGCCATGCCGCCGCATTCGACGCCGAATACCTCCAGCTCGGCTACCAGATCGCGATCCACGGTCGCGACGAACTGGCGCTGGCGCCGGACGAGTACACCGGCTTCACGATGACGCTGTTGCGCCTGCACGCGTTCCGGCCGGAGCAGCCGGAGGCGCTCGGCGGGCCCGGCCTCGCCCCCGGCGGCAGCGGCCGCGCCCGGACGGCGCCCACGCCCGCTTCTGGAGCGCCGCAGCCTGCGGCGCCAGCCCCGGTGCTGCCCCGGGGCGAGGGGCAGGGGCTTGGCCGGAACGGCCCGCCTGCTGCGGCAATGCCTGCCGCTCCGCGTTCGCCCGCAGCGGCGCCGCTCGGGCAGGAAGCGGCGGGTGATGGGCCTGCTCCTGCAGGCCTGCCCGCGCCGGCCTCGACGCATGACGTGCCGCCATGGGAGGACCTTCCGCCCGAGGCTTACGCTGTCGACAGCGGAAGCGGAAGCGGAAGCGGAAGCGGAAGCGGAAGCGGAAGCGGAAGCGGAAGCGGAAGCGGAAGCGGAAGCGGAAGCGGAAGCCGCGAGCCGGCCTGGCCCGGCGCCTCCTCCCCGCCGTTAGCGGAAGCTTCGCCGCCCCCGCTCGAGCCGGCCGCCGCCGTTGCCCCCCGCCCGGTGCCCGCCGTGCAAACGCCGCTGCCGGGCGAAGCTGCCGCGCTGCTGGCGCAGGGCGACTGGCGCGGACTGATCCGGACGCTTGAGCTCAGCGGCCTGGTGCGCGAACTGGCGCAGCATTGCGAGTGGGTCCGCAGTGATGCGAACAGTCTCGATCTGCGTCTGGCGGTCGGTCATCGTCACCTGCTGGACATGAACCGCGGTGCCCTCGACCGCCTCCAGGACCAGCTCTCGGGGGCTCTTGGGCACAGCCTGAAGCTCAGGATCGACATTGGCGACATCGCTGGTGAGACGCCCGCGCAGCGCGACGCGATCGAACGCCGGGCGCGTCATGCCGAGGCCGTTGCGGCGCTTGAGGCCGATCCCCTGGTGCGCGACTTGATCGAACGTTTCGACGCCACGCTCGTCGAGAGTACGGTGAAGCCCCTGTGAGCCCCCGTTGCCGCGGGCTGCCCGGTGAAGGGGCAGGGAAGGACGCCGGATTGTCGTCATTTCCTTTTCGATCCACTCATTCCGACTGACTCAACGGAGAATGCATGATGATGAAAGGTGGTATCGCCGGCCTGATGAAGCAGGCCCAGCAGATGCAGGAAAACATGAAGAAGATGCAGGACCAGCTGGCTTCGATCGAAGTCGAGGGCCAGGCCGGCGCCGGCATGGTCAAGGTCCAGATGACCTGCAAGCACGATGTGCGCCGGGTGTCGATCGACGATTCGGTGATGGACGACAAGGAAATGCTCGAAGACCTCGTCGCCGCCGCACTCAATGATGCGGTGCGCAAGGCCGAGGCCGCCACCCAGGAGAAAATGGCCAGCGTCACCGCCGGGCTGAACCTGCCGCCGGGCATGAAGCTGCCGTTCTGAGCGGAGGCGCGGCATGATGCCTTCCAGCCTCGATGAGCTCATCGAGGCGCTGCGCTGCCTGCCGGGAGTGGGGCCGAAGTCCGCCCAGCGCATGGCCTACCACCTGCTGCAGCGCGACCAGCGCGGCGCGGCGCGGCTCGGGCAGGCGCTCACCCGCGCGCTTGAAGTGCTGCGCCACTGCGAGCGCTGCAACAGCTTCACCGAGGAGGCGGTGTGCCCGCGCTGCGCCAATCCGCGACGGGATGGCGCGCTGCTGTGCGTGGTCGAAATGCCCGCCGATCTGGCGATGATCGAGCAGACCCAGGCGTACCGCGGCCTTTATTACGTGCTGATGGGGCGCCTGTCTCCGCTCGATGGCATCGGTCCGCGCGAATTACGCCTCGACAAGCTGATCGCGCGCGCGACCGAGGACGGTGTGCGCGAGGTGATCCTGGCGACCAACTTCACCAACGAAGGCGAAGCCACCGCGCACACCGTCGGTGCGCTGCTGTCGGCACGCGGGGTGGCGGTGACCCGGCTGTCGCGCGGCGTTCCGGTGGGCGGTGAGCTCGAGCATACCGACACCGGCACCATCGCCCAGGCCCTGGCCGAGCGCAGAACACTCTGAGTGCGGGGTGCTGCAGTGCAGAAAAACCGTGCCCGCAGGAGGGCTGTTTTGGCGCGGTCTTGGCCCGGAAAGCCTTGTTCCTGCAGGTAATCCCGGCTTTGCGCTTTCTCTGCTGCAGCGTCTTCGCTATAATCCGCCGATTATTTTCGTATCCGAGTCTTTCGAGGTTTCCTTTCTGGGAAGAGGGTCATGAGCGTTGATCAAAAGATGGACAGCAGTCGCCGCACCCTGCTGCTGGCGACGTCCGCCGCGGGCGGCGTCGCTGCGGTGGCGACCGCGGTGCCGTTTGTCGCCAGCCTGACGCCGTCCGAGCGCGCCAAGGCAGCCGGGGCACCGGTCGAAGTGGACGTGAGCAAGCTCGCGCCGGGCGAGATGATGACGGTGGAGTGGCGCGGGAAGCCGGTCTGGATCCTGCGGCGCACGCCCGAGATGCTGGCTTCGCTGGAGCAGACCGAGGGCCGGGTCAGCGACCCGGATTCGGCCAAGCCGATGCAGCCGGCCTACGCGCAGAACAAGCACCGCTCGATCAAGCCCGAATACCTGATCGCGGTCGGCATCTGCACCCACTTGGGCTGTTCGCCGTCGGAGAAATTCAAGATGGGCGCCGAAAGCGGCATGGGCGCCGACTGGCCGGGCGGCTTCCTGTGTCCCTGTCATGGCTCGATCTTCGATCTCGCCGGCCGCGTCTATAGCAGCATGCCGGCGCCGGACAACCTCGAAATCCCGCCGCACCACTACCTCGCGGACACCACCATTCTTGTTGGCGAAGACGGGAAGGCATAAGCGATGACAACCAAATCCCAAGCCGTGCTCGACTGGATCGACGAGCGTTTTCCGCTCACCTCGACCTGGAAGGCGCATCTGTCCGAGTACTACGCGCCGAAGAACTTCAACTTCTGGTATTTCTTCGGCTCGCTCGCCCTGCTGGTGCTGGTGATCCAGATCCTCACCGGCATCTTCCTGGTGATGCACTACAAGCCGGACGCCTCGCTCAACGCTTCCGGTGTGCCGGTGGCCTTTGCCAGCGTCGAATACATCATGCGTGAAGTGCCCGGCGGCTGGCTGATCCGCTACCTGCATTCGACCGGGGCGTCGGCGTTCTTCATCGTCGTCTACCTGCACATGTTCCGCGGCCTGCTCTACGGTTCCTACCGCAAGCCGCGCGAGCTGATCTGGATCTTCGGCACGCTGATCTTCCTCGTGCTGATGGCCGAGGCCTTCATGGGCTACCTGCTGCCATGGGGGCAGATGTCGTTCTGGGGGGCCCAGGTCATCGTGAACCTGTTCTCGGCGATCCCGGTGATCGGTCCCGACCTGTCGCTGGTGATCCGCGGCGACTACGTCGTCTCCGACGCCACCCTGAACCGTTTCTTCTCCTTCCACGTCATCGCCGTGCCGCTGGTGCTGATCGGTCTCGTCGTCGCCCACATCGTGGCGCTGCACGAAGTCGGTTCGAACAACCCGGACGGGGTCGAGATCAAGAAGAAGAAGGACGCCAACGGCATCCCGCTCGACGGCATCCCGTTCCACCCGTACTACACGGTGAAGGACATCGTCGGCGTCGTCGCCTTCCTGTTCTTCTTCAGCGCGGTGGTGTTCTTCGCTCCTGAAGCCGGCGGCTACTTCCTCGAGTTCAACAACTTCCTCCCTGCCGACCCGCTGACGACGCCGCCGCACATCGCGCCGGTGTGGTACTTCACCCCGTTCTACTCGATCCTGCGCGCGGTCACCTATCCGCTGTTCGGGCTGGATGCGAAGTTCTGGGGCGTGGTGGCGATGGGGGCGTCGGTGGTGATCATCGCCTTCCTGCCCTGGCTCGACCGCAGCCCGGTGAAGTCGATCCGCTACAAGGGGCCGATCTTCAAGCTTGCCGTGGCCGTCTTCGTGGTGTGCTTCTTCATCCTGGGTTACCTCGGCGTGCTGCCCCCGACTCCGGGTCGCACCCTGGTGTCGCAGATCTGCTCGGTGCTGTATTTCGCTTTCTTCCTGCTGATGCCGTGGTACAGCAAGCTCGACAAGTGCAAGGCCGAACCGGAAAGGGTGACTTTCAAATGAAGATGCGTCTACTGAACCTGATCAAGCGCGCCGCGGCGGCACTGCTGTTCGCTCCGGCCCTCGCGCTGGCTGCCGGCGCAGTCCTGCACCTCGACAAGGCGCCGGTGAGCAACGATCCGGCCGCGCTGCAGCACGGCGCCAAGCTGTTCGTCAATTACTGCCTGAACTGCCATAGCGCCAGCTTCACACGCTACAACCAGCTTCAGGACATCGGCCTGTCCGAGCAGGCGATCCGCGACAACCTGATGTTCACCGGCGAGCGCATCGGCGACCTGATGAAGATCGCGATGCGCCCGGCCGAATCCAAGGCCTGGTTCGGCAAGGCACCGCCCGACCTGACCCTGGTGGCGCGCGCGCGCGCCTCCGAGTTCGGCAGCGGCGCGGACTGGCTGTATACCTACCTGCGCCAGTTCTACCGCGACCCGGAGCGGCCGAGCGGCTGGAACAACGTCGTCTTCGAAAACGTCGGCATGCCGCACGTGTTCTGGCAGCTGCAGGGCGAACAGGCGGCAACGGTCACCGAAAATGCCGACGGCAGCAAGAAGGTCGACCTCTCGCTTGCCAAGCCGGGCCTGCTCGCGCCTGCCGAATACGACAAGGCAGTGGCCGATCTGGTGTCCTTCCTGGTCTGGATGGGGGAGCCGGTGGCAGAAAAGCG
This sequence comes from Thauera chlorobenzoica, assembly GCF_001922305.1. NCBI lineage: Bacteria > Pseudomonadati > Pseudomonadota > Betaproteobacteria > Rhodocyclales > Zoogloeaceae > Thauera > Thauera chlorobenzoica. The sequence continues at coordinate 1,040,664 of NZ_CP018839.1, forward strand.
CAAGTCGATCGGTGCCGTGGTGCTGATTTTCCTCGCCGGCTTGTTCGTGCTCAGCTATGCGCTGAAGAAGAACTACTGGAAGGACATTCATTGATCCTTTTCGCGGCGGGCCGCAAGGCCGTCTAGCGCGGCCCGACCTCAGACGCACCACGCGAAGCCGCGTGGTGCGCTTTTGCTTTTGAATTCCGGAGTGGCAACATCATGATGAACCTGTATTCCGGCACGACCGATCCATTCAGTCACCGCTGCCGGATCGTGCTGTTCGAAAAGGGGATGGACTTCGAGGTCATCGACGTCGATCTCTACAACAAACCTGAAGACATCGCCGTCATCAACCCCTACAACCGGGTGCCGGTGCTGGTCGATCGCGACCTCGTGCTGTACGAGTCCAACATCATCAACGAGTACATCGACGAGCGCTTCCCGCATCCGCAGCTGATGCCGCCCGACCCGATCATGCGCGCGCGCGCACGCCAGCTGCTGCACACGTTCGAGCAGGAGCTGTTCACCCATCTCGAGGCGCTCGAGGCGGCGCAGAAAGGCGTCGACAAGGTGAGGGTCCACGTGCGCGACCACCTGACCCAGCTCGCGCCGGTGTTCGCCAAGCAGAAGTACATGCTGGGCGACGAATTTTCCATGCTCGACGTCGCGATCGCGCCGTTGCTGTGGCGCCTCGAGCACTACGGCATCGAGCTGCCGAAAGCCGCCGCGCCGCTCATGAAGTACGCCGAACGCATTTTCAGCCGGCAGGGTTTCATCGATGCGCTGACGCCGTCCGAAAAGGTCATGCGCCGTTGAGGGGCCGACCTGGAGCGGGGAGGGCGGGGGCCCGGGCGTGCCCCGCCTCCTCAATGGAGATCCGATGACGACTGTTTCGACCAAGCCTTATCTGCTGCGCGCCATCTGGGAGTGGTGCGTCGACCAGGGGTTCACGCCCTACCTCGCGATCAGGGTGGATGCGCACACGCGGGTTCCCCCCGGTTACGCGCGCGACGGGCAGCTGGTGCTGAACCTCTCGCCCGATGCGACCTCCCAGCTGCAGATGGACAACGACACCATCTCCTTCCAGGCGCGCTTCGGCGGCGCCGCCCATTCGCTGCTGATCCCGGTGGCGAACGTGATCGCCATCTATGCGCGCGAAAACGGCCAGGGCATGGCGTTCGAGCCCGAGGAGGGCGAGGCTGGTGGGGCGCCGGCCGAAGACATGGCCGAGGTCAGCGCCGAACTGGCGCAGGAGCGCAGTGAAACGCCGTCGCCCGAAGCTCCGCGCCCCGCGCGCGGGAGTCATCTGAAGGTCGTGAAGTAAGGAGAGGCACATGCCGGACCTGGTGTGGAGCGACGAACTCGAGAACGATCTTGCGCCGATGGACGACACCCATCGCGAATTCGTCGCCAGTTACAACGCGCTCCTCGCGGCCGCGCCGGAAGACCTGCTGGCGCGGTTCGACACGCTGGTCGCGCAGGCGAAGGCGCATTTCGACCTCGAAAACGGCTGGATGGAGGCGGTCGATTTCCCCGGCTGCCACCGCGCCGAGCACGATCGCGTGCTGGCGGTGATGCAGGACGTGCGCCAGCGCATGGCGCGCGGCGACCTGTTCTTCGCCCGGCGCCTGATCGAAGAGTTGCCGGTGTGGTTCCGCAATCATGTCAATGGCATGGACGCGGCGCTCGCCTTCCACCTCGCGAGCATCGGTTTCGACGTCGCCAGCGGGACCTGCACGCCACCGCTCGATGCGGCGGGCGGCGCACGCGGCTGCGCCTGCGCCGTGCTCAGCGCGGAAGGCGAAACGGAAAGCTGACCGGTGCCGGGCGTCCGCGCATCAGCTCGGCGAGCGCCGCCGCCGAGCCGCAGGCCAGGGTCCACCCCAGGGTGCCGTGCCCGGTGTTGAACCACAGGTTCGGCGCCCGCCCGCGGCCGATCACCGGAAGGTTGCCCGGGGTGGCCGGGCGCAGCCCGGCCCAGGGCTCGACCTGGTGCTCGTCGATCGCGCCCGGAAAGCGGCTCTTTACCCATTCCAGAATGGGACGGATGCGCTCGTTGCGGATGCGGGTGTCGAAGCCGTTCAGCTCTGCGGTGCCGGCGACGCGCAGGCGATCTCCCAGGCGCGAGCACACGATGCGGCGCGATTCGTCGGTGAGGCTGACGCTCGGTGCCCGCGCAGCATCGAGCAGCGGAGCGGTGATCGAATAGCCCTTGACCGGATAAATCGGCAGGCGCTCGCCCAGCGGCGCGACCAAGCGCGGGCCGTAGCTCCCCAGGCAGATGACGTAGGCATCGGCGCGGAGGGTCCGCTGGCGTCCTTCTGCATCGCACACCTCAACGCCCTCGAGGCGCGTGCCAGAGCCGCCCGTCAGGCGGCGGATATCGCATTCCCAGTGCAGGTCGGCGCCGTTTTCGCGTACGCGCGCAGCGAGCTCCCGGGTGAAGCGAAAGGCGTCGCCCGACTCGTCGCCGGGAGCGAACAGGCCGCCGGCAAGCGTTCCCGCCCCGGCCGTGAGCGCCGGTTCGATGGCAAGGCACTCAGTGCGGCTGCAGACGCGGGCCTCGATGCCGAGCAGCTCCAGCTGACGGGCGCGTGCCGGCGCCTGGGCGAACTCGTGCGGAGAGTGGAACAGATGCAGGATGCCGCGTTCGAGTTGATCGTATTGCAGCCCGGTGCGCGCGCGCAGTTCGTGCAGGCGCGCGCTGCTCCAGCGCGCCAGCGCGGCGATCGCCGCGGTGTTGCGGTGGGCGCGGGTGGGCAGGCACTCGAGCAGGAAACGCGCGCCCCACCACCACTGTGCGGGGTCGGTGGTGGGACGGAACTTGAGCGGGGCGTCGTCGCGCCCCAGCCAGCGCAGCACCTGCAGCGGTGCCCCCGGGTTGGCCCACGGCTCGGGGTGGCTGATCGAGATCTGCCCGCCGTTGGCGAAGCTGGTTTCGAGCGCCGGCCCGGGCTGGCGGTCGACAATGCTGACGCCGAAACCGGCCTGCTGCAGATACCAGGCGGTCGTGACCCCGGACAGGCCGGCGCCGAGAACCATGACGTGCATGTAAGGTCGGGGTGCGGTGGGTTGGGAAGCCGGGTTGGGAACGGACGGTGGCTGCGCGTGCGGGGTGAGCGGCCGGCGGATGCTGGCGCAGCCCGGAGCCGGATCTTGCCGCAGCGGTGCGACGCAGGCGTCGATGATAACCGCTCGTCGCCCGCGGTGAAACCGCAGGCTGTCTTAAAGCCGTGCGCTCGCGGCGCGGAACCGCGATAATTCGCCCCTGTCCGTAAAGTCCGCCTTCCGGGAGTTTCTCATGCGCAGTGTCACCCTTACCCAGTTCCTCATCGAGCAGCAGCGTGCCGGCCGCATCACCGCTGACTTGCGCCTGCTGATCGAGGTCGTCGCACGTGCGGTGAAGGCGATCAGCGTCAATATCTCGAAGGGTGCACTCGCCGGCGTGCTCGGCGAAGCCGGTACCGACAACGTTCAGGGCGAGGCGCAAAAGAAGCTCGATGTGATCGCCAACGAGATCCTGCTGCAGGCCAACGAATGGGGCGGCCATCTCGCCGCGATGGCCTCCGAAGAGGTCGAGACCGTGCACCAGATCCCCTTCGACTATCCGAAGGGGGGCTTCCTGCTGCTGTTCGATCCGCTCGACGGCTCATCGAACATCGACGTCAATATTTCGGTCGGCACCATCTTCTCGGTGCTGCGCAATCCGCCGGGCGAGGCCGAGCCCACCGAGGGCAGCTTCCTCCAGCCGGGGCGCGAGCAGGTCGCTGCCGGCTACGCGGTGTACGGCCCCTCGACCCAGTTCGTCCTGACCGTAGGCAAGGGCGTGCATGCGTTCACGCTCGACCGCGAGATGGGCAGCTTCATCTACACCCAGCCCTACATGACGATTCCGGCCGACACCCACGAGTTCGCGATCAACACTTCGAACGCGCGCTTCTGGGAGGCTCCGCTCAAGCGCTACGTCGACGAGATGGTGCAGGGCAAGGCCGGCCCGCTGGGCAAGGACTACAACATGCGCTGGGTGGCGTCGATGGTGGCCGACGTGCACCGCATCCTCACCCGCGGCGGCGTGTTCATGTATCCGATGGACGAGAAGTGCCGCCACCAGGGCGGCAAGCTGCGCCTGATGTACGAAGCCAATCCGATGGCGATGCTGGTTGAGCAGGCCGGGGGGGCGGCCACCACCGGGCGCGAGCGCATCCTCGATGTCCAGCCGGTGAGGCTGCACCAGCGCGTGCCGGTGATCCTCGGCTCGAAGAACGAGGTCGAGCGGGTGAGCGGATACCACCGCGAGCCCTGAGCGAGGGGCGGACAGTGGCCGTGTCCGTACCGTGCCGATGGCTGCGTGCGCTGGCGCTGGCGCTGTCCGTGGCCGCGGCTGGCGTGGGGGGGGCGGTCCAGGCGCAGCAGGCGCTGGCGGTCAGGCTCGATGCCCCGGACGGGGTGAGGCCGCTGCTCGAGCGTCACGTGCGCCTGCTCGACCGCGCAGGACTGATCCTCCCCGACGAAGCGGCCGATCGCGCGGCGATGATCCGCCGTGCCCGGCGTGAAATTGCCGATCTGCTCGCGACTGAAGGCCATTTCAGCCCCCGCATCCGCATCGACCGCAGCGAAGCGGCGCGCTGGGTGGTCGAGGTCGAGCCGGGGCCGCGCACCGAAGTCGCCGCGGTGGACATCGCGTTCGAGGGCGAGATCGTCACCGCCGACGGCGCGGGGCAGGAACAACTCGACGCCTTGCGCGCGCGCTGGAGCCTGCCGGTGGGGGCGCCTTTCCGCCAGGCGGACTGGGACGGTGCCAAGCAGGGCCTGCTCGATGCCGTCAGCACGCGCCGCTACGCGGTCGCCCGCATCGCCCGCAGCCGCGCCGAGATCGACCCCGACAGCGCGCGTGCGCGGCTGACGCTGACGGTGGACAGCGGCCCGGCGTTCTACCTCGGGGAGTTGGTGGTCGAAGGCCTGCAGCATCTGCCCGCCGACCTGGTGGCGCGCTACAGCCTGCTGCGCAAGGGTGCGCCGTACGACCGCGAGCAGCTGCTGGCCTTCCAGACCGGGCTGCAGAACACGCCGCATTTCGGTTCGGTGATCGTCGATATCGAGCGTGACCCGGCGCAGGCCGCGGCGGCGCCGGTGCGGGTCCAGGTGACCGAGGCGCTGCCGAAGCATTTCGGCGTCGGCGCCGGCTATTCGACCAATACCGGGGCGCGGGTCGAAGCGTCCTATCGCGATGTCAACCTGCGCCGGCGTGGCTGGGAATTGTCCACCGGCCTGCGCCTGGAGCAGCGCCGCCACGCCCTCTACGCCGACATTTTCCTGCCGCCGCAGGGCCGCCATCGCGACAGCTTCGGCGCCCTGTTCGAGGGCAGCGATCTCGAAGGGCTGAAGGTGACTTCACAGGCGCTGGGGGCGGCGCGGATCGAAACCCGTGGCGACATCGAGACCCGGCTCGCGCTGCGCCTGCAGCATGAAAAGATCGAACCGGACGGAGCACTGGCGCAGTCGAGCAACACCCTGACCGCCAACTGGACGTGGACGAAGCGGGCCGTCGACCAGCTCCTCGACCCCACCCGTGGCTATGTGCTCGAGTTCCAGGTCGGCGGCGGCACGGCAATCGCCCTTGCCGAACAGGACTTCGTCCGCCTGTATTCGCGCTTCGTGCGTTATTGGCCGGTACGCGGCAGCGATGTCTTCATCCTGCGCGCCGAAGGGGGCGTCACCCTCGCCGACAGCCGCGAAGGCATTCCGCAGGACTTCCTCTTTCGGGCCGGCGGCGCCCAGTCGGTGCGCGGCTACGACTACCAGAGCCTGGGCGTCCGCGAAGGCGGGGCCACGGTCGGCGGGCGCTATCTGGGCACGCTCAGTGCCGAGTATGTGCACTGGTTCGAGCCGCAATGGGGGGCAGCCTTCTTCGTCGATGCCGGCGATGCCGCCGACTCGCGCACGGACTTCGACCTGCATGCCGGCTACGGCATCGGCGCGCGCTGGCGCAGTCCGGCCGGACCGCTGGCGATCGACCTCGCATGGGGGCAGCGGGAGCGCAGGCTGCGGTTGCACTTCGGCGTGGCGATCGCGTTCTGAGCATCCCCACCGCCGCACGTGGCGGAAGGCGTCCGGAAAGGGGGCGATCGGTCGAAATACGCGCCTTTTAGCGGCTCTATGCCGTTTCCAGTGGAAATTGACTTCTCAACAAACATGATCTTCGGTGGTCCAACCGCCCGACACTGACGCCGACCTCGCACCCGATGAACAACCAGATCGAAGCCCTCTTCACCACCGCACTTGGCCTGCAGCCGCCCTGGCAAGTCGCCAAGGTCGAGCTCAACACGGCCAAGCGGCGCATCGACTTCGAGGTCGAGCACACCGGCAAACGTGCGACCTGCCCGGCATGCGGGGTCGAGCAGCAGTTGATCCATGATCGCGTGCGCCGCAGTTGGCGACACCTGGACTTCTTCCAGTTCGAAGCCTGGCTCCATGCCGAGGTGCCGCGCGTGCAGTGCTCGGGCTGCGGCAAGACCACGCAGTTGCCGGTGCCGTGGGCACGCGAGGGCAGTGGCTTCACCTTGCTGTTCGAGGCGCTGGGCCTGTCGCTGTGCCGGGAATTGCCCGTGCGCCAGGCCGCCAATCAGATGCGGGTTGCACCAAAGCGGCTGTGGCGGCGGGTTCGCCACTACGTCGAGGTGGCGCGAGCCAAGGACGACATGTCGGGCGTGCGCCACGTGGGCATCGACGAGACCAGCGTCAAGCGTGGGCACCAGTACATCACCGTGGTGCATGACCTGGCGGCCAAGCGTTTGCTGTTCGCCTGCCCCGGTCGTGACCATCAAACCCTGGGGGCCTTTTCGGAGGACATGCGCGCGCATGGCGGCGATCCGGTCACCATCGAACACGCCTGCATCGACATGAGCGCGGCGTACGCCAAGGGGATCAGTCAGTCGCTGCCCAACGCCCAGATCAGCTACGACCGCTTTCACGTCGTGGCGCTTGCCAACGCGGCGATGGATGAGGTGCGACGCGAAGAGATGCGCAGCTCGGCCGCCGCCGTCCGCGAGGCGGTGGGCGTGCATAGCAAGAAGACCCTTCGCCAACTGCTGTGGGGCATGCGCAAGGACTCGGCGAGCTGGACTCGGGCGCAGTTCGAGGCGATGCACTGGCTGCAGCGCTCGAACCTGAAGAGCGCACGGGCCTGGCGACTCAAGCAGGCCCTGCGGCTGGTCTACCGCGAGGCGCGGGACAGCAACAGCGAAGAGCTCGCCCTGGGCGCATTGACGAAGTGGATGAGCTGGGCTCGACGCTCGCGGCTCGAGCCGTTCAAGCGCTTGGCGGCCACGTTGAAAGAGCATCTCGGCGGTGTCGTGCACGGCATGCTCGACGGGCGCAGCAACGCCTACGTCGAGGCGATGAACGGCCTGCTTCAGAAAGCGAAGACCGCCGCCCGAGGCTTCCGGGATCCCGAGAACTTCATCGCGATCGCCTACCTGCGAATGTCCAAGCTCGAGCATCTACCGAAGAACCCTCTGGTGCCGGCCATCCCCCGCGACTACGGGCGCTACCGTCATGTTTGTTGAGAAGTCAATTTCCACTGGAAACGGCATAGAGCCCTTTTAGCGCGCGTCCGCTCAGTGTGGCCGGCGGTCTACTTCTGCGGCCAATGCCTGCAGCGCCGGCGAGATATGCACCGGATAGGACTCGCCCGCCGCGGCCGCTTCCAGCCGGCGCAAGGCATCCGGCAGGCGGGCGAGGTTGTCGGCGGCATGCCCGCGCAGGGCGTCGAGCGTCGGGGACGGGGCCAGGCGCGCGCCGCCGCGCAGCACCGGCTGGAGCAGCGCGACGCACCCGGCGGGCGGTGGCTCCCCGAGGAGGGTGACATGGTCGCACAGGAGCGAACCGTCGGCCGCGAAGCGGCGATACACCTGCTTCGCGCCGGGCCAGGTGGCCTTGCCTTCGGAGCGCTTGCGCCGCGGCACGCCGGCATAGCTTTGGAGCTTGTAGGCCGAGTCGAGCGCGGGGGCGTCGGCCGAGGTGGTGAGCTGGGTGCCGATGCCGAAACCGTCGATCGGCGCCCCCGCGGCGAGCAGCGCAGCGATGCGGTGCTCGTCGAGGTTGCCGCTGGCGAAGATGCCGACCTCGGCAAGGCCGCCGCCATCGAAGATGGCGCGTACCCGGTGCGCATGGGCAGCGAGGTCGCCGCTGTCGATCCGCACCGCGACCAGCTGGGCGCCGCGCGCCTGCAGCGCCGGAGCGAGGGCAACGACCCTGGCTGCGGCGGCTTCGGTGTCGTAGGTGTCGATCAGCAGTGTCACGCGGCTCGGCTGCGATGCCGAAAACTGCATGAAGGCCTCGGTTTCGAGCTCATGCGCCTCGATGTAGGCGTGCGCCATGGTGCCGAACACCGGGACGCCGAAGCGCTGGCCGGCGAGCACCGTGGCGCTGCCGGCAAACCCGGCGAGGTAGCTGGCGCGGGCCGCGAGTACCCCCGCTTCGGCGCCGTGGGCACGGCGCAGGCCGAAGTCGACGAGCAGCTTGCCGGGGGCGGCGAGCACGCAGCGCGCGGCCTTGGTTGCGATCAGGGTGGAAAAGTTGAGCAGGTTGAGGAGCCGGCTCTCGACGAACTGCGCTTCGCCGATCGGCGCCTCGACGCGCAGGATCGGCTCGTCGGCGAAGAACACCGTGCCCTCGCCCATCGCATCGACGTCGCCGCTGAAGCGGAAGCCGCGCAGCCAGTCGAGGAAGGCGGGCTTGAAGCGCCCGCTGGCGCTCAGCCAGGCCAGTTCGTCGGCAGTGAAGTGCAGCTGCTCGAGGTAATCGAGCGCCTGCTCGAGGCCGGCGGCGACCAGGAAGTTGCGCTGCGGCGGCAAGGCGCGCACGAACAGTTCGAACACCGCGCGCGCGCCCATGCCTTCGTCGAAATAGGCCTGCAGCATGGTCAGTTCGTAGAGATCGGTGACCAGCGCGCTGTCGTTCATGGCCGTGCCCCGCGCCGCCGCTCGAACGACAGCGGCCGCGCACCGGCGGCGGCCATCTCCTGCTCGGCGCGCTTGCCGTCGCCGGGATGGACGTCGACGGCGCGGACCGCATCGGCCAGCAGCACCGTGGAAAAACCGGCCGCGAGCGCGTCCAGCACCGTGGCGCGGACGCAGTAGTCGGTGGCCAGGCCGCCGACGAACAGGCGCCGGCAGCCCAGGCCGTGGAGCAGCGCTTCGAGGCCGGTGCCCTGGAAGCCGGAGTAGGCGTCGGCCTCGGGCGTGGCGGCCTTGGAGACGATATGGGCGGCGGCCGGGACTGCGAGCCCGGGGGCGAACGCGGCGCCCGCGCTGCCGGCGATGCAGTGCGGCGGCCAGGGCCCGCCGGCTTGGCGGAACGAGCAGTGGTCGGGCGGATGCCAGTCGCGGGTGAAGATCACCGGCAGTCCGCATTCGTCGAAGCGTGCGATGTAGCGGTTCAGGCGCGGGACGACCCGGTCTCCGCCCGGAACGCCGAGGGCGCCGCCGGGGAGAAAATCGCGCTGCACATCGACGACGATGAGGGCATCGCCGGGCTGGGGCGCGAACGTTGCGGAATCAGGCTGGAGGGCGGTGTGGCTGGCGGACATGTCATCCTCCCCGGGCGGGAGCCCGTCGATGCGGCGGCCGGTTGCCGGCGGGAGTGCCAACCCTGCCCGAAATGGAGTAATTTCCATCTGCACGCCGGCCGGCCTGTTGTCAGTTTAGTTGCTTCTGCCGGTGTCCTGATCAGTGATCACCTCCCGCGGAGGACAGCATGGATCGACCGCCCGGCCTGCGCACCTGTCTTTACGATACGGCCCGGCTCGAAGCCGTGATCGACGCCATGGCCCGTCAGGCCGCCGGCCTGTTCTCCGGTCGTGAGCCGCTCGCGGTGGTCGGCGTCCTGCGCCGGGGCGCGCCGCTGGCCGACCGCATCGGCGCTGCGATGGCGCGCCGTTACGGCATCCCTGCGCCGCTGCGCCTGGATCTGAAGATCAAGCGTTACGCCGACGATCTGCGCCTTCTTCACCCCGAAACCCTGCTCCGCGAAGACGCCTCCCAGGCTGCGCTCGATCTGCGCGGATACGGCCTGCTCGTCGTCGATGACGTGCTGTTTACCGGGCATTCCCTGCTGCGTGCCGTCGCCCACCTGGCGGAGCGGCAGCCTGCGGTCATCCGCGTCGCCGCCCTCGTCGATCGTGGCGCCGCGCAACTGCCGGTGCGCGCCGACGTGACCGGTGTCCGCCTCGACATCGCGCCGGCCGACATCATCGAATGCAACGTCCCGCCCTACGAGGCCGACTTCCGTATCGAACTGCTGCAGCCGGAGCGCGGACGCTGACCCTTGCCGCACCGGGGTTTTCTGCATTCCGCGCGCTGACTCGGGGCAATCGGCAGGCTATGGTGAAGCATCACAACCGATGCCGCTGCACTGGCGGCGAGGGGGGGCGGGATGCTGTTCCGCGATCGACTCGATGCTGCCGGCCGCCTCGCGGCGGCGCTGGCGCCCTATCGCGGGTGCAATCCGCTCGTGCTCGCGATTCCGCGCGGGGCGGTGCCGATCGGCGCGGCGCTGGCGCAGGCCCTGGACGGGGAGCTGGACGTGGTGCTGGTGCACAAGCTGAGCTCGCGCTGGAACCCCGAATATGCGATCGGCGCGATCGACGAGGGTGGCAGGGCGTTCGTCTCCGATCCGGAAGCGGACGATGCGGCTTGGCTGGCGGCGGAGAAGGCGCGCCGCCTCGACGAACTGCGGCGGCGGCGCGCGCTGTATTCGGGCGGCGCCGCGGGGGCCGATCCGCAGGGGCGGGTCGTCATCGTCGTCGATGACGGCCTCGCCACCGGGGCGACCATGCTCGCCGCGCTCCATGCCGTGCGCGCGCGGAGGCCGCAAAAACTGGTGTGCGCGGTGCCGGTTGCGGCCCCCTCCAGCCTGGAGAGGGTCCGCCCTTACGCCGATGAGCTCGTCTGCCTGCATGCGCCTGCGGATTTCCAGGCGGTGGGGCAGTTCTTTGCCCGCTTCGGGCAGGTCGAAGACGACGAGGTCGTCGATTGCCTGCGGCGCCATCGCGGACGGGACGGGGACGACGGGGCGTGCGGGCGCAAGCCCGTGCCGGGCTGAGCGTGCCTGCCCGCGGCCGGAGCGGAAGGGCGTGCGGCGACCGGGCCGGGGTGATCGGGGGCGTTGCCGATGAAGGGGAGGCGAGATCGCGATGACGGCGAAACAGCTGGTGTTCCGTGACGATGCGTATCGGCGCATCCTGCGCGGAGTGGATGTGCTGGCCAATGCAGTCAGGGAAACACTCGGCCCGTGTGCGCGGACCGTGCTCCTGGAACAGCCATCCGGGCCGCCGGTGGTGATCAACTCGGGCGTCGTCGTCGCGCGCGCGATCACTCTTCCCGACCCGTTCGAGAACATCGGGGTCGATCTGGTGCGCGAGGCCGCGGCGCGCACCTCCGAAGTGGCCGGTGACGGCACCACCACGGCGACCCTGCTGGCCGCGGCGATCGTGCGTGAAGGGGTGAAGTACGTGGCCGCCGGGGGCAACCCGATGGACCTCAAACGTGGCATCGACAGGGCGGTGGCCGCGCTGGTGCCGATGCTGCATGCGATTGCGCGGCCGTGCACGGCACGGCGGGAGATCGCCCAGGTGGCGGGAATCTCGGCGAACAACGACGAAGGGATCGGCACCCTGATCGCCGATGCGATGGCGCGCGTCGGCAACGAGGGGGCGATCACCGTCGAGGAGGGCTCCGGCCTGGAGAGCACGCTCACCGTGGTCGAGGGCATGCAGTTCGACCGCGGCTACCTGTCGCCCTACTTCATCAATGTCGAGGGCGGCACGCGTGTCGTGCTCGAGGATGCGGCGGTCCTGGTCTGTGCGCGCAAGCTGTCCGTCGTCACCGAGTTGCTGCCGGCGCTCGAGGTGGCGGCGGGCAAGGGCTGGCCGCTGCTGCTGATCGCCGAGGACATCGAGGGGGATGCGCTGGCCCTGCTCGTGATCAACACCTTGCGCGGCACCCTCAAGGCCTGCGCGGTGAAGGCGCCCGCCTTCGGCGAGCGGCAGCGCGCGATGCTCGAGGACATCGCGGTGCTGACGGCGGCGACGCTGGTCGATGCGCAATCCGGGATCGGGCTCGCCGGGCTGACGGCCGGGCAGTTCGGCCACGTGCGGCGGGTCGAGGTCGACAAGGACGCCTGCACCCTGATCGGCGGTTGCGGCACGCGGGAGCGGATCGACGCCCGCATCGGCCAGCTCCGCGCCGAGCGGGAGCGGGCCGGCGCGGACGATGCCCGCGAGGGGCTCGACCAGCGCCTCGCGTGCCTGGCGGGGGGCGTGGCGATGATCAAGGTGGGCGGGGCCAGCGAGGCCGAGATGAAGGAGCGCCGCGCCCGCGTCGAGGACGCGCTGCATGCGACCCGCGCCGCGGTGGCCGAAGGCATCCTCCCCGGCGGCGGCGTCGCGCTGCTGCGCGCCGGTGCCGTGCTTGAAACGCTGCACGGAGCCGGCCACGACGAGGACTGCGGCGTGCGCATCGTGCAGCGCGCGATCGAGGAGCCGTTGCGGCAACTGGTGGCCAACGCCGGCCTCGATGCCGCGGTGGTGATCGAGCGCGTGCTTGCCGGCGACGGCGCGTTCGGCTTCAACGCCGCAAGCGGTGAATACGGCGACCTGGTGGCAATGGGGGTGCTCGACCCGTGCAAGGTGACGCGCTGCGCGCTGCAAAACGCAGCTTCGGTGGCCGGACTGATCCTGACCATCGGTTGCATGGTGGCGCCGGCTCCTGCGGGCGGGGGATAGCGTGGCACGGGAAATGGCCGCGGCAGGGCTGTGCCGGCCGCAGCATGATGGAGACGAACGGAGGGCAGTGTCCATGCATCGTTCCGCGGTCATCCGCAAGCACGCCGCCGATCTGGCGGTGCCGCCCAATCTCGCCGACTACGCGGTGACCTGCGCCGGCTTTTTGTGGACGGCGGTGCGTGCCGAACTGGACGGTTTCCCGGGGGGCGGCCTGAACATCGCCCATGAGGCGGTCGAGCGCCATGCCCGCGGCGAGCGCTGCACGCGGGTGGCGTTCCGCTTTCTCGGTCAGGACGCGGTGCGCGAGCTCAGCTACGGCGAACTCGCCCGCCTCACCGCCCGTTTCGCCAACGTCCTGGCCGGCCTCGGCGTGTGCCGCGGCGAACGCGTGTTCGTGCTCGCCGGGCGCATTCCCGAGCTGTACGTCGCGGTGCTGGGCAGCCTGCGCTGCGGCTGCGTGGCGTCGCCGCTGTTTTCCGCTTTCGGCCCGGAGCCGATCGCGACCCGGATCGGGCTCGGCGAAGGTGCGGTGCTGGTCACCACCGACCTGCTCTATGCACGCAAGGTGGAGAAGATGCGTGCCCGGCTGCCGACGCTGCGCCACGTCCTGCTCGTCGGCGAGGGCGGCGGGGCGGTGGAGGCGGGCATGCTTGGCCCGGGAACGCACGACCTGGGAGCGCTGATGGCGGGCGCGGCCGACTCCTTCGTCACGGCCGAGACCCGGGCCGAGGATCCCGCCCTGCTGCACTTCACCAGCGGCACCACCGGGACCCCCAAGGGGGCGCTGCACGTGCACGCTGCGGTCCTGACCCACTGGGCGAGCGGACGTTATGCGCTCGATCTGCACGACGACGACGTCTTCTGGTGCACCGCCGATCCGGGCTGGGTCACCGGGACTTCGTACGGCATCGTCGCGCCCCTGGTGCACGGGGTGAGCTCGATCGTGGACGAGGCCGAGTTCGATGCCGGGCGCTGGTACCGGATCCTCGCCGACGAGCGGGTCAGCGTGTGGTACACCGCGCCGACCGCGATCCGCATGCTGATGAAGGCCGGTGCGGAACTGGCGCACCAGCAGGCCTTCCCGCGCCTGCGCCTGGTCGCCAGCGTCGGCGAACCGCTCAACCCCGAGGCCGTGTGGTGGGGCAAGGAAGTGCTCGGCCATCCGATCCACGACAACTGGTGGCAGACCGAGACCGGCGGCATCATGATCGCCAACCTGCCGGCGCTCGACATCAAGCCCGGCTCGATGGGCAGGCCGCTGCCCGGAGTCGAGGCGGCGGTCGTGCGCCGGCGCGAGGACGGCAGTGTCGAGCGGGTGACGACGCCCGGCGAGGAAGGCGAGCTCGCGCTCAAGCGTGGCTGGCCGTCGATGTTGCGCGGTTACCTGAACGACGAGGCGCGCTACCGCAAGTGCTTCGCCGGCGACTGGTACCTGAGCGGCGACCTGGTGCGCTGCGACGCCGACGGTTACTTCTGGTTCGTTGGTCGCAGCGACGACGTGATCAAGTCCGCCGGCCACCTGATCGGCCCGTTCGAGGTCGAGAGCGCGCTGATGGAACACCCGGCGGTGGCTGAGGCGGGGGTGATCGGCAAGCCCGACGAGATTGCCGGCGAGGTGGTGAAGGCCTTCGTCTCGCTGAAAAAAGGGTTCGAGCCCGGCGAGGCGCTGCGCATGGAGCTCCTCGGCCATGCGCGTCGGCGGCTGGGGGCGGCGGTGGCGCCGAAGGAAATCGATTTCCTCGCCGTGCTGCCGCGAACGCGCAGCGGCAAGATCATGCGCCGGCTGCTGAAGGCGCGGGAGCTGGGGCTGCCGGAGGGCGACACGTCGACGCTGGAGGCCGGAGCATGAACAGCGGACGCGATGCTTCTGCAGGGCAGGCCCGGGCTGCGCCGGACCCCGCGCCGGTCCCGGCGCTGCGCCTGCTCGCCGACATGCTGCGCATCCGCCGCATGGAGGAAAAGTGCGCCGAGCTTTACGGCACGGGCCGGATCCGCGGCTTCCTCCACCTCTATATCGGCGAGGAGGCCTGCGCCACCGGCACGATCCATGCGCTGGAGGCCGGGGACAACGTCGTTGCCACCTACCGCGAGCACGGCCATGCGCTGCTGCGCGGGGTCGGCATGGAGGCGATCATGGCCGAGATGTTCGGCAAGGCGACGGGCTGCTCGCGCGGTCGTGGTGGCTCGATGCACCTGTTCGATGTCGCACACCGCTTCTATGGCGGTAATGCGATTGTCGGTGGGGGACTGCCGCTCGCGGTCGGCCTGGCGCTGGCGGACCGGCTGCAGGGCCGGCCCGGCGTGACGGCCTGCATTTTCGGCGAGGGGGCGGTCGCCGAAGGCGCTTTCCACGAGTCGATGAACCTGGCCGCGCTGTGGCGGCTGCCGGTGCTGTTCTGCTGCGAGAACAACTTGTACGCGATGGGTACCGCGCTCGCACGCTCCGAATCGCAGACCGATCTGTGTGCCAAGGCAGCGGGCTACGCGGTGCCTGCTGCCCGTGCCGACGGCATGGACGTGGGTGCGGTTTGCGCCGCGGTGCGGGCGGCGGCGCAAGCGGTGCGGGCGGATGGCGGCCCCTTCTTCGTCGAGCTGCAGACCTACCGTTTTCGCGCCCATTCGATGTTCGATCCCGAGCTGTACCGCGACAAGGCCGAAGTCGCGCGCTGGAAGGCGCGCGATCCGATCGAGGTTTGTGTTGCTGCCCTGAAGGCGGAGGGCGTGCTCACCGAGGCCGCCTTCTCCGCCCTCGACGCGGCGGCTCAGGCCGAAGTGGAGGCGGCGGTTGCGTCTGCCGAAGCGGCCGCGCCGGAAGCCGTGGCGGATCTGCTGAAGGACGTCCATTCTCCCGGAGCCGGAGCATGAGGAGCAGCTACCGTGAAGCCCTGCGCGCGGCGCTGCGCGAAGCCCTGGTGAAGGATCCACGGGTGTTCCTGATGGGCGAGGACGTCGGCTGCTACGGCGGCACGTATGCGGTCTCGAAGGGCTTGCTCGAAGAATTCGGCCCCGAGCGCATCCGCGATACGCCGCTGTCCGAACTCGGGTTCGTCGGTGCCGGCGTGGGCGCCGCGCTGGGCGGGATGCGGCCGATCGTCGAGGTGATGACGGTCAATTTCAGCCTGCTGGCGCTCGATCAGATCGTCAACAGCGCCGCGTTGCTGCGCCACATGTCCGGCGGGCAGCTGTCGGTGCCGCTGGTGCTGCGCATGGCGACCGGCGCCGGCCGCCAGCTCGCGGCCCAGCATTCTCACAGTCTGGAAAACTGGTACGCCCATATTCCCGGCATCCGGGTGCTGGCGCCGGGTACCGTGGCCGATGCGCGCGGGATGCTCGCGGCGGCGCTTGCGGACCCGGACCCGGTGGTGATCTTCGAGCACGTGCAGCTCTACGGCCTCGAAGACGAACTGCCTGAAGCGATCGATGCGTGCGACATCACCCGCGCCGCGGTGCGTCGGCCCGGTACCCGGGCGAGCGTGTTCGCCTGGGGCGGCTGCCTGCCCAAGGCGCTGCAGGCGGCACAGCAGCTGGCCGAGGGCGGGATCGATGTCGAAGTGGTCGACCTGCGGGTGCTGCGCCCGCTGGACTGGGAAACGATCGCCGCCTCGGTGCGCCGGACCCATCGTGCGGTGGTGGTCGATGAAGGCTGGAAGAGCGGCAGCCTGGCGGCGGAAGTGGTTGCCGGGCTCGTCGAGCGCTGCTTCTACGATCTGGACGCGCCGCCGCAGCGGGTGTGCAGCGCGGAAGTGCCGATCCCGTATGCGAAACAGTTGGAAGAGGCGGCGCTGCCGCAGCCGGAAAAGATTATCGCCGCGGTCGGGGAGGTGCTCGGTGTTTGAATTCAGGTTGCCTGCGCTTGGCGCCGACATGGATGAAGGGACGCTGCTGGAATGGTGCGTCCAGCCCGGCGACACGGTGAAGAAAGGCCAGGTGGTGGCGGTGGTCGATACGTCGAAGGCCGCCGTGGATGTGGAAATCTGGCAGGCGGGCACGGTGCACGAACTGCTTGCCGTGCCGGGCACCCGGATCCGGGTCGGCACGGTGATGGCGAGCCTGCTGGCGGAGGGCGAGGCACCTCCGGCGGCAGCGCCGCGCCTGCGCATCTCGCCGGCGGCGCGCCGGCGGGCCGCTGAGCTCGGGGTGGATCCGGCCACGGTGCACGGCACCGGCGCAGGCGGCGCGCTCACCCTGGCCGACGTCGAGCAGGCCGCGGCGCAGGGGGAAGGCCCGGCCCCGGGCGCAGAAACAGGGGGCGCGGGAGGGCGGGACCTCACCGTCCCCGCTGCGCGGGTGCCGCCGCTCGTTCCGGCTCAGCGTGAGGCCGAAACCCGACGCACGATCGCGGCAGCGATGAGCCGCGCGAAACGCGAGATTCCGCACTACTACCTGCTCGAGACCATCCCGCTGGCGCGTGCGGGCGCCTGGCTGGCGCAAGCCAATGCCGGGCGGCCGATCACCGGGCGGCTGCTGATGGCGGTGCTGCTGCTGAAAGCGGTGGCGCTGGCGTTGGGGAAGTTCCCGGCCTTGAACGGCTTCTACCGCGACGGCCGCTTCGAGCCGTCGGCAGCGATAAACCTCGGTGTCGCGATCTCGCTGCGCCAGGGGGGGCTGATCGCTCCTGCGCTGCACGATGCCGGGCATAAGCCGGTCGAGGTGCTGATGCAGGAACTCACCGATCTGGTGCGGCGGGCGCGCGCGGGCTCGCTGCGCAGTTCGGAAATGAGCGATCCGACGGTGACCGTGACCAACCTCGGCGAGCAGGGCGCAGAGGCGGTGGTGGGCGTGATCTACCCGCCACAGGTGGCGCTGGTCGGCTTCGGCCGGATCGACGTGCGGCCCTGGGTGCACGAAGACGGCAGCCTCGGGACCTGCCCGGCGGTGGTCGCCAGCCTGGCGGCCGATCACCGGGTTTCGGACGGCCATTACGGTGCGCGCTTCCTGGCCGAGTTGCGCGCGTTGCTGCAGCACCCGCAGGCCTTGCAGGCGGCGCAACCGGCCCCGGGGGCGGCGTGTGAAGCGGATGGGGAGGTGCGGTGATGAGCGGTGGAGAATTGAGCAGTGACGAACTGGGCAGTGACGAATTGCGGGCGATCGTGATCGAGACCCTGAAGACGGTTGCACCCGAACTGGACGAGGAGGCGCTGCGCTCCGACCGGCCTCTGCGCCGGCAGGTCGACCTGGATTCGATGGACTGGCTCAACTTCCTGGTCGGCCTGGCCGGGCGGCTGCAGGTCGAGATCGCCGAGGCCGACTACGGGAAATTGAACACGATCGACGACCTCGTCGCCCATCTGCGTACCCGGCTCGCCGCGCGCGGGGACTGAATCCGTCGCCTGGCGCAGGCGAAGGGACGGTGAACGGGGGCGTTTTCCGGCGGTACGCACTTCCCCGGCCCGGTCGCCGCGGGGGGCGCCGGTCCTCCGAGGTGGACGATCCGCTCCGGGCAGGGAACAATGCGGGCTCGGCCCCGGCCAGGGCCGGCTTCCATGCAACCGAAGGAGCGCATGCATGACTTCCCTGTTCGACCCCATCCGGGTCGGCGACCTCGACCTTGCCAACCGCATCGTCATGGCGCCGCTGACGCGCAACCGCGCCACCGCCGGCGAGCTGGCGGGACCGATGACCGTGGAGTACTACCGGCAGCGCGCCAGCGCCGGCCTGATCATCGCCGAAGGCAGCCAGATCAGCGCGATGGCGCAGGGCTACCTCGACACGCCGGGCATCTACACGCCGGAGCAGGTCGCGGCCTGGCGTAGGGTCACCGATGCCGTGCATGCCGCGGGCGGACGCATCGTGATCCAGCTCTGGCATGTCGGGCGCATTTCGCACGTGTCGCTGCTGCCGGGAGGGGCGGCGCCGGTGTCGTCCACCGCCCGGCGTGCGCCGACCCAGACCTTCACTCGCGACGGCTTCGTCGATGTTTCCACGCCGCGCGCGCTGCGCGACGACGAGTTGCCCGGGCTGGTCGCCGACTACCGCCACGCCGCGCGCTGCGCACGCGAAGCCGGCTTCGACGGTGTCGAAGTGCATGCCGCCAACACCTACCTGCTCGAGCAGTTCCTGCGCGACAGCGTCAACGACCGCAGCGGCCCTTACGGCGGCAGCATCGCCAACCGCGCCCGCCTGCTGCTGGAAGTGATGCAGGCCGTCAGTGCGGAGATCGGCGCCGGCCGTTGCGGCGTGCGCCTGAGCCCGATGATGACCTTCGGCGGCAGCACGCCGCGCGACAGCGACCCGCAGGCGCTCTACGGCTACGTCGTGGAGCAGCTCGCGCGGCTTGGCCTGGCCTACCTCCACGTCATCGAAGGCGAGACCGGCGGTGCCCGCCATCCGGCCGGCGCCCCCGTTTTCGACTACGACGCGCTGCGCCGCCGCTTTCCCGGCGCGTGGATGGTGAACAACGGCTATCGCCGTGCCGAGGCGATCGAGGCGGTCGCCGGCGGCCGGGCCGATCTGGTGGCGTTCGGCCGCCCCTTCATCTGCAACCCTGACCTCGTGCGCCGGCTGCGCGAGGACGCGCCGCTCAACCCGCTGCGCACCGACAAGCTCTACGGCGGCGGCGCCGAGGGCTATATCGACTACCCGACGCTGGAAGAAAGTAAAGAGGAGCAGGAATGAGCAGTAACAACGATATGCAGGCGTATCTGGCCCCGAGCGATTTTTTCGATTTCCACCATCCGCGCGTGCGCGACTTCATTGACGAGGCCGTCGGCGCTGCCGCCGATCCGGTGGAGCGCGCGGTGCGCCTGTATTACGCGGTGCGCGACGGCGTGCGCTACGACCCCTACCGCTTTTACATGAGAAGGGAATATTTCATCGCCAGCCGCACGGTCGCCGAGGGGGCCGCGTATTGCGTGCCGAAGGCCATCCTGCTGGCCGCGGCGGCGCGCGGCGCGGGCATCCCGGCGCGGGTGGGCTTCGCCGATGTGCGCAACCACCTCAGCACCGAGCGCCTGCGCGAGCTCGTCGGCGGCGACCTGTACCGCTGGCACGGCTACGTTGCGCTCCATCTGGAGGGGCGCTGGGTCAAGGCCACGCCGGCGTTCAACCTGCAGATGTGCGAGCGCTTCGACGTCAAGCCGCTCGAATTCAACGGCCGCGACGATTCGCTGATGCATCCTTACAACGCGCGCGACGAGCGCCACATGGAGTATGTGAACGAGCGCGGGGTGTTCGACGATTTTCCGTTCGAGGAACTCGTCGACGACATGCGGACCTTCCACCCGCGCCTGGTGGATGCGGCCGAAGCGAGCTTGAGAGGCGACTTCGAGCACGAGGCGATGGTCGATCGCTGAGCGATACGGCGCCCCCGGCCGCTCAGCGGGCGCTTGCGCGCTCGTGACCGAGGGCAGGGGCGGCCGGCGATGCGCGGGCGCCGGCCCGGTTCAGCCGGCGGGGTCTTTGCCGGCGCTGTTTTCCGGGCTGTCCTCGGGCGCGCGGGCTTCGCCTTCCCGCCGCGCCGCGCCGCTGGCGCCGCCCGCCCGGCGACCGGCCTCGCGCCGCATCCGGGCGAGCTTTTGCAGGCCGGAGAGGGCGCGCTGCCCGACCGACCCTTCCGCCATGGTTCCGTCCTCGCCGGGCGCGCCGGCCGGCAGGCCGGTGAGCAACTCGAGCGCCTCGTCGATGTCGGCGACCGCCCACACGTGGAACTGCCCGGCGCGCACGGCCTCGACCACGTCGGCATGGAGCATCAGGTTGCAGACGTTGGCGCGGGGAATCAGCACCCCCTGCGCGCCGTCGAGCCCGCGCGCCGTGCACAGGGCGAAGAAGCCTTCGATCTTTTCGTTGATGCCCCCCACCGGCTGGACCGCGCCGTACTGGTTCACCGAGCCGGTGACTGCGATCGACTGGCGCAGCGGCGTGCGCGCGAGCGCCGACAGCAGCGCGGCGAGTTCGGCGAGCGAGGCGCTGTCGCCCTCAACGCCGCCGTAGGACTGCTCGAAGACCAGACTCGCCTTCAGCGATAGCGGCATCATCCAGCCGAAGCGGGCGGCGAGGAAGGACGACAGGATCAGCACGCCCTTGGAATGGATCGGTCCGGCCAGGTGCACCTCGCGCTCGATGTCGACGATCTCGCCTTCGCCCACGCGCACGGTGGCGGTGATGCGCACCGGATGGGCGAAGCTGCTCTCGCCCAGTTGGACGACGGCGAGGCCGTTGACCTGGCCGATGTGGCTGCCGCTGGTGTCGACCAGCATCTGGCCGCGCAGGATCGCATCCAGGTACTGGCGGCCGATGCGCTCGTTGCGGCGGTGGTGGGCCTCGAGTGCAGCCTCGACGTGTTCGCGCTCGATCAGCGCAGAGCCGGCGGCAGCGGCGAAATGGGCGGCTTCGTGCATGCGGTCGTCCAGCGGCCGGATCCGCGTGCTCAGCCGTTCGGCATCGCCGGCGAGGCGGGCGGCGTGTTCGATGAGGCGCGCCAGGGCCGCCGCCGACAGCGGGCGCAGGCCCTGGCGCCGTGCCAGGGTGGCGATCAGGCGGGCATAGCGGGCGCTGCTCTCGGCGGTGCGCTCGATCTCGCTGTCGAGGTCGGCGTTGATCTTGAACAACGCCGGGAACTCCGGATCGAGCTGTGACAGCAGGTAGTAGAGCATGCGCTCGCCGACCAGCACGATCTTCAGTTCGAGTGGCACCGGTTCGGGTTCGAGCTGCACCGTGCCGGTGACCCCGACCAGTTCGGCGAGTGATTCGATGCGCACCTTGTCGGCCATCAGTGCGCGCTTGAGCCCCTCCCAGGCGTAGGGCTGGGACAGCAGCTTGAGTGCGTCCAGCACCAGGAAGCCGCCGTTGGCGCGGTGCAGGGCGCCGGCGCGGATCAGGGTGAAGTTGCTGACCAGGGTGCCCATGTGCACGACGTGGTCGATGCGTCCGACCAGGTTCTGCAGCGTCGGATGGTCCTCATAGACCAGCGGGCGGGCGCCGGTGGCGGGGTTTTCGACCAGCAGGTTGACCTGGTAGCGCTGCACCGAGATCGTGCCCGAATAGGTCACGCCCTCGCTGTCTTCGTCGGCATGCGGAGCGGCGCGCAGGGATTCGCCGCTGGCGATGACGTCGCGGTGTACCGCGTCGAGGTGTTCGAGTACCGCCGGAAGGTCGGCATGCCGCGCCTTGAGCTCGTCGATCATGTGGCCGACGGTGGTGCCGAGCGCGTCCTGGCCGGCCTCGCGCACCTGCTTCTGCAGCTCCCGGCGCCAGCGCGGGAATTCGCTCATCAGCTGCTGCATCCGATCGCGCAGCACCTTGATGTGCTCGCCCAGCTCCTGCTGGCGGGCTTCGGGCAGCTGGTCAAATTCCTCCTTGCTGAGGGTGTCGTCCTCGCCTTTCATCGGCATGAAGGCGAAGCCGTGCGGAGTGCGCAGCAGCGCCACGCCGAGCCGCCGGGCCTCGTCACCGAGGGCGCGCAGTGCCTCCTCCTCGCGCTGCTTGGCCTCTTCCTGCAGTGCGCCGATGCGGGCGCGGTAGTCGTCGCTTTCGAACACCGCGCCGATCGCCGGGATCAGCTCTTCGACGAAACGCTGCATGTGATCGCGGAAACCCGCTCCGCGCCCGCAGGGCAGGCGCAGGATGGATGGTCGCGAGGGGTGGCTGAAGTTCCACACGTAGCACCAGTCGGCCGCGGCTGGACCGTGCCCGCGCTCGGCGGCGAGGAGGTGGCTGATCAGCGCGTGGCGCCCGCTGCCGGCCTCGCCGAGGACGAAGAGGTTGTAACCGCCATCCCGGATGTCGAGGGCAAGGCGGACCGCCTCGACGGCGCGCGGATGCAGCTGGCTGGTATCGGTGTCGCTCAGCTCGGCGGTGCTGGCAACGCCGAAGGTGGAAGGGTCGCAGGCGGTGTGAAGGCGCTCGGACGGTAGCGCGGGCACTGGGCTCATCGGCGTAACCTCCGCAGTTCGTTGCCCGCAGCATAACGCCTGGGGCTAGTGCGGGCCAGTCCGGTGGCCGATGTGGGTGAATCGTAGGCAGCCCCTTGAAATCCCCCGGGGGCGTCCCTATTATTAGCACTCGTTGGCAGTGAGTGCTAACAGTGCTGGCTGTATGCGCTGCACGCCGGCTGCGAAAGTTTCATGCGGGAGAAAATCCCGCACTTAATCACATGATTGAATCCGAACAAGGAGAGAACTCGATGAAAATTCGTCCCCTGCACGATCGCGTGATCGTCAAGCGTCTGGAAGCCGAACGCAAGACCGCCAGCGGTATCGTGATCCCCGATTCCGCCGGCGAAAAACCCGACCAGGGCGAAGTGCTGGCGGTCGGCAACGGCAAGATCCTCGACGACGGCAAGGTCCGTCCGATGGCCGTCAAGGTGGGCGACAAGGTGCTGTTCGGCAAGTACGCCGGCCAGACCGTGAAGGTCGAGGGTGAAGAGCTCCTCGTCATGCGCGAAGAGGACATCATGGGTGTGGTCGAGGCCTGAACCTCCCGCATTCGGTTCGCCCCGGTAGCGCATCGGCGCCCAGGCGCAGATGCACAGGAAATATTTTAGGAGTTCTGAAGAATGGCAGCTAAAGAAGTCAAGTTTGGTGATTCCGCCCGCGAACGCATGGTCGCCGGTGTCAACATCCTCGCCAACGCGGTCAAGGTGACCCTCGGCCCGAAGGGCCGCAACGTCGTGCTCGAGCGCTCCTTCGGCGGCCCGACCGTGACCAAGGACGGTGTCTCCGTCGCCAAGGAAATCGAACTCAAGGACAAGTTCGAGAACATGGGCGCGCAGATGGTCAAGGAAGTCGCCTCCAAGACCTCTGACATCGCCGGTGACGGTACCACCACCGCGACCGTGCTGGCCCAGTCGATCGTGCGTGAAGGCATGAAGTTCGTCGCCGCCGGGATGAACCCGATGGATCTGAAGCGCGGCATCGACAAGGCCGTGATCGCCACCATCGAAGAGCTGAAGAATCTGTCCAAGCCCTGCTCGACGAACAAGGAAATCGCCCAGGTCGGCTCGATCTCGGCCAACTCCGACGCCGACATCGGCGACATCATCGCCAACGCGATGGACAAGGTCGGCAAGGAAGGCGTGATCACCGTCGAAGACGGCAAGTCGCTGAACAATGAGCTCGACGTCGTCGAAGGCATGCAGTTCGACCGCGGCTACCTGTCGCCCTACTTCATCAACAACCCGGACAAGCAGGTCGCGATCCTCGAGAACCCGTTCGTCCTGTTGTTCGACAAGAAGATCTCGAACATCCGCGATCTGCTGCCGGTGCTCGAGCAAGTCGCCAAGTCCGGCCGTCCGCTGCTGATCATCGCCGAGGACGTCGACGGCGAAGCGCTCGCCACCCTGGTGGTGAACAACATCCGCGGCATCCTCAAGACCTGCGCGGTCAAGGCCCCGGGCTTTGGCGACCGCCGCAAGGCCATGCTCGAAGACATCGCCATCCTCACCGGCGGCCAGGTCATCGCCGAAGAAGTCGGCCTGACCCTGGAAAAGGCCACCCTGGAAGACCTGGGCCAGGCCAAGCGCATCGAGATCGGCAAGGAAAACACCATCATCATCGACGGCGCCGGCGAAGCCGAGCGTATCGAGGCGCGGGTCAAGCAGATCCGGGTGCAGATCGAGGAAGTGACTTCCGACTACGACCGCGAGAAGCTGCAGGAGCGCGTGGCCAAGCTCGCCGGCGGCGTGGCGGTGATCAAGGTCGGTGCTGCGACCGAAGTCGAAATGAAGGAGAAGAAGGCCCGCGTCGAGGACGCCCTGCACGCCACCCGTGCCGCGGTGGAAGAAGGCATTGTCCCCGGCGGCGGCGTCGCCCTGCTGCGTGCCCGCGCCAACCTCGCCGGCCTCAAGGGCGACAACCACGACCAGGACGCCGGGATCAAGATCGTGCTGCGCGCGATGGAGCAGCCGCTGCGCGAGATCGTTGCCAACGCCGGTGACGAAGCTTCAGTGGTGGTCAACAAGGTTGTCGAAGGCTCGGGCAACTACGGCTACAACGCCGCCACCGGCGAGTACGGCGACATGGTCGAGATGGGCGTGCTGGACCCGACCAAGGTCACCCGCACCGCGCTGCAGAACGCCGCCTCGGTCGCCGGCCTGATGCTCACCACCGACTGCATGGTCGGCGAGCTGGCCGAAGACAAGCCCATGATGCCCCCGATGGGCGGCATGGGTGGCATGGGCGACATGGGCATGGGCATGTAAAACCCCACCCGCTTCCCGGCTCCGGCCGGGAGCCTGCTGCAAAGGCGAAAGCCCCGCTTCGGCGGGGCTTTCGCCTTTTTGGTGCGCTCCACACGGCGTGCGCCGCGGATGCCTCTCTGTAGCGAAGCATGGGATAATCCGGCCTTTCTGGGATAGGTCCTGATCTATGCGCATCTTGTTGGCAGAGGACGATCCGGTCATCGCCGACGGCATCTGCCGTGCGTTGCGGCGGGGCGGCTGTGCCGTCGATCACGTGGGCGACGGGCTCGATGCGGATGCGGCAGTCAGCTCGCAGGCCTACGATCTGCTGATCCTCGATCTGGGCCTGCCGCGGCTGAACGGTATCGAAGTGCTCAAGCGCCTGCGCGCACGCAAGTCGGTTCAGCCGGTGCTGATCCTGACGGCCCAGGATGGCGTCGATGACCGCGTGCGCGGACTCGATGCGGGCGCCGACGACTACCTGACCAAGCCTTTCGCGCTGCCCGAGCTGGAGGCGCGGGTGCGCGCGCTGAGCCGCCGGGGCACGGGGCAGCCGCGCTGCATCGAGGTCGGCCGGCTGAGCTACGACCAGGCCGACCGTGTGGTCAAGATCGACGGCCAGGTGGTGGACCTGTCGGCACGCGAGATCGGCCTGCTCGAAGTCTTTTTGCTGCGGGTAGGACGGCTGGTGAGCAAGGACCAGCTCGTCGACCACTTGTGTGGCTGGGGCGAGGAAGTGTCGAGCAACGCGATCGAAGTCTATGTCCATCGCTTGCGCAAGAAGCTCGAGGACAGCGGGATCCGGATCGTCACCGTGCGCGGCCTGGGCTACTGCCTGGAAAACCCCGATGCTGGCGCGGCGGCGAAAGCCTGAACGCGTTGCCGGCGGCGGGCGCAAGAGGACAGCGCCGAACTCGCTGTTCGGCGAGATCCTCGACTGGATGCTCGCGCCGCTGCTGTTCCTGTGGCCGATCTCGATCATCGTCACCCACAACGTCGCCGACAACATCGCCAATCAGCCCTATGACCTCGCCCTGGCCGACAGCGTGCGTGCGCTGGCGCGGCTGGTGGTTGTCGAGAACGGTGAACTGGCGGTCCATTTTCCGGCGCCGCCGCGGGCGCTGTTCCGCGCCGACCAGGACGACGCGGTGTATTACCAGGTCGCCAGCCACGGCGGCTCGATCCTTACCGGCGACGTCGAAATCGGCCGCCCGCCCTTGCCGGAAACGCTCTACGGCGAAGAAGTCCTGTTCCGCGATGAGGTGATCCACGGCGAGGAAGCGCGGGTTGCCTACCGCTTCCTGCGCCCCGAGCCGGACGAGCGCGACCTGCTGGTGCTGGTGCAGGTTGCGGAAACCCGCAACAAGCGCACCGATCTCGCCTCGAAGGTGGTGACCGGCGTGCTCCTGCCCCAGTTCGCCATCATTCCGCTCGCGGTCGTGCTGGTGTGGGTCGGGCTCACGCGCGGCATCGCGCCCCTGAGCCGCCTGCAGAGCATGATCCGGCGCCGGCGCCCGACCGACCTGTCGCCGATCGCGCCGGCCAGCGTGCCCGAGGAGGTCCGCCCGCTGATCATCGCCTTCAACGACATGATGGCCCGCCTGGAAGAGAACCTGCAGGCCCAGCAGCGTTTCATCGCCGACGCCGCACACCAGATGCGCACCCCCCTGACCGGGCTGAAGATGCAGACTGATCTGGCGCTGCACGAAACCGATCCGGAACAGCTGCACCAGTCGCTCGAGCATATCGCCGAAAGCACTGACCGCGCCGCCCACCTGATCAACCAGCTCCTGTCCCTGGCGCGTGCCGAGGCCAGTTTCGAGAAGCTGTATGCGGTCGAGCCGGTCGACCTGGAAGCCGTGGTGCGCACGGTGGCGCTCGAGCTCTACCCGCGCGCGCGCGCCAAGCAGATCGACCTCGGCGTCGAAGGGGGACAGCACCTGCTGGTCGAAGGCAACCAAGTCCTGCTGCGGGAAATGGTCAAGAACCTGGTCGACAACGCGATCAAGTACACCCCGCGCGGCGGCCGCGTGACCGCGCGCACGCGCTTCGCGGGAGCGCCCATCCTCGAAGTCGAGGACTCCGGGGTCGGGATTGCGGAGGCGGACCGCGAGCGCGTGTTCGAGCGCTTCTACCGGGTGCTCGGCAGCGGCGAGGACGGCTCGGGCCTGGGGCTGCCGATCGTGCAGGAAATTGCCGAGCTGCACCGTGCGGTGGTGACCCTCGACGCCAGCCCCGGCGGGCGGGGCACGCTTGCGCGGGTCGTCTTCCCGCGCAGCCAGTTGCAGCCGCCACCGCCGGTGCATGGCGATTTCGCGTGATTCAGGGCTGTTGCCCCAATGCCGCCGGCGTGGTCGCTGCACAGCGGGCCTGCCGCCCGGCTATCCCATTCGGGAGATCGAAAAAACTGGCATGAATGTTTGACCTTCGCGCGGAATTCGCTATAATGCGCGCTCCTCAGGCCAGTTAGCTCAGTTGGTAGAGCAGCGGATTGAAAATCCGCGTGTCCGTGGTTCGATTCCGCGACTGGCCACCACCGTATTCCAAGCAAAAACGCCGATCCACATGGTCGGCGTTTTTGCTTTGTATTTCGGGACGATCCGCGTGCCAGTCGGGGGCTGCATTGCGCGGCATTTCGAATGGCTATAAATTCCGCCTATGATGAACGCCGCTTCGACGCAACGTGCCCGCACCCTGTTGATCGCCAATTTGTTGGGACAGATGGCTTTCGGCCTGCTGGCGATGACGATTTCCATCCCCTCGATGCAGGAGTGGGGGGCGATCTTCGGGTCGAGCCAGTCGAATGTCCAGCTTACCTTCAGCGCGTACCTCCTCGCTTTCGGCGGCCTGCAGCTGGTCTATGGGCCGCTGTCGGACCAGTTGGGGCGCAAAAGAATGCTGTTGGCGGGGTTGTCGCTGGCGGGCGTCGGTTCGGTCCTGGCTGCCCTGGCACCTGACCTGGCAACCCTGACTGCGGCACGCGTGCTGCAGGGCGCGGGCAGTGCGGCAGGAATGGTGGTGGGCAGGGCGATGGTCCAGGATCTGTTCCACGGGCCGGAGCGCACCCGGGTGATGGCCTACGTCGGCATGGTGATGGGCCTGTGCCCGCCGCTGGCCACCATCGTCGGCGGGCAACTCCATGTGCGTCTGGGCTGGCAGGCCAATTTCGTGCTCATCGCCGCTCTTGCCGCGGTCCTGCTGTTGGCGGCCTGGCGCGGCCTGCCCGCTCCGCACAAGCCTGTTGCGGGCCGCCCGCACTGGTTCGCGAATATGCTTTCATCGTACTCACGCCTGCTCCGGGAGCCGGTCTTCCTGCTCTATGTGGCGATCCTGTCGATGACTACCGCTACTTTCTATGCATTTCTCGGCGGCGCACCGATCGTCCTCGGCAGCTACGGTGTCGGGCCCGAAGGCATCGGTTACTACATCATGTGCATACCGGCGGCGTACATCGTCGGCAATTACCTGACCACTCATCTGGTGCATCGGGCGAGGGAGGGGCTGATCATGGCGCTCGGCCAGATGTTCACGGTGGGCGGCATCGGCCTGATGCTCGCGCTCGGGCTGGCCGGGCTGAATACGCCGCTGGCCCTCGCCCTGCCGCTGCTGCTGCTGGGCCTGGGGCATGGCTTTCTGATGCCGTCGACGCTCGCCGGCACGGTTGGCGTGCTGCCGGCGCTGGCCGGTTCGGCCGCGGCCGTGGCCGGTGTGCTGCAGCAGCTGATGGGGGCGGTGGGCAGCTATGCGGTGGGGCTGTTCCCGCATCACGGAGTGGTGAATCTGGGGGTGCTGATGATGGCCTTTACCCTGTGCGCGGCGGCGGCGCAGGTGCTGATGCACCGCCGTCCGGCAAGCGCAACCGGATAGGGGCCGCTCCGCATGTTCGAGCGGGCTGCGCGCTTGGTGCCGGGCTCGCGGGGTGCGTACGGGCTTGGGCGTGCGCGTGGATTCGCCCGCGGGTTTGTTGCTATACTGGCGTCCGATTTCACCGGACGGGCCGACAGAGTGTCGGCCCGTTTTCGTTCGTGCCCCCGCTTTTCAGGTTGAAGTTGCTGATTTTG
Source organism: Thauera chlorobenzoica (assembly GCF_001922305.1). Lineage (NCBI taxonomy): Bacteria > Pseudomonadati > Pseudomonadota > Betaproteobacteria > Rhodocyclales > Zoogloeaceae > Thauera > Thauera chlorobenzoica. Next base: position 1,069,606 of record NZ_CP018839.1, read on the forward strand.
CTCAAGTTTTTTGCACTTTCCGCAGTGTTATAATGCGTCGGCTGTCGACGAGGCCGTTTTCTGCATGCAACTCTACGCTCTGGGTCTGAATCATCACACGGCGCCGCTCGCGATCCGCGAACGGGTCGCGTTTCAGCCTGAGCATCTGCAGCAGGCCCTGCACGGCCTCGCCCATGCCGACTCGGTGCGCGAAGCGGCGATCCTGTCGACCTGTAACCGCACCGAGCTTTACTTCGCCGCCGAGCAGCCCCAGCACGCCGCCGACTGGCTGGCGCACTTTCACCGCGTCTCGCTGAACGACGTCTCGCCCTACCTGTATGCCTACCCGCAGCGCGACGCGATTCGCCACGTCTTCCGCGTCGCCAGCGGGCTCGATTCGATGGTCATCGGCGAGCCGCAGATCCTGGGCCAGGTCAAGGATGCGGCGCGCTTCGCGGAACAGGCCGGCACTCTGGGGGTGCTGCTGCACAAGCTGTTCCAGAGCACGTTCGCGGTCGCCAAGGAAGTGCGCTCGACGACCGCGATCGGCGCCAATACGGTGTCGATGGCGGCGGCGGCGGTGCACCTGACCGAGCGTATCTTCGGCCGCGTCTCCGACCAGCACGTGCTGTTCATCGGTGCGGGCGAGATGATCGAGCTTTGTGCGGCGCACTTCGGCGGTGCCTGTCCGAAATCGATGACCGTCGCCAATCGCACCGAGGAGCGCGCCCAGGTCCTGGCTTCGCGCTTCGGCGCGCGCACCTTGCGCATCGACCAGATCGGCGAGGCGCTGGCGCGCTTCGACGTGGTCGTGTCCTGTACCGCCGCGCCCCTCCCGCTGGTCGGCCTGGGGATGGTCGAGCGTGCGGTGAAGGCACGCCGCCACCGGCCGATGGTGATGGTCGACCTGGCCGTGCCGCGCGACATCGAGCCCGAGATCGCCGAGCTCGACGACGTCTTCCTGTACACCGTGGACGATCTCGCGCAGGTCGTCGAGGCGGGTATGGAGTCGCGCCAGCAGGCGGTGGTCGAGGCCGAGCAGATCATCGACTCGCGGGTCGACGGCTTCCTGCACTGGATGGCGGCGCGCGGTAGTGTGCCGACCATCCGCGCGCTGCGCGAACACGCCGAAGCCCTGCGCCAGGCCGAGCTCGAGCGCGCCCTGCGCCTGCTGGCGAAAGGCGAGGAGCCGCAGCGCGTGCTCGACGCCCTGTCGCACGGCCTCACCAACAAGCTGATGCACGGCCCCACGCGCTTCCTGAACCAGGCCGACGAGACCGGCAAGGCCGAGGCCGGGCGGCTCGTCGAGCGGCTGTTCAACCTGCCGTCCCACGGCTAGGGCGCCACTCCGCCGATTCCTTACCGCCTGCGCCCGGCGCAGGCTCTCCGGGCTGACTCCATGAAGCAACGCATCCGCGACAAACTCGAACACCTCGTCCGCCGCCTGGACGAACTCGATCGCACGCTCGCGGCCGGGGATACGGCGAACGACATGAAGCGCTTCCGTGAACTGTCGTGCGAGCGTGCCGAGGTCGAGCCGGTGGTGGCGCTGTACCAGGCTTATGCGCAGGCGGAGGCCGACTGCGCGACGGCGCGCGAGCTGCTGGACGACGCCGAGATGCGCGAGCTCGGCGAGCAGGAGCTGGCCGCCGGCGAAACGCGCATCACTGAGCTGGAGGCCGCGCTGCAGCGCGCGCTGCTGCCGCGCGACCCGAACGACGAGCGCAACCTCTTCCTCGAGATCCGGGCCGGCACCGGTGGCGACGAGGCGGCGCTGTTCGCCGGCGACCTGCTGCGCATGTACAGCCGCTACGCCGAGCGTCAGCGCTGGAAGGTGGAGATCGTGGCGGCGAGCGAGTCCGACCTCGGCGGCTACAAGGAAGTGATCGCCCGCATCGCCGGCGCCGGTGCCTATTCGAAGCTGAAGTTCGAGTCCGGCGGCCACCGGGTCCAGCGCGTGCCGGTGACCGAGACCCAGGGCCGCATCCACACTTCGGCGTGCACGGTGGCGGTGCTGCCCGAGGCGGACGAAGTCGAGGCGGTGAACATCAACCCGGCGGAGCTGCGCATCGACACCTTCCGCGCTTCGGGCGCCGGCGGCCAGCACATCAACAAGACCGACTCGGCGGTGCGCATCACCCACCTTCCGAGCGGCCTCGTCGTCGAGTGTCAGGACGACCGTTCGCAGCACCGCAACAAGGCGCAGGCGCTGGCGGTGCTGGCCGCACGCCTGCACGATGCCGAAGTGCGCGCCCGGCAGAGCGCCGAAGCGGCGCAGCGCAAGAGCCTGGTCGGCAGCGGCGACCGCTCCGAGCGCATCCGCACCTACAACTTCCCCCAGGGCCGGGTCACCGATCATCGCATCAACCTGACCTTGTACAAGCTCGATGCGGTGATGCAGGGCGAACTCGACGAACTCGTCGATGCCCTGAGCTTGGAGCACCAGGCCGAGCTGCTGGCGGCGCTGGCGGAGGACGGTGCATGAGACACCCTTCATCCGGCCCCGGCCTGCCGGCGGTGCCCGACATCGCCGCGGCGCTGGCCTGGGCGCGCACCCACATTGAACTGATCGATGCCCGCGTGCTGCTGCGCCATGTGCTGCAGTGCACGGGGGCACGCCTGGTGGCCTATCCCGAGCAGCGCCTGGCCGACGCCGAGTGGGCGGCTTACCGCGCTCTGGTCGAGCGTCGCGCGGCGGGAGAGCCGGTGGCTTACCTGACCGGCACGCGCGAGTTTTACGGGCGGGAATTCCTCGTCACGCCCGCGGTGCTGATTCCGCGTCCCGAGACCGAACTGCTGGTCGAACTCGCCCTTGCCCATTGCGCGGCGCGGCGCGGCGTGCGCGTGCTCGACCTGGGGACGGGCAGCGGGGCACTGGCGGTGACGCTTGCGCTCGAACTCGATGCCCCCGACGTGGTGGCCGTCGACCGTTCGCGCGAGGCGCTCCAGGTGGCGATGGCCAATGCCGCGCGGCTCGGCGCCAGCGTCTGCCTGGTCCTCAGCGACTGGTTCGCGGCGCTGGGCGAGGAGCGCTTCGGGCTGATCGTCGCCAATCCGCCCTACGTTGCGGCGGGTGATCCGCACCTGGCGCAGGGTGATGTGCGCTTCGAGCCGGTGACGGCGCTCGCCGCCGGGCCGGCGGGGCTGGACGATCTGGCCGCGATCGTGGGCGCCGCGCCACGCTGGCTGGAGGCCGGTGGCTGGCTGTTCCTCGAGCATGGCTACGATCAGGCGGCGGCAGTGCGCAGCCTGCTGCTCGATGCCGGCTTTGCCGCGATCGCCTCGTGGAAGGATCTGGCCGGCCTCGAGCGCGTCTCGGGCGGGCGCTGGCCCGGGCGCAAATGAAAAACCGCCGCCTGTCCGCCGTGGGGCGGGCAGGTGGCGGTCTGGCGGCCGCTTTGTCGGGCTCAGCCGCGGCCGACTTCGACCTGGGTCTCGACCTTCTGGCGTAGGCGGATGTGCAGCTCGCGCAGCTGCTTGTCGTCGACGTCGCCCGGCGCATCGGTCAGCAGGCACTGGGCGCGCTGGGTCTTGGGGAAGGCGATGACGTCGCGGATCGACTCGGCGCCGGTCATCATGGTGACGATGCGGTCGAGGCCGAAGGCCAGGCCGCCGTGGGGCGGGGCGCCGTACTTGAGCGCATCGAGGAGGAAGCCGAACTTGGCCTGCTGCTCCTCGGGGCCGATGTTCAGTGCCTCGAACACGCGCGCCTGCACGTCGGCGCGGTGGATACGCACCGAGCCGCCGCCGATCTCCCAGCCGTTCAACGCGAGGTCGTAGGCCTTGGCGAGGCACTCGCCCGGGTTGGATTCGAGCAGGTCGATGTGCTCGTCCTTGGGGCTGGTGAAGGGGTGGTGGCAGGCGGTCCAGCGCTTGTCGTCCTCGTCGTACTCGAACATCGGGAAGTCGACTACCCACAGCGGGCGCCAGGCCTCGCCGGTGAGGCAACCAAACTGAGAACCCTTCTCGTGGCCGATTTTCAGACGCAGCGCGCCCATGGCGTCGTTGACCACCTTGGTCTTGTCGGCGCCGAAGAAGATCAGGTCGCCCGACTGCGCGCCGGTGCGCTCGAGGATGGTGGCGAGCGCCTTCTCGTGCAGGTTCTTGACGATCGGTGACTGCAGGCCCTGCTCGTTGGGCTGGCTGACGTCGTTGACCTTGATGTAGGCGAGGCCGCGGGCGCCGTAGATGGCGACGAACTTGGTGTACTCGTCGATCTCGCCGCGGGTCAGGCTGTTGCCGCCGGGTACGCGCATCGCGGCGACGCGCCCGCCCGAGGTGGCGGGGCCGCTGAAGACCTTGAAGGCGACGTCCTGCACCGCGTCGGTGACATCGGTCAGTTCCAGCGTGACGCGCAGGTCGGGCTTGTCCGAGCCGTAGCGGCGCATCGCCTCAGCGTAGCTCATGCGTGGGAAGGGCGCGGGCAGCTCGACCGCCATCGCCTCCTTGAACACGTAGCGGATCATGTCCTCGACCAGGGCGGTGATTTCGTGCTCGTTCATGAACGAGGTCTCGAGGTCGACCTGGGTGAATTCGGGCTGGCGGTCGGCGCGCAGGTCTTCGTCACGGAAGCACTTGACGATCTGGTAGTAGCGGTCGTAGCCGGCGACCATCAAGAGCTGCTTGAACAGCTGGGGTGACTGCGGCAGGGCGAAGAACTGGCCCGGATGCACGCGCGAGGGCACGAGGTAGTCGCGCGCGCCTTCGGGCGTGCTCTTGGTCAGCATCGGGGTCTCGACGTCGATGAAACCGGCGCCATCGAGGAAGCGGCGGAAGGCCATCGTGGTCTTGTAGCGCAGCATCAGGTTCTTCTGCATCTGCGGGCGGCGCAGGTCGATGACACGGTGGGTCAGGCGCACGGTCTCGGACAGGTTGTCGTCGTCGAGCTGGAACGGCGGCGTGGCGGCGGCGTTGAGGATCTCGATGTCGTGGCACAGGACCTCGATCTCGCCCGAGGTGAGGTTGGGGTTCTCGGTGCCGGCGGGGCGGCGGCGGACCTTGCCGCTCATCCTGAGGACGAACTCGCTACGCACCGATTCGGCGATCCTGAACATCTCGGCGCGATCGGGGTCGCATACCACCTGGACCAGGCCCTCACGGTCGCGCAGGTCGATGAAGATGACGCCGCCGTGGTCGCGGCGGCGATGCACCCAGCCGCACAGGGTGACGATCTGGTCGAGGTCGGCGGCGGTGACTTTTCCGCAGTAATGGGTTCGCATAAACAGGAGTTCCGGCTGATCGACGGCAGCGTGCCGTCGGGATTCAAGGAAGCGGGGAAAACGGTGGCCTCGTTGGCGATGGCGTGGTCCGTCGGGAAGCGTCATTCGTTGAGCAGGGCCGCCCGGCTCGCCGGCCGGCGCAGCGGGGGCGCGACCACCCCCATGGAGATGATGTACTTGAGCGCTTCATCGACGCTCATCTCCAGTTCGATGACGTCCGCCCGCGGCATCATCAAAAAGAAGCCCGAAGTCGGGTTGGGCGTGGTCGGCACATAGACGCTGACGTAGTCGCCCTGCAGGTGATGCGCCGCATCGCCGCCTGGCTGGCCGGTGAGAAAGGCGATCGTCCATGCCCCCTGGCGCGGGTACTGCACCAGCAGGGCCTTGCGAAAAGCCTGGCCGGTGCTGGAAAAAACGGTGTCGGAGACTTGCTTGACGCTGTAGTAGATCGACTTCACCACCGGGATCCGGGACAGCAGCGCCTCCCACAGCTGGACCAGCTTCTGGCCGAGCACGTTGGCTGCGACCAGGCCGGTGAAGAACACGATCAGCAGGCTCGCCAGCACGCCGACGCCGGGAATGTCGAGGCCGATGAAGTCGCGCGGGTGGAAACCGTTCGGCAGCCACAGCAGGATCGCGTCGAGCGTGCCGACGATCCAGGCCAGCACCATGAAGGTGATCGCCAGCGGAATCCAGATCAGCAGGCCGGTGATGAAGTATTTCTTCAATTGAGCGTCTCGGGCCCGCTGCGCGGGCCGTTCGGGGGAGGGTGGCCGGTCAGTGGCAGGCGCATGCGCCGCTGCCGCCGGCGCAGGGGGGCGCCGCCGCCGGGGCGGGCGTGCTGGGTGCGGCGCCGCCCTTGAAATCGGTGGCGTACCAGCCGCTGCCCTTGAGCTGGAAGCCGGCGGCCGACAGGAGTTTGGTGTACCCCGCGGTACCGCAGGACGGGCACGAGGACAGCGGCGCGTCGCTCATTTTTTGCAGATGTTCCTTCTGGAAACCACAGCTTGGGCAACGATATTCATAAATGGGCATGACGAGCTCCCGAAGACAAGTGCGCAAGTCTAACGCAATGCAGCATAAGGAAAAAGCGAAGCCCGTGAACGCCGGGCGCGCAAGCAAAATGGGGGTGGCGCCGCCGGGTTTCAAGGAGGGGCGGGCGTTGCGCCGGGGGGCGTTGCGCCGGGGGGCGGTGCGGGGTCTAGAACAGGCCCAGGTAGCGCGCGGTCAGGGTCTCGCCCCACAGCAGGGCGATCAGGCCGGCGGCGCCGAGATAAGGGCCGAACGGAATCGGCACGTTGCGGCCGTGGCGCGCGAAGGCGATCAGGGCGATGCCGGCGATCGCTCCTACCAGCGAGGACAGCAAGATCGTGAGCGGCAACACCTGCCAGCCGAGCCAGGCGCCGATCGCCGCCAGCAGCTTGAAGTCGCCATACCCCATGCCTTCCTTGCCGGTGGCGAGCCGGAACAGCCAGTACACCGTCCACAGCGCGAGATAGCCGGCGATGGCGCCGATGACCGCGCTGTGCAGGTCGGTGAATACGCCGCCGGTGTTGAACGCGAGGCCCAGCCACAGCAGGGGCAGGGTGATGCTGTCGGGCAGCAGCTGGGTGTCGAGATCGATGAAGCTCAGCGCCACCAGCGCCCAGATGAACAGCAGCGCGCCGAGCGTGGCGGCGCTGGCGCCGAAATGCCAGGCGGCCACGCCGGAGAGGGCGGCGGTGGATATTTCGACCACCGGATAGCGCTTGCTGATGCGGGCGCCGCAGTGCCTGCAGCGCCCGCGCAGGAGGACGAAGCTGAGCACCGGGATGTTTTCCAGCGCGGACAGGCGGTGGCCGCAGTGCGGGCAGCGCGAGCGTGGCGTGGCGAGGTTGAAGTGCGGGGCTTCGGGCGCCGGCTCGCCGCGCAGTTCGGCGGCCTGGGCGTGCCAGTCGCGCTCCATCATCTTCGGCAGGCGATGGATGACGACGTTGAGGAAGCTGCCGACGAAAAGCCCGAGCAGGCTCAGCAGCGGAACGAGAACGAGCGGTTCGTGGAGGAGTTCAGCCATGGGTCACACGACCGAGCCGAGCTTGAAGATCGGCAGGTACATCGCGACCACCAGGCCGCCGATGATGGTGCCGAGGAAGACCATGATCAACGGTTCGAGCAGCTGCGACAGGCCGGCGACGGCGTCGTCGACTTCCTGCTCGAAGAAGTCCGCGACCTTGCCGAGCATGGAGTCGAGCTGGCCGGACTCCTCGCCGATCGAAACCATCTGCACCACCATGGACGGGAACACCGTTGCGTTCTGCATCGCAATGGTGAGGCTGGTGCCGGTGCTCACTTCGCCCTGGATCTGCCGGGTCGCGGTCAGGTAGACGTGGTTGCCCGAGGCGCCGCCCACCGAGTCGAGGGCTTCGACCAATGGCACGCCGGCGGCGAACATCGTCGATAGCGTGCGCGTCCACCGGGCCACGGTCGCCTTGCGGATGATCGGGCCGATCACCGGCAGGCGCAGCACGGCGCGGTCGACGGCGATCTGCATTGTGCTCGAGCGCTTGTAGCTCCAGGCGATCGCGAGCACGACCGCGAGCAGTGCGCCGAACATCAGGTACCAGTAGGCGACGAAGAAGTCGGACATCGCGATCACCATCAGCGTGGGGGTGGGCAGATCGGCGCCGAAGCTGGAGAACACGTTCTTGAACTCGGGAATCACGAACAGCATCATCACCGAAATCACCAGGCCGGCGACCACGACCACGGCTGCGGGGTAGAACAGGGCCGACTTGATCTTGCTCTTGATCGCGAGGATTTTTTCCTTGTAGGTGGCGATGCGGTCGAGGAGATTGTCGAGGATCCCGGCCTGCTCGCCGGCGGCGACGAGGTTGGTGAACAGCTTGTCGAAGTGCCTGGGATATTTGGCGAACGCCTGGGACAGGCTGGAGCCGGTCTCGACGTCGTTGCGGATCTCGTTGAGCAGGCGCGACAGCGCCGGATTGCCCGACCCTTTCATGGCGATGTCGAAGGCCTGGAGCAGGGGAACGCCGGATTTCATCATGGTGGCGAGCTGGCGGGTGAACAAGGCGATTTCCTTGTCGCCGATGCGTCCGCCGCGCGACAGCTTCTGCTTGCGCACCTTGCTCACCCGGATGCCCTGGCGGCGCAGCATGGCCTGGACCATGGCGTCGCCGCTGGCGCGCATCTCGCCACGGACCAGCTTGCCCGCCTTGTCCTTGCCTTCCCAGCTGTAGAGATCTTCCTTCGGGCCTGTGCCGCGCACCGCCCGGCTTGCTGTCGCCATGAGTCGAACGTCCTTTATTCGTTGGTCGAGGCCAGCACTTCGGCGAGCGAAGTGATGCCTTGCTTCACCTTCAGCAGTCCCGACTGGCGCAGGTCGCGAACGCCCTCGCGCGCGGCCTGTGCGGCGATGTCGATCGAGTTGCCGCCGGTCATGATGATGTGGGCGATTGCGTCGCTGACCGGCATCACCTGGTAGATCCCGACCCGGCCCTTGTAGCCGCTACCCTTGCAGCGTTCGCAGCCGACCGGCCCATAGGGCTGCCAGCTGCCGTCCAGTTCCATGGCGCTGAATCCGGCCTCGCGCAGTGCCTCCTCCGGGATGTCGGCGGGTTTCTTGCAGGCGCACAGGCGGCGGGCAAGGCGCTGGGCGGTGATCAGGATCACCGAAGAGGCGATATTGAACGGCGCGACCCCCATGTTCTTGAGGCGCTCGAGGGTGGTCGGGGCATCGTTGGTGTGCACCGTGGACATCACGAGATGGCCGGTCTGTGCCGCCTTGACCGAGATCTCGGCGGTTTCGAGGTCGCGGATCTCGCCCACCATGATGATGTCCGGATCCTGGCGGAGGAAGGCGCGCAGCGCTGTGGAAAAGCCGAGGCCGGCCTTTTCGTTGATGTTGACCTGGTTGATGCCGGGGAGGTTGATTTCGGCCGGATCTTCCGCGGTCGAGATATTGACTCCGGGCTTGTTGAGCAGGTTGAGGCAGGTATAGAGCGACACCGTCTTGCCCGAACCGGTGGGGCCGGTGACCAGGATCATGCCGTAAGGGCGATCGATGGCTGCGAGCAGGGCCTCCTTCTGGTCGGGATCGTAGCCGAGGGCATCGATGCCGAGCATCGCCGAGCCGGGATCGAGGATCCGCATCACGATCTTTTCCCCGTACAGGGTCGGCAGGGTGGAGACGCGGAAGTCGATCGCCTTGTTCTTCGACAGCGCCAGCTTCATCCGCCCGTCCTGGGGGACGCGTTTTTCCGAGATGTCGAGGCGCGAAATGACCTTGATGCGGGCGGCGATCTTGTCCTTGAGCAGCAGCGGAGGCTGGGCGATGTCGCGCAGGATGCCATCGGTGCGCACGCGGATGCGGTAGTACTTCTCGTAGGGCTCGAAGTGGACGTCGGAGGCGCCCTCGTTGATCGCGTCGATCAGCACTTTCTGGATGAAGCGCACCACCGGCGCGTCGTCGACTTCCGACGCTTCATCCTCGTCGCGCTGGTGCTGGGCGCTTTCCTGGTGCAGCAGATCCATGTCGAAGGCTTCGCCGGTGAGCTCCTTGAGCGTTTCGGCGGCGCTCTCCAGCAGCGCGTCGACGGTGTGCCTGAGCTTGTCGGCCTCGGCGATCACGAGGTCGAGCTGGAGACCGGTCTGGAAGCGGATCTCGTCGAGTGCACGGATGTTCGATGGATCGGCGATCGCCAGGGTGATGCGGTTCTGGCGCCGCGCCAGGGGCACGACTTGGTGCTTCTGCATCAGCTTGCGGTCGACGGCTTCGCGGGCGAGGGCCGAGCCGTCGAAGGTCGTGATGTCGAGCAGGGGGTAGCCGAAGGTTTCGGCGGCGAAGGCGGCCATCGCCGCGCTGCTCATCAGCCCGCGCTGGGCGACTTCGTGGATGAAGGCATTGCTGCCTTCGCCGCCATGTGCGGAGCAGGCGAGGGCATCGGCTTCCTGCAGATGCCCGTGCTGGATGAGGGCCCTGGCGAAACCGCTCAGGGACGGTTTGGAGCTTGCCGCCATGCCGTGCTCTGGACTTGATAGCGGGCGATGTTGCACGCCGTCTCCGGGCTTGTAAAGGCCTCTGCAGGCGCGAAGGGAACGGCTGGCCTCATCGTCCGGCGCCGCCTTCGAGCGGGCGGAACAGGCGTGCCGTGCGCACCCGGCGATCCTGGGTCTGCACGACTTCGATCGGCGTCTCGGCGATCTTCATCGATACCCCGGTCTCCGGGATGTCCTGCAGATGTTCGAGGATCAGGCCGTTGAGCGTCTTCGGTCCGTCGGTCGGCAGGGTGAGGCCGAGCCTGCGGTTGAGTTCGCGCAGGTTGGTGGCCCCGTCGACCAGCACGCAGCCCTCCTCGTTCCAGGCCAGGCGGCCGCCGGCGGCGGGCATGCTGGTGGTGAATTTTCCGATCAGCTCTTCGATGATGTCTTCCAGGGTGATCAGGCCGAGGATTTCGCCGTATTCGTCTACGACGAAGGCGAGGCGCTGCTGGTTTTCCTGGAAGAACTGGATCTGCGAATACAGCGGAGTGTCTGCCGGCACGTAGTAAGGCTTGGCCAGCAGGCCGCGGATGCGTTCGACCGAGAACCCTTCCTCGAGCGTATCGTTGAGCAGGCGGCGCTGGTGCAGCACACCGATCAGCTGTTCGCTGTCGCCGTCGTGCACGGCGAGGCGGGTGTGGAAGCTGGTGGCGATCTGGCGCCGCAGTTCGGTTTCGGTGGCCGAGAGGTCGATCGCCTCGATCGCGCCGCGCGGCGTCATCACGTCCTCGACCGTTATGCTTTCCAGGTCGAAAAGGTTGACCAGGATGCTGCGGTGCTTGTGCGGAATGAACTGGCCCGACTCGAGCACCATCGCACGCAGCTCTTCGACCGACAGCGCGGTACTGCTGTCTTCCCGGGGCTGCAGCCGAAGCAGCCACAACAGGCTGCGCGAAAACAGGTTGACGAACCAGACCGCGAAGTAGAACACCCGCAGCAGGGCGGTGAGCGGAAAGGCGAAGATCGGGGCGAGACGGTCGGCGTGAGTGGCGCCGATCACTTTCGGGGTGATCTCGGCGAACACCAGGATGGCGAAGGTGACGAGCAGGGTGGCGATGCCCAGGACCCAGCGCTCGTCACCGAAAATCTCCAGTGTGATGACGCTGACCAGGGTTGCTGCGGCGGTATTGACCAGGTTGTTGAACAGCAGGACCACGCCCAGCAGGCGGTCGGTCTTGCCCAGCAGTTCGATCGCGAGGCGGGCGCCCCGGTTGCCCTGGCCGGCGAGCGAACGCAAGCGGTAGCGGTTCGCCGCCATCATCACCGTCTCGGACATGGAAAAACCGCCCGAGAGCACGAGCAGTATGGCGAGGGTGATGAATTGGGCCGTCAGGCTGATGTCCGGCACGAGAGGCGGGGAAAGTCGAGGGGCTCCGAGTATTGGGGCGCGTCAGGGCGCTGTCAACAAAGCCGGGCCCGCACGCTGCAGCGGCTTCCGGGAGCGTTCGTCGCAGGGGGCGCGCGCTCAGGAAGGGGCCGGGCCGCCCCATGTCTTCTTTGGTCTCCCTCGGGGGCGAAACGGCAAAGCCGTTTCCCGCGGGCACTCAGTAAGCGCGCTCGAGCACGACCTCGATGACGAAACGGCTGCCCAGATAGGCCAGCACGAGGGCGATGAAGCCGGCCAGCGTCCACCGCAGCGCCACCCGACCGCGCCACCCCCAGCGCCAGCGGCCGAGCAGCAGCACGCCGAAGAGCAGCCACGAGACGAAAGCGAAGACGGTCTTGTGGTCGACCCGGAAAGGCTGGCCGAAAAGCGTTTCGGAGAACAGTACGCCGCTGGCTAGGGTGAGGGTGAGCAGGACGAAGGCGATTCCGATCAGGCGGAACAGCAGCGCTTCCATTGTCAGCAAGGGCGGAAGGCCGGCGAGCAGGCGGCTGAAGCGGGCGTTGTGGAGCTGGCGCCCGGCGATCGACATCAGCATCGCATGCAGGGCCGCCAGCGTGAACAGGCTGTAGGCCAGCATCGCCACCACGAAGTGGGCGCGAAAGGCGGGCGAGGCCGCATTGATGAGGACGTGCTCGCCAGGAAAGATCAAGGGCACCAGGCTGGCCAGTGCGCCCGCGGGCATGGCTGCGGCGTGGAGGCCGTCGAGCCGGGTATAGAGCGTTTCCACCCAGTAGAAGCAGATCGCCAGCCACACCATCAGCGATACCGCAACGCCGAAGCCGAAGCGCATTTCGCTGCCGGGAAAGATCGCCTCACGCAGGACATAGCCATGGGCAAGGAGGGCGACGAGCAACACCAGGCGCTCCCGTCCCGACATGCACTCCTGTGCCGCTGCCGGCGGGGCGCCGAGCAGGCATCTGCGCCAGAACAGCACTCCCAGTCCGGCGTAAAGCGAGGCGGGAACCAGATGAAGTAGAATTGTCCGCATATGTAGCCGCAGTTTACTCTAAGTCATCGCGCCAAAGGCCCTTCCGAACATGCTCGACAATCTCACCCAGCGCCTGTCCAAAGTCGTCAAAACCCTCCGCGGCCAGGCGCGCCTGACGGAAGAAAACATCCAGGAGGCGATGCGCGAGGTGCGCATGGCGCTGCTCGAGGCCGACGTCGCGCTGCCGGTGGTCAAGGACTTCGTCGCCCGGGTCAAGGAAAAGGCGGTCGGCCAGGAAGTCGCCGGTTCGCTGACGCCCGGTCAGGCCCTGGTCGGCGTGGTGCACGACGAACTGAAGGCGCTGATGGGCGGCGCCCACGAAGGCCTCGATCTGACCACCCAGCCTCCGGCGGTGGTGCTGATGGCGGGTTTGCAGGGCGCGGGCAAGACCACCACCACCGGCAAGCTCGCCAAGCTGTTGCACGAGCAGCAGAAGAAAAAAGTGCTGGTGGTGTCGGTCGACGTCTATCGCCCGGCGGCGATCGAACAGCTGAAGACGGTGGCGGCGCAGGCGGGCGTCGGTTTCTTCCCGTCGAGCGCCGAACAGAAGCCGGTGGCCATCGCCCTCGGCGCACTCGACTACGCGCGCAAGCACCACGTCGACGTGCTGCTCGTCGACACCGCCGGCCGTCTCGCGGTGGACGAGGCGATGATGGCCGAGATCAAGGATCTGCACGCCGCGCTCAAGCCGATCGAAACCCTGTTCGTGGTCGATGCGATGCTCGGCCAGGACGCGGTCAATACCGCGCGCGCCTTCAACGAGGCGCTGCCGCTGACCGGCGTGGTGCTGACCAAGCTCGACGGCGACTCGCGCGGCGGTGCGGCGCTGTCGGTGCGCCACGTTACCGGCAAGCCGTTGAAGTTCGCCGGCGTCGGCGAGAAGCTTTCCGGGCTCGAACCTTTCCATCCCGACCGCATGGCCAGCCGCATCCTCGGGATGGGCGACATTCTCGGCCTGGTCGAAGAGGCGCGCCGCGGCGTGGACGAGGAGAAGGCCAAGGCCTTCGCGCAGAAGCTGAAGACCGGCAAGGGCTTCGATCTCAACGATTTCAAGGAGCAGATCGCCCAGATGCGCAAGATGGGCGGGCTGGCCTCGATGATGGACAAGTTGCCGGCACAGTTCGCGCAGGCTGCCGGCAAGCTCCAGGGGGGCGCCGAGGAAAAGGCCGTCTCCCGCATCGAAGGCATCATCAACTCGATGACGCCGCTCGAGCGCACCAAGCCCGAAGTGCTCAAGGCCAGCCGCAAGCGCCGCATCGCCGCCGGCGCCGGGGTCACGGTGCAGGAAGTCAATCGCCTGCTCAACCAGTTCGAGCAGACGCAGAAGGTGATGAAGCAATTCTCCAAGGGCGGCATGCACAAGATGATGCGGGCGATGAAGGGCATGATTCCGGGCGGTCTGCCGGGCATGCCCCGCTGATGGGAGGGGGTGAGCGGTGAAGGACATCCTGGTTGCCTTCGGTCGCGCCAGCCGCAGTCTGCTGCGCCGCGACATCTTCTGGCACCTGCTGTGGCCGGGGGTGGTTGCGATGCTGGCATGGACCGTGGTCGCAGTGCTGGTGTGGACGCCGCTCACCGAGGGCCTGTTCGCCTGGGTCACCGGCTGGTCCTTCGTCGGCAGCTGGCTGTCGGCTTCGGATGCGGCGGCGGTGGTGATGCTGGTGCTGATCAAGATCGCCGTCGCCTTGCTGGTGGTGCCCTTGGTCTATGTGACCGCGGCGCTGCTGGTGGCGACCATCGCCCTGCCGCTGATGCTGGAGCGGATCGGGCGTACCGACTACGCCGAGCTCGAGCAGCGCCGTGGCGGCTCCAACTTCGGCAGCGCGTTGAATTCGGCCGTTGCCGGCCTGCTGTTCCTGCTCGCGCTGCTCCTGTCGCTGCCGTTCTGGCTGATTCCCGGCGTCGGCCTGCTCGCCTCGGTGGTACTCACCGGCTGGCTCAACCAGCGTGCGTTCGGCTACGACGCGCTGATGCTGCACGCCGACAAGGCTGAACTCCAGCGCCTGCGCGGCGACCGCAGGCCGCAGATGCTGCTGCTCGGCGGCGGCTCCGCGCTGCTGGCCTACGTTCCCTTCGTCAACCTGGTGGCACCGGCCTACGCCGGTCTCGCCTTCGTGCATTACCTGCTCGAAGCCCTGCGCCGCCACCGTCTGCAGCACGGCGTCAGCGTGCTCGATGCCGCTCCCGACTCCTTCCCGCGGAAAATTTCATGAACTTCGGTGCCCTGATCATCGGCGACGAGATCCTCTCCGGCCGCCGCAGCGACAAGCATCTGACCCGCCTCATCGAACTGCTCGCCGCGCGCGGGCTGAAGCTGGCGTGGGCGCGCTATGTCGGCGACGACCCCGTCCGCCTGTGCGAGACCTTGCGCCAGACTTTCGCCAGCGGCGACGCGGTGTTCAGCTTCGGCGGCATTGGCGCGACCCCGGACGATCGTACACGCGCGGCGGCGGCGGCTGCGCTCGGCCTGGAGCTGGCCCTCCATCCCGAGGCCGAGGCCGAGATTCGTGCCCGTTTCGGCGACGAGACCACTCCCGAGCGCCTGCAAATGGGGGTGTATCCGGTGGGCAGCGACATCATTCCCAACGGCTACAACCGCATCCCCGGCTTTTCCATCCGGCAGCACTATTTCGTGCCCGGCTTTCCCGTCATGGCCTGGCCGATGGTGGAATGGGTGCTGGACTCGAAGTATGCCCATCTGCATCACGCGGAAGACTATGTCGAGCGGGCGCTGACGGTGTGGGACACCTACGAGGGCCAGCTCATCGACCTGATGCGCGAGGTCAGCGACGACTTTCCCGAGGCGACCCTGTTCAGCCTGCCGACGCTCGCCGAAGAAGGGCGGCGGCGTTCGCTGGAGCTGGGCATGAAAGGGCCGGCGGAGCGCGTCGCCGCGGCGATGGCGCGGATCCGGGCGACGCTTTCGGCGCGCGGGCTGGAGTGGCAGGACAAGGCTTGAACGTGCGTCGGCATGGGAGCGGCAAGGTGGTGGAGCAGGCGCATGCGATGGTGATCGACGGCACGCCGGTCGACCTGGTTCTGCGTCGTTCGGCGCGCCGCTCCTTCGCCCTGCAGATCGACCACCGTGGCGCGCGTGTGGCGGTACCGCTACGGACGTCGTTGGGCGAGATCGAGCGCTTCGTCCATAGTCACGGGCGCTGGCTGCTCGATCGGCTGAAGGCGAGCGCGGAAGCGGCACGAGTGCCGGTGCTCGAGGTCGCGGACGGGGTACAGTTGCCGCTGTTCGGGCGGCCGCTCAGCCTGCGCCTGCACGAAGGCGGGAGAACGCAGTGGCGGGCGGCAGTCGACGGCGGAGAGGAGCTCGTGCTCCCTCTCGACGGGGACCCCTCGCGCGCGCTGCTGCGGGCGCTCCAGGCTCGGGCGCTGCCCTGGTATCGCGGGCGGGTGGAGGAGTACTGCCATCGCCTTGGCCTGAAGCAGCCGTCGGTGCGGCTGTCGAATGCGGTGACGCGCTGGGGCAGCTGCAGCAGCCGCTCCGGGATACGGCTGCACTGGCGGTTGATCCACCTGCAGCCGGGCCTGATCGATTACGTGGTGGCGCACGAAGTGGCGCATCTGATCGAGATGAACCATTCCCCGCGCTTCTGGGCCGTGGTGGAGCACATTTATCCCGACTGGCGTGCGGCGCGCTCCGCGTTGCGTGCGGCTGCGCCGACCCTGCCGGTGATCGGGGCGTCGGGCCATGGCGCCGCGGCACGCTGAACAGCTGATCGCCCTTCCTCCCTCTTCCAATTCACTGACGAAGGAAAATTCGATGCGGATTCTTCATACGATGCTGCGCGTCGGCGAGCTGGAGCGTTCCCTCGCCTTCTATACCGAAGTGTTGGGCATGCGCCTGCTGCGTCGCCAGGACTATCCAGACGGCAAGTTCACGCTGGCTTTCGTCGGCTACCAGGACGAGGAGGAAGGCGCGGTGCTCGAGCTGACGTACAACTGGGGGGTGGATGCTTATGAGCCGGGCAACGCCTATGGCCATATCGCGCTCGAAGTGCCCGACGCGAAGAAGGCCTGCGACGAGATCCGTGCCCGTGGCGGCAAGGTGGTGCGCGAGGCCGGGCCGATGAAGCATGGTTCGACCGTGATCGCTTTCGTCGAAGACCCCGATGGCTACAAGGTGGAGCTGATCGAGCGCCGCCTCTGAGGCCCGGTCCCCGCTGCCCTGCTGTCACATCGGCGTGGCGGTCTCCGGCACGGCCCCGCTCCGTGCCGGGGGGTCGCGAAAGCGCGCGTGGATCGCGAGTACGTCGCTCCAGCGGTGCAGGAAGGCGTCCACGCAGCGGGGGTCGAAGTGGCTGCCGCGGCCGGTGCGCAGGAGCGCGACGGCGCGGGAAAACCGCCATGCCGGTTTGTACGGGCGTACCGAGGTGAGCGCATCGAAGACGTCGGCCACTGCGACGATCCGCCCGGCGAGCGGAATCGCCTCGCCGGCGAGCCCTTGCGGGTAGCCGCTGCCGTCGAGCTTTTCGTGGTGCGACAAGGCAATGGTGGCCCCCAGGCGCAGAATGCTGGAGGAGGAGTCCTTCAGGATGTCGTAGCCGATGCGCGGATGACGCTGCATGACGGCGAATTCATCCGCGCTGAGCTTGCCGGCCTTGAGCAGGATGTCATCCGGGATGCCGAGCTTGCCGACGTCGTGCATCGGCGCGGCCATCAGGATGGCTTCGGCGAACTCTTCGGGGTAGCCCAGTGCGCGCGCGATCAGTGCCGAGTAGTGCGACATGCGCTGGATGTGGGCGCCGGTTTCGGGGTCGCGGAATTCGGCTGCACGCGCCAGCCGGGTGATCGTTTCACGCTCGCGCTCGAGGATTGCGGCGGTGGCGCGGCGGACTTCGGCCGCCAGGCTGGCTGCACGCTGGCGGGTTGCGAGGTGGGCGTCGCGCAGCTTCAGCATGTTGCGCACCCGCGGCTCGAATTCGTGGGTGTCGAAGGGTTTGGTCAGGAAATCGTTGGCGCCGTACTCGAGCGCCTCGTAGCGCACCCGGCGGTCGTCGCTGGCGGTCACCATCAGGATCGGCAGGTCGTCGCGGTCGCGGCGGGCACGGAGCTGGCGGATGAATTCCAGGCCATCCATGCCGGGCATCCTGTAATCCACGATGACCAGGTCGGGATCGCTGGTGTCGCACCAGGCCAGCCCCTCGAGAGCGCTGTCGAACGGCACCGGAATGGCACCCGGCAGCCGGCCGATGAGCTTGGTCATCAGCGTGAGGTTGAGCGGCGTGTCATCGACAATGACGACGTTCATCTGCTGGCCGGGCGGGATCGGAACGTTGCCATGGTCGCCACGGCGGATGCCCGGGGCGAGGAAATAAGTCGCAGGCCGGAAAAGAAAAACGGCGCCGTCTTGCGCCGCCGCGGGGTGCTCAGTCGGGCAGTGCGACCTTGTTGTCGGTGCTGAACTGGTAATCGCGGAAGACGTGCTCGGCGCTCAGGATGCGGTAGTCGCCGTTGTCGTCGCGACGTGAAGTGTCCTTCAGGCGGTAGGTGTAATGGCCGCAGGTCCAGCAGTCGAAGTTGCGCATGTGGGTGCACAGGCAGGTTTTGTCCCGCACCTTGATTTTCTTTGCATCCGGGTGCGCCGCCACTTCGCGGTTGTAGGCGTCGATGTACTGGCAGTTGCCGTGTGAGTCGAGCAGGTAGCCGTAGGCCTCGCAGTTGGGGCGGATTCCGCTGCCGATCGCCGGGCTGCTCTTGAGCATCCGCATCGGATAGCCGGTGGGGGAGATCTGGTTGACCTCGATCTCGCTTTCGCTGGCCTTGAAATAGTGCTGCTTGACGTCGTCGGGCAGGCCGCATTCCCGGGTGACGGTGAAACGCGTCGCCACCTGCACCGCAGCGGCGCCGGCCTCGAGGAAAGCGACCGCATCGGTCCCGGTGAAGATGCCGCCGGCCGGAATCAGCGGGATGTCGAGCTGCTGTTCGCGCATCCAGTCGCGGATCTCGGCGACGATGGTGGCCAGGTCGTACTGCGCCCAGTCCATGCCGAAACCGAGATGGCCGCCGGCAAGCGGACCTTCGATCACCACGTAGTCGGGCAGGCGGCCGGTGCGCGCGCTTTTCTTCAGGAACAGCTGCAACGCGCGCAGCGAGGAGACGATGATGCCGAGCTTGACGTCATGGAAGCGGGGATGGTCCTCGATCAGCGCGAACGAGCCGAGGTGCAGGCCGGCCGCCAGGGTGATGCCGTCGATACCGTGGTCCATCGCGGTCCGCAGGCGTACCCGGAGGGTGTCCCGCGGACTGTTCATCGTCAGCTTTTCCATGCAGTTGATGAACACCAGGCCCGATCCACGCTTGGCTTCCATCGTGCGCCCGACATGGGTCGCGGTGGCCTCGGCGATCAGGCCGAGGTCGAACTGCACCACCGATTTGTCGGTGTTGGCAACGTTGAACTTGTACTGCTGGAGCTTGTTCTTGACGTACTTGGTGTTGTAGCGGCGGTCCGAAACCGTGGGCAGCATCGCGTCGGAGATGTGGCCGACCCCGCCCAGGCGGGCGGTTGCCAGGGCAAGATCGGCGGTCGAGATGTCGACTCCCATCCCCCCTACCATGATCGGTACCAGTTCCTGCGAGCCCAGTCGCAGGCGAAAATCATCCACGCGCTTCATCGATTCAGTGTCCGTTGTATCGGCAGTCCGACATTATCACCCGAGTAAGGGCTGCGGCCCAGCCCCGCAGCAGCCCCGCAGCACATCGGGCACGTTCAGCGTGGCATTGGCCCCGCTTGCGGGCGCCCCTGGCGGGGCTGTCGGGACGCTGGCGCGAGTGCTTTCAACCCCGTCGGCGAGAACATTGCTTACAACTGGGCCGGTACTGCGCGCCGCATAAGTGTTGAATGCCAGCGCATGCCTGCGTACCATAGCCCCCATGGTTGTAATCCCGGCAATCTGGAGGCGTTCTGGACAGGGGTTCGATTCCCCTCACCTCCACCCAAGCGCATTCGGGAGTGTGTTTGGGTGGGGGTGTACCGGTTTCGACAGGGCGGGCAAAAGTGAGCAGGCAACCCGAGAGGCGACGGACGTAATCCGCGCAAAACCATAAACGCCAACGATGAGCGTTTCGCACTGGCCGCTTAAGGCCTATGCCGAGGCTGCTTGAGCCTTGTTACCAAAGAAAAGCCGGTGGGGACTTCGGTCCCCATCGTCACGTCTACGTCACGTTTCCGCGCCCTGGCGGCGCGGCGGGGGGCGGTGTTGTGTGACAATCGGGCAGTCGCCCGTCACCGGCCCGCGCCGCCCGCCCCATGCCCATACGCCGCCCCTTCGTCATCGTCGTCAGCCTGATCGGCCTCGCACTGCTGGCGGGCTATGCCTGGCATGCGAGCCGCGACGCCGGGGGCGTGCCGCAGCCCGATTCGGATGTAGTGGCGCCGGTCGCCGTCGAGACGCACGCGGTGCGGGCGCTGGCGCTGGCCGACGACGTCAGCGCGGTCGGCTCGCTGGTGTCCAACGAATCGGTGGTGCTGCGTCCCGAGGTGGCCGGGCGGATCGCCGCGATCGGCTTTCGCGATGGCCGCGCGGTGCGCCGCGGGGAGGTGCTGGTCGAGCTGGATGCGGCGGTGCAGCGTGCCGAGCTGCAGCAGGCGCGCGCCGACCTGACCCTGGCCGGATCCAACTTCGACCGTACCCGGGATCTGTTCGCACGCAAGTTCGTCAGCCAGAGCAGCCTCGACAGCGCCCGTGCCCAGCTCGAGGTGGCGCGTGCCGGCGTCGCGCTGGCGCAGGCGCGGCTGGCGCGCATGCAGATCCGTGCGCCCTTCGACGGTGTGGTCGGTATCCGCAGCGTGAGTCCGGGCGACTTCGTCAAGGATGGCGATGCGCTGGTCAACGTCGAGGACATCGCCACCCTGAAAGTCGATTTCCGCCTGCCCGAGCAGTATCTGGACCGGGTGCGGGCGGGGCAGACGCTGTCGCTCGTCAGCGACGCGCTGCCGGGGGAGCGCTTCGCCGCCACTGTCGATGCGGTCGATCCGCTGGTCGATGCCCAGGGACGGGCGCTGCGCCTGCGCGCCCGGCTGGAAAATCCGGGGATGCGGCTGCGTCCGGGGGGCTTCGTGCGCGTGCGCTTGATCCTGGCCGAGCGCGGCGACGTGGTGATGGTGCCCGAGGCGGCCCTGGTGCCGGCGCCCGGCAACGTGCAGTTCGTCTACCGGGTCGAGGAGGGCAAGGCGCAGCGGGTGGTGGTCGGCACCGGCGTGCGCCGCGAGGCGATGGTCGAAATCGTCGACGGCCTGCAGGCGGGCGACCAGGTGGTGACCGCGGGACAGCTGAAACTGCGCGACGGCGCCCCGGTGCAGGTGATCGCCGGCGGCAGCGCGGCGCCGGCGGACTGAGAGGCGGGCGATGGTTGTCTCCGAGATCTGCATCCGCCGCCCGGTGTTCGCCACCGTGCTCTCCCTGCTGGTGCTGCTGGTCGGGCTGATGTCGTATTCGCGCCTTGCCGTGCGCGAGTACCCCAACATCGACGAGCCGGTGGTTACCGTCGACACCACCTACCGCGGCGCCAGCGCCGAGATCGTCGAGTCCCAGGTGACGAAGCCGCTGGAGGACTCGCTTGCCGGGATCGAGGGGGTGGACGTGCTGTCCTCGATCAGCCGCCAGGAGCGGAGCCAGATCACCGTGCGCTTCCGCGTCGAGCGCGCCGCCGACAGTGCCGCCGCCGACGTGCGCGACCGCGTCTCGCGGGTGCGCCGACGCCTGCCCGACGACATCGACGAGCCGGTGATCGCCAAGGTCGAGGCCGACGCCAATCCGATCATCTGGGTGGCGTTCTCGTCCGACCGCCACTCGGCGCTGGAGATGAGCGACTTCGCCAGCCGCATCATCAAGCCGCGCCTGCAGACCCTGCCCGGTGCGGCCGACGCCCGCGTGTACGGCGAACGCCGCTACGCGATGCGGATCTGGCTCGACCGCGAGCGCCTGGCCGCGTTCGGCCTCACCGTGCAGGACGTCGAGGACGCCATCCGGCGCCAGAACGTGGAACTCCCGGCTGGGCGCATCGAGAGCCGTGAACGCGAGTTCGCCGTCGTCGCGCAGACCGATCTGGCCGAGCCGGCCCAGTTCGCCGCCGTCGTCGTGCGCCCGCCGGCCACGCCCGACGCCTATACGGTGCGCATCGGCGATGTCGGCCGGGTGGAGCTGGCGCCCGAGAGCGAGCGCACTTCGGTGCGCTTCCTGGGGCGGCCGTCGATCTCGATCGGCCTGATCAAGCAGGCCATCGCCAACCCGCTCGATCTCAAGC
Source organism: Thauera chlorobenzoica (assembly GCF_001922305.1). NCBI lineage: Bacteria > Pseudomonadati > Pseudomonadota > Betaproteobacteria > Rhodocyclales > Zoogloeaceae > Thauera > Thauera chlorobenzoica. The sequence continues at coordinate 1,091,474 of NZ_CP018839.1, forward strand.
GCGGCCTGGTCGAGATGCTGCCGCGGCTCGAGGCCGAACTGCCGGCCGGAATGTCGATGACGATCGCCAACGACACCACGGTGTTCATCGAGCGCTCGATCGAGGCGGTGTTCACCACGATCTGGGAGGCGGTGCTGCTGGTCGCCGCGGTGTGCTTCTTCTTCCTGCGCAACTGGCGGGCGATGCTGGTGCCGCTGGTGACGATCCCGGTGTCGCTGGTGGGGGCGTTCACGCTGATGCTCGCCTTCGGCTTCTCGATCAACACCCTGACCCTGCTCGCCCTGGTGCTGGCGATCGGCCTCGTCGTCGACGACGCGATCGTGGTCCTGGAGAACATCTACCGCCACATCGAGGACGGCATGGCCCCGCTCGCCGCAGCCTTCCGCGGGGCGAAGGAGATCGGCTTCGCGATCGTGGCGATGACGATCACGCTCGCCGCGGTGTATGCCCCGGTGGCGTTCATGAGCGGGCGCACCGGCAAGCTGTTTACCGAGTTCGCGCTCACCCTGGCCGGTGCGGTGCTGGTGTCGGGCTTCGTCGCGCTCACCCTGTCGCCGATGATGTGCGCCCGGCTGCTGCGCCATGAGCGGCGCCATGGTGCGGTGTATAACGCCATCGAAGGCTTTCTCGGGGCGCTGACCGCGGGCTACCGCCGGACGCTGGCGGCGGCGCTGGCGCGGCGCGGAGTGGTGATGCTGGTGTTCGCGGTGGTGGCCGGCAGCGCGGTGGTGCTGCTCGGGCAGCTGAAGACCGAGCTCGCACCGCAGGAGGACCGCGGCCGCGTGATCGGGATCTTCTCCGGCCCGGAAGGCGCTTCCCTTGAGTACATGGCGCGTTACGCGCGCGAGATCGAGGACGTCTATGCCGGGTTGCCCGAAGTCGACCGCTACCTGGTGATCGCCGGCAACCCGACCGTGTCCCAGGGCATCTCCTTCGTCGGCTTCACCGACTGGGCCGAGCGCACACGCTCGGCGGCGCAGATCGGCGCCGAGCTGCAGCCGAAACTGCGCGCCATCCCCGGCGTCAATGCGTTCCCGGTGCAGCCCGCCTCGTTCGGCCAGAGTCCGCGCTCGCGCCCGGTCGGCTTCGTGGTTTCGACTTCGGAGAGTTACGACGAACTCGCCCGCGTCGCCGACGCCCTGCTCGAGGCGATGCGCGCCAACCCCGGCTTCGTGTCGCCCGACACCGACCTCAAGCTGACCCTCCCCGAGCTCGCGGTGGACGTCGACCGCGACCGCGCCGCCGACCTCGGGGTCGCGGTCGATGTGATCGGGCGCACCCTGGAGACCATGCTCGGCGGCCGCCCGGTCACCCGCTTCAAGCGCGATGCCGAGCAGTACGACGTGATCGTGCAGGTCGAGGCCGGCAGCCGCGCCGACCCGCGCGATATCCGCGACCTCTTCGTGCGCGCCCGCGACGGCGGGATGGTGCCGCTGTCGAGCGTGGTGGCGGTGAGCGAGCGGGTGGCGCCGCGCGAGCTCAACCACTTCGGCCAGCGCCGCTCGGTGACGATCTCCGCCAACCTGGCGCCGGACTACGCCCTCGGCGAGGCGCTGCAGTGGCTGGAGGACACCGCCGCGCGCACCCTGCCGCCGGGCTACGGCACCGACTATGACGGCCAGTCGCGCGAGTTCAAGACCAGCTCGGCGAGCCTGGCACTGGTGTTCGTGCTCGCGCTCGCCTTCATCTACCTGGTGCTGGCGGCGCAGTTCGAGAGCTTCCGCGATCCCTTCATCATCATGCTGACGGTGCCGCTGTCGATGGCCGGTGCGCTCGGCGCGCTGTGGCTTGCCGGCGGCACGCTCAACGTCTACAGCCAGATCGGGCTGGTGACCCTGGTCGGCCTGATCACCAAGCACGGCATCCTGATCGTCGAGTTCGCCAACCAGCTGCGCGGGCCGGGGCTGGAACGGGAGCGGACGGTCGACGAGGCGGTGCTGGAGGCGGCGGTGCTGCGCCTGCGGCCGATCCTGATGACCACCGGAGCGATGGTGCTGGGGGCGATTCCGCTTGCGCTCGCCACCGGAGCCGGGGCCGAGAGCCGCCAGCAGATCGGCTGGGTGATCGTCGGCGGGCTGCTGATCGGCACCGTGTTCACCCTGTTCGTGGTGCCGACGGTGTACACGCTGCTGGCGCCGCGCGTGCGCGAGGCGGTGGCGGCGCCGGGGGGCGCTGCGGGCTGAAACGCGGAGCGCGGGGACGGCTGTGCCCGCCGTGCCCGCCGAATGTCATCCGAAGAGGTGGGGGAAGAGCCTGCGCTTGTCTTCCGTGCTGAGTCCTTCCATGCGCCGGATGTTGCGTTCGGGGATGGTGTCGATGTCGGGGTAATGGGCGAGGACGTGCTCCAGGCTGTCCTCGCGCAGCAGATGCAGCAGCGGCCACGGCGAACGGTTGGTGAGGTTGCCCGGATCGTCGGGTGCGGTGTCGGCGAACTGGTAGCGGGGGTGGAAGCTCGCCACCTGCAGCTCGCCCTCCCAGCCGAACTGCTCGACCCAGAGGTCGACCGCGTCGAGGAAGTCGTTGTAGTCGGCGAAGTCCTCGAGCATGGCGGGGATCGCCAGCAGGGTGGTCTCGAGCTCGGCCGCCGGGGTGTCGGACAGGCGCTCGAGCTCGGCCTGCAGGTCGTTGAGCAGGGTTTCCTCGTCGGTGGCGTGGCTGACCGCGATGCGCACGCGCTTTTCCCGGCGCGGCTTGGCGGCGAAGGGGCAGAGGTCGAGGCCGATGACGACTTCGTCCAGCCAGTGTTCGATGTCGGCGATGATCTGTTCGTCCATGGGAGTCTCGGAAGGTGAGTGGGCGGAAGCGGGCGGGAGAAGGGTCAGGCGTCGAGCAGGCGGCGTGCGGCGTCGAGCACCGCGGCGGGCAGGTCGGGGCGCAGGCAGTCGAGTTCGATCAGACCCGGCCAGCGCTCGCGGAACTGGCGCTGCCAGGTGAGCTGGCGCTTGGCGAGCTGGCGGGTAGCGGCGATGCCCTTGAAGCGCAGCGTCTCGGCATCGATTGCGCCGTCGAGGCATTCCCAGGCCTGGCGGTAGCCGACGCAGCGCATCGACGGTAGCGTCGGCTCGAGGCGATATTTCGTCCGCAGCCGGCGCACTTCGTCGACGAAGCCGGCGGCGAGCATGGCGTCGAAGCGCGTGGCGATGCGGGCGTGGAGCACGGCGCGGTTCGAAGGCGCGAGTGCGATCGGCAGCAGCCGGCAGGGCAGGGGGGCGTCTTCGGCCTGGGCGTAGCTGGCGGCGAGCGGGCGGCCGGTGAGGCGCACGATCTCCAGGGCGCGCTGGATGCGCTGGGCGTCGGTGGGCGCGAGGCGGGCGGCGGCCGCGGGGTCGAGGGCGGCGAGCTCGGCGTGCAGTGCCGGCCAGCCATGCGCGGCCGCCGCTTCGTCGATCGCCCGGCGCAGGCTGGGGTCGGCCGGCGGCAGGTCGGAGAGCCCGTCGCGCAGCGCCTTGAAGTACAGCATCGTGCCGCCGGCGAGGAGCGGAATCCGCCCGCGTGCGCCGATCGCCCGCATCAGCGCGATGGCATCGTCACGAAAGCGCGCGGCGCCGTAGCTTTCTTCCGGCGAGATGAGGTCGATCAGGTGGTGCGGGCACGCCGCGCGCTCTTCCGCGCTCGGCTTGGCGGTGCCGATGTCCATGTCGCGATACACCAGCGCCGAATCGACGCTGACGATTTCCACCGGCAGATGCCGGGCGAGGGCGAGCGCGCTCGCGGTCTTGCCACTGGCGGTGGGGCCGAGCAGCAGCAGCGCGGGGGGAAGGTCGGAACGAGTGTCGGGGGGCACGCGGGCAGGGCGCATCGGGGCGCAAGGGACGGTGGCGGAAACTAGCAGAAAATCTGGAGCGGCTCAATTCGGGTCGCGGCAAGCGCGAGCGAAAGCGCCGTCCGGCGCGATTGCACAAAAATGCGGCAATGGCGGAATCCCCTGGCGGGGCAAAGGCTTGTGCGGTTTATCCACAGCTTATCCCGCACCCTGCCCACGGCGCTTGTGGGGAAAACGCCGCGGCGCCGGGCAGCGGTTATCATTATGGGTTGCCGGCGAGCGGACTGCTCTTGCCTGGCGTGTCCGGGAGCATGTCCTTGAAGATTTTTTCACCGCTGTATGCGCGCGCGATGAGCTGGTCGCGGCACCGGCGCGCGCCATGGTTGCTGGGCGGGTTGAGCTTTGCCGAGTCGTCCTTCTTCCCGATTCCACCGGACGTGATGCTGGCGCCGATGAGCCTGGCGAACCCGCGCCGGGCATGGTGGTTTGCGCTGCTGACAACGCTGGCCTCGGTCGCCGGCGGGCTGTTCGGCTACCTGATCGGCTACTACGCCTTCGATGCGATCGAGCCCTGGCTGCGCGCGAGCCGTTACTGGGGCGCCTACGAGCAGGCGGTGGCGTGGTTCGAGGCCTGGGGATTCTGGGCGATCTTCGTCGCCGGGTTCTCGCCGATTCCGTACAAGGTGTTCACGATCGCCGCCGGGGTGGCCTCGATGGCACTGGCGCCGTTCGCGCTGGCGTCGCTGATCGGGCGCGGGGCGCGGTTCTTTCTGGTCGCGGGGCTGATGGCCTGGGGCGGGGCGCGGATGGAGGCGGTGCTGCACAGGTACGTCGATCGCCTGGGCTGGGCGGCGGTCGGGGCGGTGCTGATCGGGGTGCTGATCTACCGGGCCTGAGCCGGCCCGGGGGCTGGCGGGGCAGCGGCGGTTTTTGCTTACTGGCCGCGCATGAAGAAGCGGTCGAGCTCGGCCATGCTCAGCTGGGTCCAGGTCGGGCGGCCGTGGTTGCACTGGTCGGCGCGCTCGGTCGCTTCCATGTCGCGCAGCAGGGCGTTCATCTCGGGGAGCGTGAGCTGGCGGTTGGCGCGCACCGCGCCGTGGCAGGCCATCGTCGCGAGGAGCTCGTTGCGGCGCGCGGTGACCACTTCGGTGCTGGGGTATTCGCGCAATTCCTGCAGCAGCTGGCGCATCAGTTCGGCCACCGGGGCCGAGGCGAGCAAGGCCGGGACGCTGCGTACCGCCAGTTCCTGCGGGCCGGCGGCGGCGACATCGAAGCCCATTGCGGTGAGCACTTCGCTGCACTCCTCGGCGGCAGCGATGTCCTTCGCGCTCACCGAGAACACCGCCGGGATCAGCAGGCGCTGCACCGCCGGGCGGCCGTCGAGCACGGTCTTGAGCTTTTCGTAGAGGATGCGTTCGTGGGCGGCGTGCATGTCCACCAGGACCAGGCCGGCGGCATTCTGGGCGAGGATGTAGATGCCGTGCAGCTGGGCGAGGGCGAAGCCGAGCGGAGGCGGACCGTCGGCCGCAGGCAACGGGGCGGCCGACAGTGCGGTGCCGGCGGCGTGTCGTTCGCCAGCCCGCTGGTTTTCCGATGTGCGGCCCCCTTCGCCGCTTCCATCGGCGGCGGCCGGCATGCCGGCTGCTGCCGTGGCGCTGTGGTCGGGGCCGGCCAGCGGCGCGGGGCGGGCGCTGGCGGCAAAGTCGAAGTATGCGCGGCTGGCTGGTTCCATCGCCAGCCGGCCCTGCTGCACCGCGGCCGTCGGCCAGCCGCGCAGCGCCGGGCGGTGGTCTGCCGGCAGGGCATCGGCCGCGGCGCGGTCTTGCGCGGGAGTGGCGCGCGCGGCACCGGACTCGGCCAGGGTGCGCTTGAGTGCGTGGTAGATGAACTGGTGCACCGCGCGTGCTTCGCGAAAGCGCACCTCGATCTTCGCCGGGTGCACGTTCACATCGACCCCGGCCGGGTCGATGGCGAGGAACAGCACGTAGGCCGGGTGGCGGCTGCCGTGCACGATGTCGGCGTAGGCTTCGCGCACGGCGTGGGTCAGCAGCTTGTCGCGCACGTAGCGGCCATTGACGAAGAAGTACTGGGCGTCGCGGCTGGCACGCGAGTACGCCGGCAACGAGACGAAGCCGGTCAGGCGCAGGGGGCCGGCGTCGGCCGCCACTTCGCGCGCATGCTGAAGGAAGTCGTCGCCCATCAGTGCCGCCACCCGCGCCGCGACCGGGCCGGGCGGCAGGCGGTGGATGACGCGGCCGTTGTGCGACAGCTGCAGGCCGATGTCGGGCCGCGCCAGGGCGACGCGGCGGAACATGTCGTCGCAATGGGCGTATTCGGTGGCTTCGCGCTTGAGGAACTTGCGCCGTGCCGGGGTGTTGTAATACAGGTCGGCGACGTCCACCACGGTGCCCTGGTTGAGCGCCGCCGGTGCCAGGCTGCGCTCGTCGCCATCGATGCGCCAGGCGTGGGCGGCGCCATCGGCGCGGCTGCTGAGGGTGGTGCGCGCCACTGCGGCGATCGCGGCCAGCGCCTCGCCGCGAAACCCCATGGTGGCGACGTGTTCGAGGTCGTCGAGGCTGGCGATCTTGCTGGTGGCGTGGCGTTCGAGGGCGAGGGCGAGGTCGTCGCGCTCGATGCCGCAGCCGTCGTCGGTGACGCGGATGCGGCGCACGCCGCCCTGCTCGAGCTGGACCTCGATCGCGCGCGCGCCGGCATCGACGGCGTTCTCCAGCACCTCCTTGAGCACCGATGCCGGGCGGTCGACGACCTCGCCGGCGGCGATCTGGTTGATCAGCTGGTCGGGCAGGGGGTGGATGCGGGACATGGAGCGGGGCCGGAGGCGGAACGGTGCATTATACAAGGGGCCGGAAACCGGCCCGCGTTCCGCGCCTGCGGTGAACTTTTTCCGATGCGCGCCGGTCCGCCGTCTACAATGCGCCCCGGGCCTGTTCCGCCCTTTTCCCTCCTCGCCTTCCCATGAAATCCATCGTCATCCTCATCTCCGGCCGCGGCAGCAACATGGAAGCGATCGTGCGCGCCAGGATCCCCGGCGCCCGCATCGCCGCGGTGATCAGCAACCGGCCCGCGGCCGGCGGGCTGGCCTTCGCCCATGCGCATGGCATCGCCACCGCGGTGGTCGATCACACCGCCCATGCCGAGCGCACGGACTTCGATGCCGCGCTGGCGGCCTGCATCGACAGCCATGCGCCCGACCTGGTGGTGCTCGCCGGCTTCATGCGCCTGCTGAGCCCGGCTTTCGTGCAGCGCTACGAGGGGCGCCTGCTCAACATTCACCCTTCGCTGCTGCCCGCCTTCCCGGGCCTGCATACCCACCGCCAGGCGATCGAAACCGGCGTGCGCGTGCATGGCGCCACCGTGCATTTCGTCACCGCCGCGCTCGACAGCGGCCCGATCGTCATCCAGGCGGCGGTGCCGGTGCTGCCGGCCGACGACGAGGCGACGCTGGCGGCGCGCGTGCTGGCACAGGAGCACCGGATCTACCCGCAGGCGGTGCGCTGGTTCATCGACGGCCGGCTGGTGATCGACGACCGGGGCCGGGTCCGGGTGCGCGGTGTGCGCCTCGATGAGGCCGGGTGCACGGTGCCGCCGCTCGAGACCGGGGAGGCAGACTGATGCGGTGGCGTGCGCTGGCGGGCCTGCTGCTGATCGGCGCGGCGGTGCTGGCGATGCCGGTGCGGGCCGCAGCTGCCGAACCGCCCGCGGCAGGCAGCATCGGTTTCGATGTGCATTACGGTGAACGCGGCTTCAAGGTGGGCGAGGCGCTGCATCAGTGGCACATCGGCGAGACCGGCTACGAACTGCGGCTGAACCTGGAGGCGAGCGGGCTGGCGGGCTTGTTCGGGATCCAGTACGAGCAGCGCAGCATCGGCGCCATCGACCGCCACGGCCTGCGCCCCGAGCGCTTCAGCGTCGAGCAGCGCGGGCGCAAACCTGAAAGCGCCCATTTCGACTGGGCCGGGGGGCGGGTCAGCATCCGCCGTGGCGACACCGAGCGGCGCTCGGGCGAGATCCGCCCCGGCGACCAGGATGTGCTCAGCCTGTGGCACCAGGCGCGGCGCGTCGCGCGCTCCGGCAAGACCGCCACTGTGGCGGTGGCGACGAGCAAGAGCCTCAAGCAGGCGACGCTGGAAGTGCTCGGCGAGGAAGTGCTGGAACTGCCGATCGGTCGCCTCGAGACCGTGCGCATGAGAGCCTACGCCGCGGATGGCGAGCTCGACATCGGCATCTGGTTGTCGCTGGAGCACGGGCTGCTGCCGGTGCGCATCCGCATCGAGGATGAAAAGGGCGCGGTGCTCGACCAGCGCGCGGCACGGATCGAGCTCGGTCCCGCTGGCGAGGCTGCCGGGGCAGGCAAGAATTCGAACAAGAACTGAGCACACGGATATGAACCGACCGACCAAGACCAAGGCGCCCGAAGGCGCCGTTTCCCGCCCGCTGTTCATCCACGCCACCCAGGCGCTGGGTGCGGTGCTGGCCTTCGATCACCCGGCCGATGCGGTGCTGTCGCGCCACTTTCGCGACAACCGCGAACTCGGCCATCGCGACCGCGGCTTCATCGCCGAGTCGGTCTACGGCGTGCTGCGCCGGCTGCGCTGGCTGCGTCGGCTGGCGGGCGACGAGGCGACGCCGCGGATGCTGCTGCTGGCCTGGCTGGCGCGCGGCGAAGGCTGGCCGATGCGTAACTTCGAAGGCCTGGCGAGCGCGACCGAGCGCGACTGGGTGGCGACGCTGAAAGCGGCCGAGGCGGGCGCGATGTCACTCGCCGAGCGCGCCGATCTGCCCGACTGGCTGACCGAGCGCCTGCTCGCGCAGATGAGCGAGGACGAGCTGCTGGCGCTCGCCCATGGGCTCAACCGCCCGGCGCCGCTCGACCTGCGGGTGAACCAGCTCAAGGCCGAGCGCGACGCGGTGCTCGCCCGTTTCCAGGCCGATGGTATCGGGGCGAGCGCGGGGCGGCTGTCGCCGCAGGCGATCCGCCTGGCCGGCAAGCCGGCGCTGCAAAAGCACCCCCTGTTCGTCGACGGCAGCTTCGAGGTGCAGGACGAAGGCAGCCAGCTGCTCGGCCTGCTGGTGCAGCCGCGGCGCGGTGAGCTGGTGGTCGATTTCTGCGCCGGCGCCGGCGGCAAGACCTTGCAGCTGGGGGCGATGATGCGCTCGAGCGGGCGGCTGTACGCCTTCGATGTGTCCGACAAGCGCCTCGCCAAGCTCAAGCCGCGGATGGCGCGCGCCGGCCTGTCGAACGTGCATCCGGTGCTGATCGCGCACGAGAACGACGCCAAGGTCAAGCGTCTGGCGGGCAAGGCCGACCGCGTGCTGGTCGATGCGCCGTGCACCGGGCTGGGCACGCTGCGGCGCAATCCCGACCTGAAGTGGCGCCAGTCGCCCGCCGCGGTCGCCGAAATGACCGCCAAGCAAGGCGCCATCCTCGCTGCCGCCGCGCGCCTGGTGCGTCCCGGCGGGCGCCTGGTGTATGCGACCTGCAGCCTGCTCGCGGAAGAAAACGACGGCGTGGTCGACGCCTTCCTCGCCGCCCATCCGGAGTTTCGCGCGTGCTCGGCGCAGGACATCCTGTCCAGGCAGGGGGTCGCACTCGATACCGGCGAGCGTCTGCGCCTGCTGCCGCAGATCCATGACACCGACGGCTTTTACGCCGCGGTGATGGAGCGCACTGGCGGTGCCTGAGGCGCGCGGCGCACGCATCGCCGGGCGGGCACTGGCGGTGCGGGGGTTGTGCGCACTGCTGGCGGTGGCGGCCAGCGCCGGCCTTCAGGCGAGTCAGCGCTTTGCCGCGCGGGGGGAGGTCGAACTCGCGTTCGTCCCCGGTGACGACGCCGAGAAGCTTGTGCTCGATGTCATCCGCCGCGCCCGGCGCAGCCTCGAGGTGCAGGCCTACGTGTTCACCAGCCAGCCGATCGCCGACGCCATGGTTGCGGCCCATCGCCGCGGAGTGAAGGTTGAGGTGCTGGCCGATGCGAAGATGAACCGGCAGGGCAAGGGCAAGGCGATTCCGCGCCTGCTCGCCGCCGGGGTGCCGGTGGCGTTCGAGACCCAGTACGCCGCCGCCCACAACAAGGTGCTGATCGCCGATGCGGAAGGGCCGGGGTGCGCGGTGCTGACCGGCTCCTACAACTTCACCTGGTCGGCGCGCGAGCGCAATGCCGAAAACCTGCTGGTGCTGCGCGATCATTGTGCACTCGCGCGCGCCTACCGCGACAACTGGCGGCGCCACCGTGCCGAGGCGACGCCGGTGAAGTCGCTGCCGTGGCGGCGCTGACGACGCGCAGAACTGGCAGTGACCCGCGTGCGCTGCTGGCCGGCGGGGCGGGGTCGCGCCGGATTCAGCCGTGGAGGGCGTCGGCCCAGCAGTTCGGCGTTTCGTACAGGCGCACGCGTTCGAGGCGCAGATGGTTGCCGTAGCTGTCGCGGTATGCGGGGTCGAGGATGCGGAAGGCTTCGGCTGCCAGGTTCTCCGCGGTGGGGACGACGTCGAGCACCACGGTCTTGTGCCCGGGAAGCGAGGCGAGGAAGTCGAGGACCTTGCGGTCCTGGCGGTAGACGAGGAAGGCGTGGTCCCAGCGCTCGACCACCAGTGCGTTGGCGATGCGCTTGACGTCGGCGAAGTCCATTACCATGCCGTTGACCGGCAGGCCGTCGGCATCGATGATTTCGCCCGAGAGGGTGATTTCGAGCGCATAGCGGTGGCCGTGCAGGTGGCGGCACTGGCTGGCATGGTCGGGAATCCGGTGTCCGGCGTCGAATTCGAGGCGGCGGGTGATGCGCATGGCGACTCTCGTGAACTGGGCGGCGGATTATATCACCGGCGGTTTCCGGCCGGGCCTGGAGCGGTTTTGCAAGTCTTTGAGCGAGCGATGAATTCTTCTGTTTCCGGAGAGGGGGCGAGGGCCGCCAGGCTCAGCGTCCGCAACCATGACCGCGATCTTGCCGGGCTGACCTACGTCTATCCGGTATTGTCGCGGCGGGCTGGCGGGGTCTCGATCGGGATCAACCTGAATCCGAACAATGCCTGCAACTGGCACTGCGCTTACTGCCAGGTGCCCGGACTGGTGCGCGGCAAGGCTCCAGCGATCGATCTGGCCAGGCTGGAAGACGAACTGCACGGTTTCGTCGATGACCTGCTCCATGGCGACTGGATGGAGCGCTTCGTTCCCGAAGGCGCGCGGGTGATCCGCGACATCGCCTTTTCCGGCAATGGCGAGCCGACCAGCGCGGTGGAGTTTCCGGAGGCGGTGGACCGGGTGGCGCGCGTGCGCGAGGCGTTCGGCCTCGCCAGTGCGGCGGTGCCGTTGCGGCTGATCACCAACGGCAGCCTGATGGCGCAGGCCCGAGTGCAGGAGGGCGTGCGTCGGCTCGCGCAGGCAGGGGGTGAGGTGTGGTTCAAGGTCGATGGCGGCAGCGCTGCGGTGATCAAGCGTATCAACGGGGTGCGGCTGGAGCCGGCTGCGGTCGCGCGCAACCTGGCGTGCTGTGCGCAGCTGTGCCCTACCTGGGTGCAAACCTGCATGTTCCGCTGGAACGGCGCAGCCCCCACGACCGGGGAGATCGACGCCTACCTCGCGCTGCTCGAGGCGGCTGGTATCGACAGGCTGGAGGGTGTGCTGCTGTATGGCATCGCCCGCCCGTCGATGCAGCCGGAAGCGGTGCATCTGGCGCCGCTGAGTGCGGTCGAACTGGAAGCGATCGGGGATCGGATCGAAAAAAAGGGGCTGACGGTTCGCGTCAGCCCCTGATGAGCCGGCATGTGCTCAGCGCTCCTTGCGCTTGCTGCGCGCTTCCTTCTTTAGCGTCTTGTACAGCTCCGGGTTCGTCGTCTTGAGATACTCTGCAACTTCGACATCGTCGCGCTTGACCTTGTTGATGTCGATCTGCTCGACGTGGACCAGGCGGAGCAGCGCCTGCACCGGGCGGGGGATGTTGCGGCCGCTTTCGTAGCGGGACCCGCCGCTCTGGGTGACGCCGATCTTCGACCAGAACTGGGACTGATTCAGGCCCAGCTTCCGGCGGATTTCGCGGACGTCCAGTTTTTCGGTAGCTTTCATCATCGTTTCCTCATGTTTGCGCCGGCGATGCCTTGGGGAATGAGGCGCCATCCGCACAGCCGCTACGTTTTTCCTATGACTTAAGTCATAGGGCGTATGAAGTATAGATCACTATTCGCTCAACATACAATATCGATTTTGGCGGTTTTAATGAAACTTGCAAAAAATAACGAAGGCAAGCGTAGTTTCCGAGGTCGAGCAAAAGTTTCCGCCTTTCGCTAGAATTCCCTGCTTTATCCACTGGCACTTGGATACGACAATGGCACTGATAGTTCAGAAGTACGGCGGCACCTCGGTGGGTAACCCCGAGCGCATCAGGAACGTCGCGCGCAAGATCGCGAAGTTCCGCGCAGAAGGGCACCAGGTGGTGGTGGTGGTGTCGGCGATGAGCGGTGAAACGAACCGCCTGATCGCGCTCACCAAGGAGGTGGCGTCCAATCCCAGCCCGCGCGAACTGGACGTCGTGGTGTCTACCGGCGAGCAGGTCACGATCGGCCTGCTGTGCATGGCGCTCGAGGACATCGGGGTGGCGGCGAAGAGCTATACCGGCGCCCAGGTGAAGATCCTGACCGATTCGCTGCACACCAAGGCGCGCATCCTGAACATCGAGGATGCGCCGATGCGCAAGGACCTGGATGGCGGCAAGGTCGTCGTCGTCGCCGGTTTCCAGGGCGTGGATGAGCACGGCAGCATCACCACCCTCGGCCGTGGCGGCTCGGACACCACCGGGGTGGCACTGGCCGCTGCGCTGAAAGCCGACGAGTGCCAGATCTATACCGATGTGGACGGTGTCTACACCACGGATCCGCGCATCGTCCCCGAAGCCCGCAAGCTCGACACCATCACCTTCGAGGAAATGCTGGAAATGGCCAGCCTCGGCTCGAAGGTCCTGCAGATCCGCTCGGTGGAATTCGCCGGCAAGTACAAGGTCAAGCTGCGCGTCCTCTCCAGTTTCGAAGATCGAGGCGAGGGCACGCTCATCACCGTTGAGGAAGACAAGAACATGGAACAGCCCGTCATCTCCGGCATCGCCTTCTCCCGTGACGAAGCCAAGCTCACCGTGACCGGCGTGCCCGACAAGCCGGGCATCGCCTACCAGATCCTGGGGCCGGTCGCCGACGCCAACATCGACGTCGACATGATCATCCAGAACGTCGGCCACGACGGCACCACCGACTTTTCCTTCACCGTCGCGCGCGGCGATCTGGCCAAGGCGCAAAAGGTGCTCGAAGGCGTCAAGGCGCATATCGGCGCGCGCGCGATCGAGAGCGACAGCACGATGTGCAAGGTGTCGATCGTCGGCGTCGGCATGCGCTCCCATCCGGGCGTGGCCTCGCAGATGTTCCGTACCTTGGCCGAGGAAGGCATCAACATCCAGATGATTTCGACCTCCGAAATCAAGATCTCGGTGGCGATCGAAGAGAAATACCTGGAGCTCGCCGTGCGCGTGCTGCACAAGGCTTTCGGCCTCGATACCGCAGCCTGATAAACGCACTCAATCCTGTTTGACCGGAAGGCACGAACTCGCTATGATCGCGCCTTCCTGATGGAGACGTGGCCGAGAGGTCGAAGGCACTCCCCTGCTAAGGGAGCATGCGGGCTAAAACTCGCATCGAGGGTTCGAATCCCTCCGTCTCCGCCAGAATAAACGCTGAAACCCGCACTGCCATTGGCTTTGCGGGTTTTCGTTTCTGGCGGCTCACCCGCGGAGTAGCCACCCTGGAACCAGCGCCTTTCAGCTTGGAGGATGGGAGGCTCGATGCCAAGGCGAGTTTGTAGCGGCATGGTTCCTGCCGTTCATGTCGAGGCTCGCTGCGACATTGCGATCGCGCCCGTCCGTCCACACGGAGCACGATCTGCGACACTACCTGCCTGGAAGCGGGTAGCCGTACGACGCGGTAAACAACGAGATCGACGAACGAGGTTCTACATGAAATACGTGGCGGCAGTGTTGGCCGGTTCTTGTATGTGCCTTTCGAGTGCTGCGGCCATCGCCGCAACCCCTCAAGAGGGCACTCGAGCGTCAATGCTCTCCATCATTCTGGTTGCGGGCGTGATGATCGTGGCGGTCAAGCTCGCCATCGCTTTCGCCAAAAGGAAGATGGAAGCGGACATCAAAGCCGCTCAAGAAAAGCCGGGCTCTGATAGATCAAGGCCATGATCAGGCCGATACCGACCCCGAAGGTGAGCGAGCAGAAAGCGCGCGACGGCAAGATCGGGGCCGATGGCGGGCCTCGGTTCGAGGTGAGACCATTCCCCCTGGGAAGTCAGTCGAATCGAAAGGCCGACAACGTGGTTTCCATCACCCGGCCGCTGAAGACGCATTGACCGCCCGCCTCGCCCGCCGCGCCGGCCACCACCATCAGTGGCAGCAGATGCTCCTCGGCGCGCGGCGGGTGGCACAGGCGGGCCGACGGCGCCTGTTCCCAGGCGGCCAGGGCGTGCTCGCGCGGCGGCGCTGCGGACGCGACCGTCTGCACCAGCCAGCGGTCGAACGCGTCGGAGACCGGCCCGAAACGCGGGTCGCCATAGCCGCGCATGTTGTGAAAGCTCATGCCGCTGCCGATGATCAGTACGCCTTCGTCGCGCAGCGCGGCCAGCGCGCGCCCGGCATCGAGGTGTGCCTGCGGGTCCAGGTCATGGCGCAGCGACAATTGCACCACCGGGATGCCGGCGTCGGGGAACATCAGCTTCAGCGGAATGAACATGCCGTGATCGAAGCCGCGTGCGCCATCCTGTCGTGCCGGCAGCTGCGCCTGGCCGAGCAGGGCGGCGATGCGCGCCGCCAGCTGCGGCGCACCGGGTGCCGGATAGCGCAGCTCGTAGGTGTGCGGCGGAAAGCCGTGGTAGTCGTAGATCAGCTCCGGGTGCGCGCCGCTGGTGACGCTGAAGCCGGGTTCGATCCAGTGGGCCGACACCATCACGATCGCCGAGGGACGCGTGGGCAGGGTGCTCGCCACGTTCTTGAGGAAATCCGCCATGGCGTTCCACGCGTCGGGCGGGTTCCAGTCCATGAAGAAGCAGGGGCCCGCGCCATGGGGCACGAACAGGGTGGGCATACGGGCTTGGCCGGGGGCGGTCATGGTCGGGCTCCGCTGGGTCAAATTGGGTGGAGACAGTATCGCCTGGATCGTTTCGAAGGAGACTCCGTCGAATACGGCTTTCACTTCCTGGCCGGCGGGCGGGCGCTTCGGGGAGGGCTCGCTCAGCGCGTTGTCAGCAACTGCGGGACGAGCTCTTCGAGCAGGTTCAGCATCGCCCGCTGCGTGCCGGTGCTGGGACGGCGGGAGCTGAGCGCGAGGGACAGCCTGGATTGCAGTTGCGGTGAAACGATCGGGCGGGTGGCGAACAGGGACGGGTTGGCGGCGGTGAGGACCGCATTCCGGGTCAGCACGGCACGGCCGGCACCATCGGCGACCAGGTCCAGGATGGTGGGCACGCCGTCGATCTCGAGCGTGATCTCCGGGTGGAGGCCGAGTTTGCCCAGCTCGGTCTCGACCAGCATCCGGATCGAATTGGGGCGGCTGGGAATCACGAGCGGCTGGCGGGCGAGATCCTTGAGCGCGATCGGCTCGCCGGCGGCGGGATCGTCGCTGCGCTGAATCAGGAACAGCGCTTCGTCGAGCAGGGGAACCAGGTCGATATCGGGGGAGGGCGTTGCGTTATAGACCAGCGCGATGTCGAGGCGGCCGGAAACCAGGGATTCCTGCATGGTCACCGAGAGCCCCTCGATGATCGACAGCGCCGCGTCGGGCATGCGGCTGCGAAATGCGCGCGTGACCGGCACCGCGACCCGCTTCGACAGGCTGGGCGGCATGCCGACGGCAACCCGGCCCGATAGCGCGCCGCGCACCCGGGACAACTCTTCGCGCAGGCGTTCGATCTGATGCAGCACGCCGCGGCTGTGTTCGAGCAGCACGCTGCCGGCTTCGGTGAGGGTGACGCCGCGGCCGTTGCGAACCAGCAAGTTCTGGTGCAGCTCGACTTCGAGCAGGCGCACCTGGCGGCTGAGCGCGGGCTGGGCGATGTCGAGCGCGATCGAGGCGCGGGTGAAGCTGCCGAGCTCGGCTACCCGGACGAAATAAGCGAGCTGTTTCAGGTCCATGAAGTTAGGGGGTAGGATTATTCGATGCCTGCCTTGCCGGCGGCCGGGCGGAGTCGCGGCGCGGCAGCTGCCGAGGCTGCGCTCGGGAGGGGGAGCGCTAGGCTTGAAGTGAGATATGTTCCGTTCTGTTATAGCATGATTCGATAGCTGTTAGATGCTTGGCGTCCTATTGCGAGGAGCAGCGGATGAACAGAATGCAAGCCATGCAGACCCCGATCCCCACCCTCTTCATGCGCGGCGGCACCTCCCGCGGGCCGTTCTTCCTCGAATCCGACCTGCCGGCAGACCAGGCGACGCGCGACCACGTGCTGCTTGCGGTGATGGGCTCACCCGACCGGCGCCAGATCGACGGCCTTGGCGGCGCCCATCCGCTCACCAGCAAGGTCGGCATCGTGCGCAAGAGCGCGGTGCCCGGGGTCGATCTCGACTTCCTCTTCGCCCAGCTGCAGCCCGACCAGGACACGGTCGACACCACGCCCAACTGCGGCAACATGCTCGCCGCGGTCGCGCCCTTCGCCCTCGAGACCGGCCTCGCCCAGGCGCAGGGCGACACGACGACGCTGCGCGTGCTCACGCTCAACACCGACATGCAGTGCGATATCACCGTGCACACCCCCGGCGGCCAGGTCGCCTACGACGGTGACGCGCGCATCGACGGCGTGCCCGGCACCTCGGCGCCGATCAAGATCAACTTCCTCGACACCGCGGGCTCGGTGTGTTCCGGCCTGCTGCCGACCGGCAAGGTCAAGGACGTCATCGACGGCGTCGAAGTCACCTGCATCGACAACGGCATGCCGCTGGTGATCTTGCGCGCTGCCGACGTCGGCCGCACGGGCTACGAGAGCGTCGCCGAGCTCAACGCCGACACCGAGCTGAAGGCGCGCATCGAGCGCCTGCGCCTCGCCTGCGGCCAGGCGATGGGGCTGGGCGACGTCAGCGCGAAGAACTACCCGAAGATGACGCTGATTGCCCCCGCCCGGCACGGCGGTAGCCTTGCCACGCGCAGCTTCATCCCGCACGTCTGCCACGACGCCATCGGCGTGCTCGCCGCGGTCACCGTCGCCACCGCCTGCGTGCTGAAAGGCTCGGTCGCCGAAGGCCTCGCCGTCGTGCCCGCAGGCAGCGTCAAGTCGGTGTCGGTCGAACACCCCACGGGCGAATTCTCGGTCGAGCTCGAGCTCGACCCCGCCGACCCGCAGAACGTCATCCGCGCCGCCCTGCTGCGCACCGCGCGCCTGATCATGCGCGGCGAAGTCATGGTACCCACCTCGGTCTGGAACAAAGGAGACAAGGCATGATCATCGACATCCACGGTCACTACACGACCGCGCCGAAGGCGCTCGAAGACTGGCGCAACCGACAGATCGCGGGCCTCAAGGACCCGGCGGTTGCGCCCAAGGTCGCCGACCTCAGGATCAGCGATGACGAGCTGCGCGAAACGATCGAGAACAACCAGCTGCGCCTGATGAAGGAGCGCGGCTCCGACCTGACGATCTTCTCGCCGCGCGCCAGCTTCATGGCGCACCACATCGGCGACTTCAACACCAGCGCGACCTGGGCGGCGATCTGCAACGAGCTGTGCTACCGCGTCAGCCAGCTCTTCCCGGACCACTTCATCGGCGCCGCGATGCTGCCGCAGTCGCCGGGCGTGAGCCCTTCGAGCTGCCTGCCCGAGATCGAGAAGTGCGTGAAGGAATACGGCTTCGTCGGCATCAACCTGAACCCGGACCCGTCCGGCGGCCACTGGAAGGAGCCGCCGCTGTCCGACCGGCACTGGTACCCGATCTACGAGAAGATGGTCGAGCTCGACATCCCGGCGATGATCCACGTCAGCACGAGCTGCAACGCCTGCTTCCACACCACTGGCGCGCACTACCTGAATGCGGACACCACCGCCTTCATGCAGTGCCTGACCAGCGAGCTGTTCAAGGACTTCCCGACGCTGCGCTTCGTGATCCCGCACGGCGGCGGCGCCGCGCCCTATCACTGGGGACGCTTCCGCGGCCTCGCGCAGGAGCTGAAGAAGCCGCTGCTGACCGAACACCTGCTCAACAACATCTTCTTCGACACCTGCGTCTATCACCAGCCCGGCATCGACCTGCTGACCAAGGTCATCCCGGTCGACAACGTGCTCTTCG
This sequence comes from Thauera chlorobenzoica, assembly GCF_001922305.1. NCBI lineage: Bacteria > Pseudomonadati > Pseudomonadota > Betaproteobacteria > Rhodocyclales > Zoogloeaceae > Thauera > Thauera chlorobenzoica. The sequence continues at coordinate 1,109,558 of NZ_CP018839.1, forward strand.
CCTCCGAGATGATCGGCGCGGTGCGCGGCATCGACCCCGAGACCGGCCACTACTACGACGACACCAAGCGCTACATCGAAGGCGCCAAGCTCACCGCCGAAGAGCGCCACCAGATCTACGAAGGCAACGCCCGCCGCGTCTATCCGCGGCTGGATGCGGCATTGAAGGCCAAGGGCCGGTAAGGGGAGGAATCGACATGTCCATCAACAATCTCGGCATCGTCAAGCGCAACATCGAGCGCACCGGCGCAGACACCGTGGCACGCCTGGCGCAGTTCGGCGTCGCCACCCTCCACGAGGCGTTCGGCCGTGCGGGCCTGATGAAGCCCTACATGCGGCCGATCTACACCGGCGCCCATCTGTGCGGCACCGCCGTCACCGTGCTGCTGCAGCCGGGCGACAACTGGATGCTGCACGTCGCCGCCGAGCAGATCCAGCCCGGCGACGTGGTGGTGGCCGGCTGCATCACCGACAGCACCGATGGCTTCTTCGGCGATCTGCTCGCCACCTCTTATCGGGCGCGCGGGGCCAAGGGGCTCGTCATCGATGGCGGCGTGCGCGACGTCAAGGATCTCACCGCGATGGGTTTTCCGGTGTTCAGCCGGGCGATTCACGCCAAGGGCTGCACCCGCGCCACCCTGGGCTCGGTGAACGTGCCGGTGGTGTGTGCCGGGGCGCTGGTCGAGCCGGGCGATGTGGTGATCGCCGACGACGATGGCGTGGTGGTGGTGCCGCGTGCGGTCGCTGCCCAGGTTGCCGATGCCGCGGCCGCGCGCGAAGCCAACGAGGCCGCCAAGCGCGCCCGTTTTGCTGCGGGCGAGCTGGGCCTCGATATGTATTCGCTGCGCGAGCCGCTCGCCAAGGCCGGCCTGAAGTACATCGACTGAAATACAAGAAGGGAGGGCCGGGCCGAAGCCGGCAGCCGCCGCACGCCGGCGGCAGGCCTCACCCCCAGCCGCAGCAGAGAGAACACCAGAAGAACACCAGAGGACACCCATGCAATTCGAAAAGACCCCCGGCTGGCTCGACTGGCATGCCGCCCCGAGCAAGCCCCGCTTCCGGCTGCCGGCGGGCGCGGTGGACGCCCACTGCCATGTGTTCGGCCCCGGCGCTGAATTCCCCTATGCCCCCGAGCGCAAGTACACCCCCTGCGATGCGGGCAAGGCCGAGCTCTTCGCCCTGCGCGATCAGCTCGGCTTCGCCCGCAACGTGATCGTGCAGGCGACCTGCCACGGCGCCGACAACCGTGCGATGGTGGATGCGCTGATCCACTCCGGCGGCAAGGCCCGCGGCGTCGCCACCGTGCGCCGCAGCATCACCGACCAGGAACTGCAGGACCTGCACGCTGCCGGCGTGCGCGGCGTGCGCTTCAACTTCGTCAAGCGCCTGGTCGACTTCACCCCGAGGGACGAGCTGCTCGAGATCGCCGCCCGCATCGCGCCGCTGGGCTGGCACGTGGTGATCTACTTCGAGGCCGCCGACCTGCCCGAGCTGTGGGATTTCTTCACCGCGCTGCCGACGCCCGTCGTGGTCGACCACATGGGCCGCCCGGACGTCGCCAAGCCGGTCGACGGCCCGGAGTTCGAGCTGTTCGTGAAGTTCATGCGCGACAACCCGAACGTCTGGTCCAAGGTCAGCTGCCCCGAGCGCCTGTCGCTGACCGGGCCGAAGGCGCTCGATGGCGAACAGAATGCCTACCGCGACGTCGTCCCCTTCGCCCGCCGCATCGTCGAGACCTTTCCCGAGCGCGTGCTGTGGGGCACCGACTGGCCCCACCCCAACCTGAAGGATCACATGCCCGACGACGGCCTGCTGGTGGATTTCATCCCCCACATCGCTCCCACCGCGGAGCTGCAGAAAAAGCTGCTCGTCGATAACCCGATGCGTCTCTACTGGCCCGAGGAGTGTTGATCATGGCTCTCGACAAACCCTACAAGGATATTCCCGGCACCATCATTTTCGATGCCGAGCAGTCGCGCAAAGGCTACTGGCTCAACCAGTTCTGCATGTCGCTGATGAAGGCCGAGAACCGCGCCCGCTTCAAGGCCGACGAGCGCGCCTATCTCGACGAGTGGCCGATGACCGAGGAGCAGAAGCAGGCCGTGCTCGCGCGCGACCTCAACTGGTGCATGCGCACCGGTGGCAACATCTACTTCCTCGCCAAGATCGGCGCCACCGACGGCCTGAGCTTCCAGCAGATGGCCGGCAGCATGACCGGCATGACCGAACAGGAATACCGCGACATGATGATCAAGGGCGGGCGCTCGCCCGAAGGCAACCGCTACCTCGGTGAGGACGGCGACGCCCAGCCCCAGCACCAGCCCCAGGGCGCCGCCGGCAACAACAAGGGAGCCTGACCATGGCCAGAATCACTGCATCCGTCTACACCTCGCACGTGCCCGCGATCGGCGCCGCGATCGACCTCAAGAAGACCGGCGAGGCCTACTGGCAGCCGCTGTTCAAAGGCTACGAATATTCCAAGCAGTGGATGAAGGAGAACACCCCCGACGTGATCTTCCTCGTCTACAACGACCACGCCACCGCCTTCAGCCTGGACATGATCCCGACCTTTGCGATCGGCACCGCGGCTGAATTCGCCCCCGCGGACGAGGGCTGGGGGCCGCGCCCGGTGCCGAAGGTGATCGGCCACCCGGAGCTCGCCTCGCACATCGCCCAGAGCGTGATCCAGGACGACTTCGACCTCACCATCGTCAACAAGATGGACGTCGACCACGGCCTCACCGTGCCGCTGTCGCTGATGTGCGGCGAACCGCAGGCGTGGCCGTGCGCGGTGATTCCGTTCGCGGTCAACGTCGTGCAGTATCCGGTGCCCTCGGGGCGGCGCTGCTTCCAACTCGGCCAGGCGATCCGGCGCGCGGTCGCGTCCTACGATGACGACCTCAAGGTGCAGATCTGGGGCACCGGCGGCATGAGCCACCAGCTGCAGGGCGCGCGCGCCGGCCTGATCAATGCCGAGTGGGACAACCGCTTCCTCGATCGCCTGATCGACGACCCCGCCGGCTTGTCGGAGGTGCCGCACATCGAGTACGTGCGCGAAGCCGGCTCCGAAGGCATCGAACTGGTGATGTGGCTGATCGCACGCGGCGCGATGGCCGATATCGACGGCGGCCCCAGGCCCACCGTCAAGCACCGCTTCTTCCACGTCCCGGCGTCGAACACCGCCGTGGGCCACCTGATCCTGGAGAACAACTGATGGACAAGACGATCAAGGTCGCGCTGGTGGGTGCCGGCGCCTTCGGCATCAAGCACCTGGACGGCATCAAGAACATCGACGGCGTCGAAGTCGTCTCGGTCATCGGCCGCGACCTGGACAAGACCCGCGAAGTCGCCAAACAGTACGGCATCGCCCACGCCGGCACCGAGCTCGCCGACAGCCTGGCGCGGCCTGAAGTCGATGCCGTGATCCTGTGCACGCCGACGCAGATGCACGCCGACCAGACCCTCGCCTGCCTGCAGGCGGGCAAGCACGTGCAGGTCGAGATCCCGCTCGCCGACACCCTGAAGGGCGCCGAGGACGTCGCCCGCCTGCAGCAGGAGACCGGCCGGGTGGCGATGGTCGGCCATACCCGCCGCTTCAACCCCAGCCACCAGTGGGTGCACAACAAGGTCAAGGCGGGCGAATTCAACATCCAGCAGATGGATGTGCAGACCTACTTCTTCCGCCGCACCAACATGAACGCGCTCGGCCAGCCGCGCAGCTGGACCGACCACCTGCTGTGGCACCACGCTGCGCACACCGTCGACCTGTTCGCCTACCAGGCCGGCAGCCCGATCGTCCAGGCCAACGCCCTCCAGGGCCCGATCCACCCCACCCTGGGCATCGCGATGGACATGTCGATCCAGTTGAAGGCCGCCAACGGCGCGATCTGCACGCTGTCGCTGTCGTTCAACAACGACGGTCCGCTGGGCACCTTCTTCCGCTACATCGGCGACACCGGCACCTACATTGCGCGCTACGACGATCTGTTCAACGGCAAGGAAGAGAAGATCGACGTCTCCAGGGTGGCGGTGTCGATGAACGGCATCGAGCTGCAGGACCGCGAGTTCTTCGCCGCGATCCGCGAAGGCCGCGAGCCCAACTCCAGCGTCGCCAAGGTGCTGCCCTGCTACCGGGTGCTGCACCAGCTCGAGCAGCAGCTCAACGCGGCCTGAGCGATAGCCTGCCGGCCGCAGCGCAGACGGTGGAGGCGCGCGCCGCCGCCTGCGTGCTGCCGGCGCCATCCGTGCGGCGGATCGTCCGCGCCCGTCTTTCCGTACCGGAGTCTCCTCATGCAACAACGCACCCTCGGCCCCTTCCAGGTCGGCGCGATCGGCCTGGGCTGCATGAACCTGTCCCACGCCTACGGCGTGCCGCCCGCGCCTGAGCAGGCGGAAGCGCTGCTGCGGCGCGCACTGGACCTGGGCGTCACCCACTTCGACACCGCCGCGCTGTACGGCTTCGGCGCCAACGAGACGCTGCTCGGCCGGGTGCTGGCGCCGTATCGGTCGCGCTTCACGCTGGCGAGCAAGTGCGGGATGACCGGTGTCGATGGCAAGCGCGTCATCGACGGCCGCCCGCAGACCCTCAAGCGCACCTGCGAGGAGGCGCTGCGCCGCCTGCAGACCGAGGTCATCGACCTCTACTACCTGCACCGCTGGGACAGGCAGGTACCGATCGAGGACAGTGTCGGCGCGCTCGCCGAACTGGTAAGCGAGGGCAAGATCCGCGCCATCGGCCTGTCGGAAGTCTCGGCGGCGACGCTGCGCCGCGCCCACGCGGTGCATCCGGTCGTCGCGGTGCAGACCGAGTATTCGCTGTGGACGCGCAACGCCGAGATCGCGGTGCTCGAGGCCTGCCGTGAACTGGGCGTCGCCTTCGTCGCCTTCAGCCCGGTGGGGCGCGGCTTTCTCGCCGGCGCGCTGACTACGCCCGCGCAGGTCGCCGCCTTCGATGCCAGGGACATCCGCCGGGCGATGCCGCGCTTCGCGGGCGAGGCCTTCGCCGCCAACCTGCGCCTGCTCGAAGGCTACCTCGCCCTCGCCCGCGAAGCCGGGTGCACGCCGGCCCAGCTCGCCCTCGCCTGGCTGCTGCAGCGGGGCGAGCACATCCTGCCGATTCCGGGCACGACCCGCATCGACCACCTCGAGGAAAACCTGCAGGCCGGCGAAATCCGTCTCGATGGTGATCTGGTGGCGCGCCTCGATACCCTGATCAACCGCCACACCGTGAGCGGGCCGCGCTATGCGGCGGCGACCCAGGCGGAAATCGACACCGAGGAATTCTGACCGCCGGGACTCGTGCAGCGGCCTCGCTTCGCGCGTGCTTGCGGGAGGAGGAGGGGTGCGTATAATCGATGAACCGTCGGCAATGAACCATCGTTCATGCAAAGCCGGCGGCCGTATTATCCAAATATAATTAGAGGAGACTTCGGTGATGCTTCGTAAACTCGCTCTCGGGCTGGCCGCCACGGCCGTGATGTCCTCCGCACAGGCGCAGGAGGTGGTGCTGAAGGTGGCGCACTTCCTGCCGCCGATGTCGAACATGCATGCTGGCTTTATCGTGCCATGGTGCGACAAGATCGAAGCCGAATCGAAAGGGCGGATGAAGTGCCAGATCTATCCGGCGATGCAGCTCGGCGGCACCCCGCCGCAACTGCTCAACCAGGTGCGCGACGGCGTTGCCGACATCGTGTGGACGATTCCCGGCTACACCCCCGGGCGTTTCCCGGTCTCCGAAGTGTTCGAACTGCCGTTCGTCACCACCACGCACGAGGCGACGGCGCGGGCGGTGTGGGACTTCATCGACGAAAACGCCGCCAGCGAATTCGAGGGGCTCAAGCGCATCGCGAACTGGGTCGTCGGCCCCTACGTGATCCACCTGCGCGACAAGGAGCTGAAGACCCTCGACGATTTCCGCGGCATGAAGATCCGCGCCCCGTCGCGGCTGGGCAACCGCATGCTGACCGTGCTCGGCGCCACCCCGGTGGGGATGCCGGTGCCGCAGATCGCCGAGTCGCTGTCGCGTGGCGTCATCGATGCGGCGATCGTGCCTTGGGAAGTCGTTCCGGCGACCAAGACCCATGAGCTGACCAAGTACCATGCCGAAGTCAGCGGCGGTTATTCGCTGACCACGGCGACCTCGATCTACGTGATGAACCAGAAGAAGTACGACAGCCTGCCGGCCGATCTGAAAAAGATCATCGACGACAACAGCGGGCGTGAAGCCTCGGCCCTGGCCGCGACGGCGTTCAGGAAGGGCGACGAAGGCGGGCGTGCGGCGGCGAGCAACCGCGGCAACCAGATCAACCAGATCCCGCCCGAGGAAGTCGAGCGCTGGAAGAAGGCCGTGCAGCCGGTGACCGATGAGTGGATCGCGGACGTCACGAGCAAGGGCTACGACGGTCGGAAGCTGTACGACCGCGCAACCGAGCTGGTGAAACAGTACTCCAAGGACTGAGCGCCGCATCTGGCGGAAACCGGCCGGGGCCTGTGGGGCCCCGGCCGGTTTTTTTGGTCTGCTCTTCGTAGTCCGACGGTGAGGGGGAGGCGATCCCAGGGGGCCGCAGGGCTGGCGGAAACCGGCCCACCGATCCGCAGCCGGAGCCAGGGCGTGCCTGCGTGGTGAGCGTTCCGGCGCCGCCCGGCTCGATGTGGAACGCGCTTGCGACAAGGGACGTGATGCGTATAATGAATGAATGGTCGTTCAATGTTTGATGTCGAACATTCGCTGTCCGCACCCATCGGAAAAGGGGCTGCGCTCTGCGTCAGGCGGTGAGCGCGGGCTGGTGGGATGGCGCGATATGATCGAATCGGCTATTCATTTTCTGTATACCAGATAGTGCCCAAGCCGGCTGTTGGCGCTCGGCCTCAGGCGGGAGACTCGCCGCACTCCAGAACGCACCCTGGGATCCATTCACCAAACGAAGATGACGAGGAGATTTTCATGAAGGTTCGCAGACTGGCTCTCGGTTTCGCTACGGCCGCGCTCATCCCTGCTGCCGTCCAGGCCGAGGAAGTGCTGCTGAGGGTTGCGCATTTCCTGCCGCCGGTTTCTCCCGCGCATACCAAATTCATCGCGCCGTGGTGCGACAAGATCGCCGCCGAATCGCAAGGCCGGATGAAGTGCCAGATCTACCCGGCGATGCAGCTCGGTGGCACGCCGCCGCAGCTGCTCAATCAGGTGCGTGACGGGGTCGCCGACATCGTGTGGACGCTGCCGGGGTATACCGCCGGCCGTTTCCCGGTGTCCGAAGTGTTCGAACTGCCGTTCTTCACCACCGAGCGTGAACCGTCGTCGCGTGCGCTGTGGGATTTCGTCCAGGGCCATGCGATGCGCGAATTCGCCGGCCTCAAGCCGCTCGCCACCTGGGTCACCGGGCCGTATGTGCTGCATTTCCGCGATAAGGAAGTGAACACGCTCGAAGACATGAAGGGGCTCAAGGTGCGTGCACCTTCGCGCCTGGGCACCAAGCTGCTGGCTTCACTGGGCGCCACGCCGGTCGGTATGCCGGTGCCGCAGATGGCCGAGAGCCTGTCCAAGGGCGTCATCGACGGTGCGCTGGTGCCGTGGGAAGTGGTGCCGGCGACCAAGGCCCATGAGCTGACGAAATTCCATGCCGAGGCCGGTGGCAATCATCCGCTGATTGCGGCGACGATGATCTTCGTGATGAACCAGAAGAAGTACGACAGCCTGCCCGCCGAGCTGAAGCAGGTCATCGACGCCAACAGCGGACGGGAGACTTCGGCGTGGGTGTCGGCACAGTTCATCGAACCGGACGAGGCAGGGCGCAAGGCCGCCGAGGCACAAGGCAACACCGTCAGCCGGATCCCGGTGGAGGACATCGCGAAATGGCAGGCCGCGGCGAAGCCGGTGGCCGAGGAGTGGATCAAGGAAATCTCGGCGAAGGGCCTGGACGGGCAGAAGCTGCATGACGAAGCCGTCGCGCTCGTCGACAAGTATTCAAAATAAGGCAGTCTCGGCGTCGGCGCCTGCGCCAAGCGGCGCCGGCGCCATGTTCGCAGCGAAAACTGGAGGAGGATGGCATGGCTGAATCCGTGATCGAGTCGGTTCACCGACCCTGCGGGGTGATCGGCAGGAGTATCGAGCTGGCCTGTACCGTGCTGGCGTTGCTTGCCGGCCTGATGTTCTGCATCGAGGCGGTAATGTCGGTGGTCAGTGTGGTGGGGCGGGCCGCGTTCAATCTGCCGGTGCCTGGCGACTACGAGCTGGTGCAGATGTTGTCGGCGATGGGAATCGCGATGTGCCTGCCCTACTGCCAGCTCAAAGGCGGGCATGTGTTCGTGGACTTCTTCACCCTGTGGGCCTCGCCCTGGCTGAAGCGGATGCTGGATTCGATGGCCGCGCTGCTGATGGCGTTCTGCGCCTTCGTGCTGGCCTGGAGGATCTGGGCGGGCATGATCGAAATGCGCGAATACGGTGAGACGTCGATGGTGATCTCCCTGCCGATCTGGTGGGGCTATGTGCCGGTGGTGCCTTCTTTCGTACTGCTGGGAATCACCGCGCTGTACACCTTCACCCAGGAATTCTGCAGGGAGAGCAAACGATGAGCGGCAGTCTAGTCGGCCTGACGATGGGCGCGATCATGATGGGGATGCTGGCACTGCGCGTGCAGATCGGCGTCGCCATGTTCCTGACCGGGGCCATCGGTTACATCTGGGTGTCGGGACTCGACCCCTTGCTCGCCTATCTGAAGAACGCCCCTTACGGGCGCTTTTCGCTGTACGACCTCTCGGTGGTGCCGCTGTTTCTGCTGATGGGGCAGTTCGCCACCCATGGCGGGCTGTCGCGGGCCTTGTTCAAGGCCGGCAACGCCTTCATCGGTCACTGGAAAGGCGGAATGGCGATGGCGGGGGTCACCTCGTGCGCCGGCTTCGGCGCGATCTGCGGGTCCTCGCTGGCCACTGCGGCGACGATGTCCCACGTCGTGCTGCCCGAACTCAAGCACCACCAGTACAAGCCGGCGCTGGCGGCCGGTTCGGTCGCCGCCGGCGGCACGCTGGGGATCCTGATCCCGCCCTCGGTGCCGCTGGTGATCTACGCCATCATGGCCGAGCAGAACATCGCCAAGCTGTTCATGGCCGCGTTCCTGCCGGGCATCCTGGCGGCAATCGGCTACATGGTGGTGATCGGCATCGTCTGCCGCGTCGATCCGGCCGCGGGCGGGCCGGGGACGCCGCGGCACTCGTGGGCGGAGCGTCTGAGCACGGTGATCGAGACCTGGCCGGTGTTGCTGATCTTCCTGGTGGTGATCGGCGGCATCTACGGCGGGCTGTTCACGCCGACCGAGGCGGCCTCGATCGGCGCGCTCGCCACCGGCGTCGCGGCCTGGCGCTCGGGCGGGCTGAAAGGTGCGGGGTTGATGGAGTGCCTGTACGGCACTGCCAAAGGAACCGGCATGATGTTCCTGATCCTGCTCGGTGCCGACACGCTGAATTCCTTCATGGCGCTGTCGCAACTGCCGGCGGAGGCGGCGGCCTGGGTGCAGGAAATGGGCTTCGGTCCGTTCACCGTATTGTTCTCCATCATCCTCATCTACCTGCTGCTGGGCTGTGTGATGGACAGCCTGTCGATGATCCTGCTGACGGTGCCGATCTTCCTGCCGATCGTCCTCGGCATGGAGTACTGGGGCCTGGGACTGGAAGAAAAGGCGATCTGGTTCGGGATGGTGGCGCTGGTGGTGATGGAGGTCGGCCTGATCACGCCGCCGGTGGGGATGAACGTCTACATCATCAACGGCGTGGCCAAGGACATTCCGATGGCGACGATCTTCCGCGGCGTGCTGCCTTTCCTCGCCTCGGACATCCTGCGCATTTTCCTGCTCGTGTTCTTCCCCAGCATTTCGCTGGTGGCATTGTGGGTCTTTAACTAGCGCTCCGGCCGGGCGGGCGGATGAGTCGCTCGCCCGGAGGACTGCGAAAAAAACCGCCGCCGGAACATCCGGCGGCGGTTTTTTGCCGATTGAGTGCGGTCCGTCTTTACTCGGAGTACTTTTTCACCAGGGCGACGGCGTCGTCGTACAGCTTCTGGCCGTCTCCGCCCCGGGCGCTGCTTTCCTTGATCCACTCGGCGGTCACCGGCAGGGCGGCGGTCTCCCAGCGGGCCATCTCAGCGGCCGGAATTGAATAGATGGTGTTGCCGTTGGCGGTGGTCTTCTCCCGCCCTACGGCGTCCGCAGCGACGTGCTGGGCGGCGACCCAGGCGGAGAATTCGCGCCCGCTGTTGTTGTCGATGACCTGCTTCAGCTCGGCAGGCAGGCTGTCGTACCTTTTCTGGTTCATCACGTAGATCATCGTCGCCGTGGTCATCGCCCGCTCCGCGCCGGACTCCGCATGGAACCTGGTCAGTTCCTGGGTCTTGGTCGCCGGCACCACTTCCCACGGGATCAGCGCGCCTTCGATGACGCCCTTGGACAGACTCTCGGCCATCTGCGGCACCGGCATCCCCACCGGGGTGGCGCCGAGCGAAGCCAGCAGCTTGTTGCCCAGGCGTGAAGGCGCACGCACCTTCATGCCCTTCAGGTCTTCCAGGTTCTGGACCTGCTTGTCGCGGAAATGCAGCACGTTGGGGCCGTTGACCCACACCGCGAGCGGTTTGATGCCGGCGAACTCGCTCATCGCGTGGGTCTGGACGAAATCCCACATTGCACGCGCGGACGGCTCGTGCGTGGTGGTGACGAAGGGCAGCTCGAACACTTCCGATACGGGGAAGCGGCCGGGCGTATACCCCGGCAGGGTCCATACCACGTCGGCGACGCCATCGCGCACCTGGTTGAGCAGTTGCGGCGGGGTGCCGCCGAGTTGCATCGCCGGATAGATCTGGCACTTCATCTTGCCCTGCGATTCGGCGGCGATCTTGTCGCACCAGGGCGCGATCACCTTGGCATGCATCGGCGTGGTCGGCGGCAGGAAGTGGGCGACCCTCAGTACGACTTCTTCGGCCTGCGCCGCAGCCGGCAGCAGCAGGGTGGAGATGAGGCCAAGTGCGGTGTTGCGGACTTTCATCGTGCGTCTCCTCCGGGAAAATCTCGTGACCGAAACTGAATGAACGGTTATTCAGTATAGCGGAAGAGTTTTGATCGTCCAGCGTTATCTATGCGGGTTATCTATGCGGGCTGGACGCCGGGTTCAGATGTAGGTCGCCGGCCGCTTCGGCGCGTGGCGCATGTGCAGCGACAGCCCGAGCGCGGCGAGGTGGCTGGCGTTGCGCCCCAGGATCGCCTGCGACAAAGGCAGGTATTCGGTTTCCTCGAATTCGGCGTGGGCGCGATAACGGCGGACCAGGTCCTCGATGTCGGTCACGTCGAGTTCGCTGTCCTGGCCTTTCGCCACCCGCTTCAGTCCCGGCTCCAGGCGCTTCCAGGCGGCTTCGAGCTCGCGGTGCTCGTCGGTCAGGCGGCGGGCGAGGGCCTGCACCCGCTCCGACTCCGCGCCTTCCTCGGCGCTGGCGAGGACGGCGGGGAACAGCTCGCGCTCTTCGTCGAGGTGGTGCTCGAAGATCGCTTCGCGGAAAAATTCGAGGGCGCTGGCGGCGATGATCCGGGCCCGGGTGGCGGGCTCCAGCAGCGCAGGCAGCTGGCTCAGCATGTCGAGCTTGCCGAGGATGCCGGCATGGCACTGGGAGAAGTCCTGGAGTGGCGCGTTCTTGTCCGTCGTCGGGGCAGAGGGGGTCATGGGAATGTCCGTCCGGTTGTGCAAAAAGGGAGCTGTACCGTGCGCGGCCGCCGTTCAGTGGGCGCTCATCAGGGCGGGCAGCCAGGTCGACAGGGCCGGAACCGCGGCCAGTAGCAGCAGCACCAGCAGCACGACCGCGAGGAAGGGCGCGGTGGCGGAGAACAGCGGGCCCATGCGGATGTCGGCCTGGACCATGGCGATGTAGAGCCCGGGTCCCACGGGCGGAGTCACCAGGCCGATCACGGTGGCCATCGTGCAGATCACGCCGAAGTGGATCGGGTCGATGCCCAGGCTGGTGACGACCGGCATCAGCAGCGGCACGACGACGATCAGCACGCTGATGCTCTCGAGGAACATGCCCAGGGTCAGCATCATCACGATCACCAGCACGAGGAAGACGAAGGGCGAGTCGGTGAGGCCCTGCATGTATTCGACCACGAGGTCGGGCACGCCCTGGAAGGCGAGCACCCAGCTCAGCACCGAGGCGGCTGCGATCAGGCCGGTGATGGTGGCGGTGTTGATGCCCACTTCGAGCAGGATCCTGCCCAGGTCGCGCGGCCCGATTTCCCGATAGGCAAAGCCCAGCATGAGGGAGATGATCGATGCCACCGCACCGGACTCGGTCGGCGTCATCACTCCGGCCATGATCCCGGTGATCACCACGACCGGGATCAGCGCGGGCACCAGGCCTTCGAGCAGGACCTTGAGCGAGGCCTTGCGTGCGCTGCGGCTGCCGGCGGGCAGGCCGGGGCCGAACACGCCGAACAAAAAGATGACCAGGGCGAGCGCGGATACGATCAGGATGCCGGGCACGATGCCGGCGATGAACAGCGGTGCGATCGGCTGCACGGCGACGACGCCGTAGATGATCATCAGCATCGAAGGCGGAATGATCGGCCCGAGCAGGCCGGCGGAAACGGTGACCGCCCCCGAGAAGGCGCGGGGGTAGCCCATGCGCTCCATGGCCGGGATCATGACCTTGCTCATCACCCCGATCTGCGCCACCGCCGAGCCCAGAATCGAGGCCGCCATCGCGTTGGTGAATAGGTTGGCATAGGCGAGGCCGCCCTTGATGCCGCCGACCAGGACTTCGGCGACCGCGATCAGGCGCTGGGTGAGGCCGGCCCTGTTCATGATCTCGCCCACCAGCAGGAACAGCGGAATGGCCAGCAGGCTGTTGATTTCGAGCGCGCCGTAGAGCTGGATCGGGATCGAGTCGTAGAGCACCGCGAGCTCGCTGGTGGCCATGAACACGACGGCCGCGGCGAGGATGCTGCCGATGATCGGCAGGCCCGCGAACAGCAGGCCGAAGAACACGAGCAGGGTGATCATTGCGCCGCTCCGCGCAGGGCGCGCACTTCGCGCACGATGGCGGCGAGCTGGTGCCAGGCCATCACCGTCAGGGCCAGCGGCAGCACCGTGTAGTTGTACCAGCGCGGCAGCTGGGTGGTGGCGCCGAGCTCGAGGCGAACGTCGGGGCGGGCGACCCATTCCCAGCCGAGCCAGGCGACGAACGCGAGCAGCGCCAGCATCACGCCCCCCAGCACCGCGAGCAGGGCGTGGCGGCGGCGCCCGGACAGGGCGCGGGGGAGGAAGTCGATGCTCACCAGCATGCCGTGGTGGACGAGCAGGGACAGCCCGAACAGGGTCGCGAACACCAGCATCTGCACCGAGATTTCCTCCGCCCAGAAGATCGGGGCGGAGAAGAAGTAGCGCATCACCACCTGGCTCATCATGATGCCGGCGATCGCGCCGGTCAGGCCGATGACCAGGCCGCGCTCGATCCGGGCCAGGCCGTGGTCGATCCCTTGGATGAACTTGAACATCTGCGTCGATTCCTTCGCTGAATGCGTGCGGGCAGACGCCGCCCGCTGCGCGGCGTCGCCTGCCTTTTCCCAGGGGGCGCTCAGAGATCCTTGGCCTGGTTGTAGAACTCGGCGATCAGCGGGTTCTTCGCGGTGTACTGATCGCGCACCTTGCTGCCGACTGCGCGGAAGGAATCGATGTCGGCGTCGACCACCGTGACGCCGTCGGCCTTGGCCTTGGCGAGATTGTCGCGGTCTGCCGCGATCGCGGCCTGGAAGCCCCATTGCTCGGCTTCGGCGACGACCTTGGCGATCAGCGCGCGCTCTTCCGGGGAGCGGCTCTGCCACCACTTCTTGGAGGCGACGATCGCCGCCGGGAAGGCCATGTGGTTGGTCAGCGTCAGGTAGGGGGCCTGCTGGTGAAATTTGAGACCGACGAGGGCGTCGAGGTCGACATCCACCGCGTCGAGCAGCTTGGTGGTGAGCGACGGCGCGACTTCGGACAGCGGCATCGCGGTCGGCGCGGCGCCGTTGGCGTTCCACCAGTCGTTGTACACCGGGCTGGGGAAGGAGCGCACCTTCTTGTTGGCCAGATCCTTGGCCGCAGTCACCGGCTGCAGCGACAGCACGTGGCGCATTCCGGCGAAGGCGTAGCCCAGCCCGACCAGGCCGTGCTGGTCGAGGCGGGCGAGCATTTCCCGCGCCGCCGCAGTGGTGGCGGCGCGCGAAGCGTGGGCGACGTCCTGGAACACGTAGGGCAGCGACCAGCCGAGGAAGGACTCCTCGCGGTTGGAGAGGCCGCCGACGGTAAATACGCCGAGGTGCTGGGCGCCGACCTGCATCAGGTTGATCATCTGCGCTTCGTTGCCCAGCTTCTGCAGCGGACTGACCGCCACTTTCATCTTGCCCTGGGTGGCCTTTTCCAGCTCGGTGGCGATTTTTTCCGACACCTGGTGCCAGACGTGGGTGGGCGGGGTGATATGGCCGAGCTTCAGGGTCTGGGCGTGGGAGGTGAACGCGAGGGTGGACAGGGCGAGGGCGGCGAGGGTGGCGCGCGCGGCACGGGCAGCGTCGATCAGTTTCATGGGTATGTTCTCTGTGGGGTGGGGTGGGGGCGGGGCAAGGTATTCAGCGCACGGGCTTCAGCGCGCATCGGGCTGTGCGCCCGGAGCGGCGCGCCGGAACGCGTCGAGCTCGGCGCAGGCGGCATCGATGGCGACGATACTCGGGTAGGGGGCGAGGTCCACCTTGAAGCGGCGCGCGCTGTCGACCTGCGGCACCAGATAGACGTCGGCCAGACCGGGCGTGTCGCCGAAGCAGAAGCGCCCGCGCCGCCGGTCGGCGGCGAGCATCGCTTCGAGCGCCTCGAAGCCGGCGCTGATCCAGGTGCCGCACCAGGCGTTGACCGCGTCCTCGCCGGTGCCGAGCTGCTGGCGCAGGTATTCGAGGATGCGGCGGTTGTTGATCGGGTGGATGTCGCAGCCGACGATCGCCGCCATCGCCCGCACCCGGGCGCGGTCCTCGGTGTTCGCCGGCAGCAGCGGCGGGGTGGGGTGGCGCTCCTCGAGCCATTCGATCACCGCCGGCGACTGGATCAGGGTCAGCTCGCCGTCGACCAGCGCCGGCACCAGCTGCTGCGGGTTGACCGCCCTGAACGCGGCGCCGAGATGCTCCTCGGTGCGCAGATCGACCGGCACGTAGTCGTAGGCGATGCCCTTCAGGTTGAGCGCGATGCGCAGGCGGTGCGAGCTGCCGCTGCGGAAGAAGTTGTACAGCTTCATCGGCCCGCCCTCGCTCAGTCCCGCGCCAGGCAGTTGGTGACGTTCCAGCCGTAGAGCCATTCCATGGCGTCGTAGAAGCGTTCCGGCGTGCGCCCCTTCCACAGCTCGTTGCGCACCAGGCGCTCGACCCCCTTGGCGTGGTAGATGCGGCCCATCTCGCGCGAGGACAGCACGATGCGCGCGGTGCGGGCGACGCGCGAGCGCTGGTAGAGGTCGAAGGCCTTGGTGAAGTCGTTGTCGTTCACGCGCAGCGCCTCGCCCAGCGTGACCGCGTCCTCCAGCGCCATGCACGCACCCTGGGCCATGTACTGGGTGGTTGGGTGGGCGGCGTCGCCGAGCAGGGTGACGCGGCCGTACGTCCATTGGCCGATCGGCTCGCGGTCGGCGGTGGCCCAGCGCTTCCAGCTCTGGGGCAGGTCGATGAGCTGGCGCGCTTTCGCGCAGATGCCCTGGAAGTAGCTCTGCACCTCTTCCTTGCTGCCTTCGGTGACGCCCCATTCTTCCTGGTTGCGCGAGTGGAAGGTGACGACCACGTTGTACTGCTCGCCGCCGCGCAGCGGGTAATGCACGAGGTGGCAGTTGGGGCCGACCCAGATGCTGGCGGCGTTCCACTGGAGGTTCTCGGGGAAGTCCTTCTTGTCGATCACGGCGCGGTAGACGACGTGGCCGGTGACCCGTGCCGGGTCGCCGACGTATTGCTGGCGCACCACCGATTTCACCCCGTCGGCGCCGATCAGGGCGATGCCCTGGTGGGCGGTGCCGTGCTGGTCGTACACGGTGACGCTCTGTTCGTCCTGCTCGATGCGCTCGACCCGGGTCGAGGTCAGGAACTCGACGCGGCCGGTTTCCTGCGCGCCTTCGAGCAGCGACAGGTGCACGTCGACGCGGTGGATCACCGCGTAGGGGTTGCCGAAGCGCTCGATGAAGGCCTTGCCGGTGGGAATCTTGCCGACCTGGTACTCGTCGAGGGCGTCGTGCATCACCATGTAGTCGGTATAGACCGCGCGGCCGCGCGCCTTGTCGCCGATGCCGAGGGCGTCGAAGGCGTGGAAGGCGTTGGGGCCGAGCTGGATGCCGGCGCCGATCTCGCCGATCTCGGCGGCCTGTTCGAGGACCTTCACCCGGAAGCCCTGGCGCACCAGGGCGAGAGCGGCGGCGAGGCCGCCGATGCCGCCGCCGGCGACGAGCACGGGAAGCGGCTGCGGGGTTGCTTGCTGGGTCATGGATGTCTCCTCCGTCAGGGGCGGGTTTATTCGGCCTGGCCGATGTTCAGGACGATGTCGCCGACCCCGTCGACGTGGCCGGTAATGTGGTCGCCCGGCTTCACCGCGCCGACGCCTTCCGGCGTGCCGGTGTAGATCAGGTCGCCCGGTTCGAGGTGATAGAACTTCGACAGGTCGGCGATGATTTCGCGGATGTTCCAGATCAGCATCGACAGGTCGGCGCGTTGCTTGGTCTCGCCGTTGACCTCCAGGTGGATCGCGCCCTTGTCGAGCACGGCCTGGCCGGCAGCGGGGACGATCTCGGTGCAGACGGCCGACTTCTCGAAGTTCTTGCCCAGGTCCCAGGGCCGGCCCTGCTCGCGGGCGACGAGCTGCAGGTCGCGGCGGGTCATGTCGAGACCGGCGGCATAGCCGTAGATCAGCTCATCGGCCTCGGCTTCGGCGACGCGGAAACCGGCCTTGCCGATCGCGACCACCAGTTCCATTTCGAAGTGGTAGTTCGAGGTGCCGGCCGGGTAGGGCACGGTGGCGCCGGAGTCGACCACGGTGGAGGCGTCCTTCAGGAAATAGAAGGGGCTCATCGTCGCCTTGTCCACCGGGCGCCCCATCTCCACCGCGTGGGCGTGGTAGTTACGGCCGACGCAGAAAATGCGCCGCACCGGGAAGCGCACCCCGGTGCCGCGCACGGGCAGGGAATAGACCGGCGACGGGGCCCACAGGTATTGGATTTCGCTCATGTTCTCGCACTCTCGGATAGGAAATGGGAATCGGGATAGTGCGCCGTTCAGGGGCGCACTTCATAGACGCCGAGCTTCTTGTGCAGCGGGCTTTCGTCGGCGATGAAGAGGAAGGCGGGCTCGCTCGTCGAGCGGTTCTTCAGGCTCACCGGGGTGTAGCCCGGTGCGCAGCAGGTGTCGGCCGGCGCGAGGGCGAAGGGGGCGCCGTCGATGGCGACTTCGGCGCTGCCCTCGATCAGGTGGAACACCATCGCCGGCGAGCGCACCGGCAGGTTCAGGGTTTCGCCCGGACGCAGCATCAGCGCCGAGTAGCCGAGGATGTTCTGGCAGTCGGCGCCGGTCTCGGGGTTCACGTAGGCAACCTGCACCGCCTCGAGCTGCGGCTGCGACTCGGCCAGGCTCAGCAGCGCGGCGCGGGCCTCCGCCCAGGGGTAGCGCAGCATCGGGTACTGGTGCGCGCTGCCGCGGCTAAACACCGGCGAGGGGACGATGCCGCCGTGCGCGTAGCTGCGCTCGGTGAGGGTGGCGCGCACCTCCTGTGCCCGGCCCTCGACGTGGTAGGAGGTCTCGGTGTAATACACCAGCGGCAGGTCGAGCACGTCGAGCCAGATCACCGGCTCGCTGCCGTCGTGGCCGTGTTCGTGCCACAGCCCGGTGGGGGTCAGGATCAGGTCGCCGCGGCGCATCGGACACTTTTCACCGTCGACGGTGGTGTACGCCCCTTCGCCTTCGACGATCATGCGGACCGCATTGGGGGTGTGCTTGTGCGCGGGCGCCCACTCGCCCGGCAGCAGCAGCTGCATGCCGAGGTAGATGCTCGAGCTGGCCTGCATCTTCTCCAGGCCGTGGCCGGGGTTGGCGAGCACCAGCACGCGGCGTTCGGCCTTCTCGATCGGGGTCAGCTCGCCGGCCTGCAGCAGCAGCGGACGCAGCGCGGCGTAGGACCAGCAGGTGGGGCGGGTGCGCAGCGCCGGCTTGCCGGGGGGCAGCACCGCGCGCAGGCTGGGCCACAGCGGGACGAGGTTTTGTGCGCTCAGCGCTTCGCGGTATTCGAGGGGCAGGTCTTCGAGGGTGCCGAGTTGCTGCATGGTGAGCTGTCTCCGGGGGCAGGAAAAACCGACGTATCGGAATTTCTTTAATATGGATCAAAATAATTTCTACGGCTCGCACTGTAGCGGCGGAGCAGAATTCAATCCATGCACGGAATCGAATAAGATCGATTCTAAAACGCAATAGAGGGCATGGCCATGCTGAATATCGACACCCGCTTGCTCCAGGTCTTCGACGAAATCTACAAGACGCGCAGCGTCAGCCTGGCGGCCGAACAACTGGGACTGGGACAGCCGGCGGTCAGCATCGCGCTGGGCAAGCTGCGCCAGCACTTCGACGATCCGCTGTTCGTGCGCACCTCGACCGGGATGGACCCGACGCCGCTCGGCGAGGAGCTGGTGCAGCCGATCCGCGCCGCGATCGATGCCCTCGATGTGGCGCTGGGATATCGCAGCAGCTTCGATCCGGCCAGCGTCGAGCGCAGCTTTCGCATCGCCATGACCGACATCTCGCAGCTCGTGCTGCTGCCCGGGCTGTGGGCACGCCTGCGCGCGCAGGCCCCGGGGGTGCGCATCGAGGTGATCCATCTGGCGGCCGACACCCCCGCCCGCCTGGAGACGGGCGACATCGATCTGGCGCTCGGCTTCATGCCCCAGCTCGAGGCCGGCTTCTATCAGCAGGCCTTGTTCCGCCAGCACTATGTCTGCCTGGCGAGCGCCGACCACCCGCGCATCCGGGGCAGTCTCGATCTGGCGCAGTTCGAGGCCGAGGAGCACGCCGTGGTGACGACTTCAGGCACCGGCCACCATTACCTGGACCGTGAGCTGGCACGGCAGAACATCACCCGGCGGGTGGCGCTGCAGGTGCCGAACTTCATCGGCGTCGCCTTCGTCGTCGAGCACACCGAGCTGATCGTGACCATTCCCACCCGCCTCGGTGAAATGCTGCGGGGGCGCGGGCGCTTCTGCACCTACCCGGTGCCGTTTCCGCTCCCGGACTATGACATCAAGCAGCATTGGCACGAGCGCTTCCACCACGACCCGGGCAACCGCTGGCTGCGCGGGCTGATCCGCGAACTGCTCGGCGAGCCGGTGGGGGAGGAGCGGAAAGGGACGCTGCCCGCGGGCACGGCGCGGGCGGGTGAGCGTTAGGACTGGACGCCGCGGCGGACGATGTCGACGATGCCCGCGGCAATCTCTGCCGGGCTGCGCCGGCCTTCGCGGTACCAGATGAACACCCAGTTCAGCGCACCCAGCAGCACCAGGCGCAGCAGGGTGCGGTCCGCGCCCCGCGCCAGGGGGAGGGCGTCGATCAGATCCCGGTAAATCTTTTCGAACGCCTCGCGGTCGTCGCGGGTCATCGCCAGCAGGTTCTGATGGCCGGTGAACGCGAGGCTGCGCCCGGTGATGCGATCGATCGGCGAATCCCCGACCATGCCCGAGACGTGTACTTCGCAGGCGCGCCGCAGGCTGTCCCAGGGGTCGCTGCCGGCGGCGGCGGCGGCTTTCGCCCGTTCCTGCACGCGCTTGAAACCTTCCCGGTGCACGGCGAGATAGAGCGCCTCCTTGGAGGCGAAGTGGTGATAGACCGAACCTGGCAGCAGGCCGACTTCGCCGGCGATGTCGCGGATCGAGGTGCGGTCATAGCCTTGCTGGGCAAACAGCCGCGCCGCCGCGTGCAGGATCAGCTGGCGGCGGTCGAGCGCCATGCCCCCGCCATCGCCGCCTTTCCCGTGCTCCTCGCTGGCGTGGGCGTCGCGTGCCAGCCGGGTGCTGAGCGTGCCGCGCTCGAGCAGATGGCGCTGGCTCTCACTCAGCGCGTCGACCCCTTCGGGCGCCGCGTCGGCGAGCGCCTGGAGGCGCTTCACCGCGGTTTCGAGGCCGTGTTTCTGCCAGATGTAGCGCACCCCGGAGGCGGAGATCCGCAGCCCGTCGAGGCGCAGGCGCTCGGCGACGGCGGCCTGGCCGAGCTTCGGCTCGCTGCGGGCGAGGTCGAGGATGGCCGATTCGATCTCGTCGCCAGGGGTGGAAGTGAGGGCGGAAGGGGGGCTGTCCTGTGTCATCGGCGATAGGGCGGGACGGCGGTTCCGGAAGTGGGAGGCGAATTCTAGCTCGGTCGTCCGGCTTCGGCTCGGGCCTTCGCTGCAGGCGACTTCCATCATAGGATAATTATTTGAACAATGGTTTGACAAGTTAGTTTGTCCGGGTTAGTTTTGCATCGCCGTCGCAGCGCCCTTCCCTAGTCGTCGATCAATGCACCGGGGGACGTCCGGGCGATGCGCATGCGCCATACAGCAAGAGGGAGGTTCCGCGAAGCGGCCGAGCCCCGGTTTCACCCAGTCAAGACCTTCGGGCCCGAGCGGGCCCGGAATCACAATCCGGAGGAGCGAAGATGATCAAGATGAAGAAACTCGCAGTGCTGTGTTCGGCCCTCGGCCTGCTCGCCGGCCAGTCCGCACTGGCCGAGGTGGTGGTCGGTATTTCGGTGTCGACGACCGGCCCCGGGGCCTCGCTCGGGATTCCCGAGAAGAACGCGTTCGCCCTGCTGCCGGGCGAGATCGGCGGCGAGAAGGTGCGCTACATCGTGCTCGACGACGGCTCCGATCCGTCGAATGCGACCAAGAATGCGCGCAAGCTGGTCACCGAAGAAAAGGTCGATGTGCTGGTGGGCTCGGCGGTGACGCCGGCCAGTGCCGCGATTGCCCAGGTCGCGTTCGAGACCAAGACGCCGCACGTCGCCCTGTCGCCGGTCAGCCTGCCGGCCGACCGGGGCCACTGGGCGTTCCGCACCCCGCAGCACAACAGCGTGATGGCCGGGGCGCTGGTCGAGCACATGAAGTCCGCCGGGGTCAAGACGCTGGGCTTTATCGGCTTTTCCGATGCCTACGGCGATGAGTGGCTGGCCGCGCTCAATCCCCTGCTCGAACAGGCCGGGATCAAGCTCGGGGTGGTCGAACGCTATGCACGCAACGACACTTCGGTGACCGGCCAGGTGCTCAAGCTGGTCGCGGCACAGCCCGATGCGATCATCGTCGTCGGCTCCGGCAGCCCTGCCGCCCTGCCCCAGACCACCCTGGTCGAGCGCGGCTACAAGGGGCAGGTCTACCAGACCCACGCGGTCGCCAACCAGGCTTTCCTCAGCGTTGCCGGCAAGGCGGCCGACGGCGTGATCCTGCCGGTCGGGCCGGTGGTGGTGGTCAACCAGATCGCCGGCGATCACCCCTCGAAGCGCATCGGTGCCGCCTTCGTCCACCAGTACGAAGAAAAGTACGGTGCCGGCAGCTTCTCGTCCTTCGCCGGCCACGCCTACGACGCCTACCGCCTGCTCGAGGCGGCGGTTCCGGTCGCGCTCAAGAGCGCCCGCCCGGGTACGCCGGAGTTTCGCCAGGCGATGCGTGACGCCCTCGAGACCAACAAGGATGTGGTCGGGGTGCACGGGGTCTACAACATGAGTCCCGACGACCACTTCGGTCTCGACCAGCGCGGTCGCGTGCTGGTGCGCATCGACCAGGGCCGCTACACCCTGATCGGGCAGTGAGCGGCGGCGGAACAGGCGAGAGGAACATCATGAGCGTCGATACCCAGGAAATGGAGCGCATGTTCTCCCTGCCGGTGGTCAGCGTAGACCGGCGGCCGGACGGAACGCAGCTGTTGCGCTCCGGCATTCCCTTTCCCGATACCTACACCCGTTGCGTGGGCGACTGGTTCGAGCACTGGGCGAAGGCGGCGCCCGATCGCCTGTTCCTCGCCGAGCGCGACCGTGCCGGCGCGTGGGTGCGGCTGAGCTACGGCGAGGCCCGCCGCCGCGTGCTGGCGATCGCGACCTGGCTGCTCGGACAGAAGCTGTCGGCCGAGCGCCCGGTGGTGATCCTGTCCGACAACTCGATCGAGCACGCCCTGCTGATGCTGGCGGCGATGCACATCGGTGTCCCTTCGAGCGCGATCTCGCCGGGCAACTCGCTGATGTCGAAGGACTTCGTCAAGCTCAAGGGCAACATCGAGCTGCTCCGCCCCGGGCTCATCTATGCCGACCCGGTGGAGCGCTTCGCCCCCGCGCTGGCGGCGATCGGCGAGCTCCACGACGGCGTCGTGGTCGCCGGCGGCAACAGCGCGCCGACCGCCGGCACCCTGCCGTTCGCGATGCTCGAGCGCGATGCCGACGAGGCCGCGGTGATGGCGGCCTTCGCCCGCATCACCCCCGACACCATCGGCAAGTTCCTGTTCACTTCGGGCTCGGTGGGCACGCCGAAGGCGGTGATCAACACCCAGCGCATGATGTGCTCGAACCAGACGGCGAAGGCGCTGATGTGGCCTTTCCTCGCCGGCGAGCCGCCGGTGCTGGTCGAATGGCTGCCGTGGAGCCACACCTTCGGCAGCAATCACAACATGAACATGGTGCTGCGCTGGGGCGGGTCGGTGTACATCGACGACGGCAAGCCGACGCCGGCGCTGCTCGAGCGCACGGTGAACAACCTCAAGGAAGTGTCGCCGACGATGTACTTCAACGTCCCGCGCGCCTACGACATGCTGGTGCCGCTGCTGCGCGAGGACGCCGCCCTGCGCGAGAGCTTCTTCCGCCGGCTGAAGTTCATCTTCTACGCCGGCGCGGCGCTGCCGCACCACCTGTGGTCGGCGCTCGAGGAATTGTCCGAGGCCACCACCGGCAGGAAAGTGATGATCGTGTCCTCGTGGGGCTCGACCGAGACCGCACCGATGGCCACCGACTGCCATTTCGATGCGATCCGCTCGGGAGTGATCGGGGTGCCGATTCCGGGCACCACGCTCAAGCTCGTGCCTTCGGCGGACAAGCTCGAAGTGCGGGTGAAGGGGCCGAACGTGTTCCCCGGCTACTGGAAGCAGCCCGAGATCACGGCGAAATCCTTCGACGAGGAAGGCTTCTACATGATCGGCGACGCGGTCGAGTTCGTCGATCCCGCACGCCCCGAGCTCGGCCTGCTGTTCGACGGCCGCATCGGCGAGGACTTCAAGCTGCTCACCGGCACCTGGGTCCATGTCGGTTCGCTGCGGGTGGCCGGCATCGATGCGATGAAGCCGATCGCCCAGGACATCGTCGTCACCGGCCACGACCGCGACGAGATCGGCTTCCTGGTCTTCCCCAACATTCCGGAATGCCGCCGCCTGTGCCCGGGCCTGGCGCCGGACGCTTCCCTGGTCGACGTGCTGATGAACCCCGAGATCCGCAGCCGCATCCGCCACGGCATGGCGATGATGAAAGGCAAGGGCGGCGGCACCTCGACCTACCCCACCCGTGCCCTGCTGATGGCCGAGCCGCCTTCGGTGGAGGCCGGCGAGATCACCGACAAGGGTTACATCAACCAGCGCATCGCGCTCAGCCGCCGTGCCGACCTGGTCGAGTTTCTCCATGCCGACCTGCCGGACAAGACCGTGATCACGGTGCACGCCGCAATCTGAACTACCGGAACAAAACAATGACAATGAGCGAACGACTGGTCCGGACCTCGACCGAAGACCACATCTATACCGTCACCCTGGCGCGGCCGGAAAAGCGCAACGCGATCAGCGACCGCCTGCTCGAAGCACTCGAGCAGGCCCTGATCGCGACCCCGGTCGGCACGCGGGCGATCATCCTCGCCGGCGACGGCGAGCACTTCTGTGCCGGGCTCGACCTGTCCGAACACCAGCACCGCGAGCCTTTCGGGGTGATGCTGCACTCGCGCGGCTGGCACCGCATCTTCGACCGCCTCCAGAACGGCGGCATTCCGGTGGTGAGCGCGCTGCAGGGGGCGGTGATCGGCGGCGGGCTGGAGCTGGCGATGTCCACCCACGTGCGGGTGGCCGAGCCGGACACGATCTACCAGCTGCCTGAAGGCCGCCACGGCATCTTCGTCGGCGGCGGCGGCTCGGTGCGGGTGGCGCGCATCATCGGCGCCGGGCGGATGTGCGAAATGATGCTCACCGGGCGCATCCTCGACGCCGAAGACGGCCAGCGCCTGGGCCTGTCGCACTATCTGGTCGGTGCCGGTGAGAGCCTGGCGAAGGCGCAGCAGCTGGCCCGGCGCATCGCCGAGAACGCGCCGATGGCGAACTGGGCGATGGTGTCGGCGATCTCGCGCATCGACAACATGGCGAGCGAGGACGGCCTGTTCGTCGAGTCGCTGACCGCCGCCCTGACCCAGACCAGCCCCGAAGTCGCCGAGCGCATCGGCCATTTCCTCAACCGCAAAGGCAAGGGACCGCAGCAATGAGCAACCCGTACTCCGCATCCGAAGCGTCGGCGCTGAGCAGCGCCTACGACGACATCTGGCTGGTCGCCGGCCAGCGCACCCCGTTCGCCGACTACAACGGCGTGCTGCGCGACGTTTCGCCCACCGACCTGGGCATCTTTGCCGCGCGCGCGCTGTTCGAGAAGAGCGGCATCCCCGCCACCGAAGTCGGCGCCATCGTCGCCGGCAACATGGCGCAGGCGAGCTTCGACGCCTATTTCCTGCCGCGCCACGTCGGCCTCTATTCCGGCGTCGATCCGAACGTGCCGGCGGTGCTGGTGCAGCGCCTGTGCGGCACCGGCTTCGAGACCATCCTCAGCGCCGCCGACCAGATCACCCTGGGCAAGGCGCAGGTGGTGCTGTGCGTGGGCGCCGAGTCGATGTCGCGCAACCCGGTGGCGGCCTACACCCACCGCGCCGGGTTTCGCATGGGGCAGGTCGATTTCCGCGACTTCCTGTGGGAAGCGACCAAGGACACCGCGCCCGCGGCAAGCATGGGCGACACTGCCGAGAACCTCGCCCGGCGCTACGGCATCGGCCGCGAGGAGGTCGACCGCTTCGCCGAGCAGAGCTTCGAGCGCGCGCTCGCCGGTTGGGAAAGCGGCTACTTCGATGGCGAGGTGTGCCCGGTGACCAACGCCACGTGGACGCTCGACGGCTACCAGCCGCGCAGCCTCAAGCTCGCCGACCGCGCCGTGTGCTGCGAACGCGACGGCCACGTGCGCCCGACCCCCTTCGAGACCCTGCAAAAGCTCAAGCCCGCCTTCGGCGGCGTGCAGACCGGCGGCAACAGCTCGGCGATCGTCGATGGCGCGGCGGCGGTGATCGTCGCCCGCGGCGACTGGGTGCGCGCCCACGGCCTGACCCCGCTGGCGCGCATCGTCGCCGGGGCGGTGGTGGCGGTGCCGCCGGAGATCATGGGCATCGGCCCGGCCCCGGCGATCCGCGCCGCGGCGCGCACCGCCGGGCTCGGCGTCGGCGACTTCGGCCGCATCGAGATCAACGAGGCCTTCGGTGCGCAGTACCTCGCCTGCGAGCGCGAGCTCGGGCTCGACCGCGACAAGGTCAACGTCCATGGCGGCGCGATCGCGATCGGCCATCCGCTGGGCACTTCGGGCGTGCGCCTGACCACCACGGTGGCGCGCGAGCTGAAGGAAGCCGGCCTGCAGCACGGCGTGTCGTCGGCGTGCTGCGGCGGCGGCCAGGGGGTGGCGATCGTGCTCGAGAATGCAGGCTGACACAGGACCGGAGAACGCATCATGAAACTCGCAGGCAATACCTTCATCGTCACCGGCGGCGCGTCCGGCCTCGGTGAGGCGACCGTGCGCGCCCTCCACGGCGGCGGCGCGCAGGTGCTGATCGCCGACCTCAA
This sequence comes from Thauera chlorobenzoica, assembly GCF_001922305.1. Classification (NCBI taxonomy): domain Bacteria; kingdom Pseudomonadati; phylum Pseudomonadota; class Betaproteobacteria; order Rhodocyclales; family Zoogloeaceae; genus Thauera; species Thauera chlorobenzoica. The sequence goes on from NZ_CP018839.1 coordinate 1,135,460, forward strand.
CGTCGAGGCCGGGGAAGGCCTCGCCGCCGCCCTCGGCGCACGCGCCGCGTTCGCTCGCACCAACGTCGCCGACGAGGGCGACGCGCAGGCTGCGGTCGAACTGGCGCAAGCGCGCTTCGGCGGCGTGCACGGGCTGGTCAATTGCGCCGGCATCGGCAACGCCGGCAAGGTGCTGGGCAAGAACGGCCCGCTGGCGCTGGCCGAGTTCACGCGCTCGATCCAGGTGAACCTGATCGGCACCTTCAACATGATCCGCCTCGCCGCGGCGGCGATGGCGCAGGGGGCGGAGCAGGCCGACGGCGAGCGCGGGGTGATCATCAACACCGCCTCGATCGCCGCCTTCGAAGGCCAGATCGGCCAGGCCGCCTACGCCGCCTCGAAGGGGGGCATCGTGTCGATGACCCTGCCGATCGCGCGCGAGCTGGCGAAAAGCGGGATCCGCGTCGTCACCATCGCCCCCGGCCTGTTCCTGACCCCGATGATGCATACCCTGCCGCCCGAGATCCAGGCTTCGCTGGCGGCCTCGGTGCCCTTCCCGCCGCGCCTCGGCCAGCCTGCCGAGTACGCCCGGCTGGTGTGCAGCATCGTCGACAACGTCATGATCAACGGCGAGACCATCCGTCTCGACGGCGCGATCCGGCTGGCGCCGCGCTGAACCGCCGGGCAACGAGGAGAGCGCCGAACATGGTCGATTACAACGCGCCGCTGCGCGACATGCAGTTCATCCTGGACGAGCTCGCCGGGCTCGACGAGATCGCCGCCCTGCCCGGTTGCGAGGAGGCTTCGCCCGAGCTGGTGGCGGCGGTGCTCGAAGAGGCCGGCCGCTTCGCCGCCGGCGTGCTGGCGCCGATCAACTATCCGGGCGACGTCGAGGGCTGCCGCCTGGACGGCGACGGGCGGGTGCACGTGCCCGCAGGTTGGCAGCAGGCTTACGCGCGCTTCGCCGAAGCGGGCTGGATCGGGCTGTCGCTGCCGCAGGCGTGGGGCGGCCAGGGCCTGCCGCGGATCCTGTCCACCGCGGTGTGGGAGATGTGGTTCTCCACCAACATGGCGTTTACCATGCTGCCCCAGCTCAACGTCAGCCAGGCCGAGGCGCTGCTGATCGCCGCCAGCGAGGCGCAGAAGGAGACCTGGCTGCGCAAGGTGGTGAGCGGCGAGTGGGGGAGCACGATGAACCTCACCGAGCCGCAGGCCGGCTCCGACCTCGCCGCCACCCGCGCCCGCGCCGAGCCGCAGGCCGACGGCAGCTACCGCCTGTTCGGGCAGAAGATCTTCATTTCCTACGGCGAGCACGAGCTCACCGCCAACATCGTCCATCTGGTGCTCGCGCGCCTGCCCGATGCGCCCGCGGGGGTGAAGGGGCTGTCGCTGTTCATCGTCCCCAAGTACCTGCTCGACGCCGACGGCGAGCCGGCGGCGAAGAACGACGTGCGCTGTATCTCGATCGAGCACAAGCTCGGCATCCACGGCAGCCCGACGTGCACGATGAGCTACGGCGATGGTGGTGGTGCGGTGGGCTACCTGCTCGGCGCCCCCAACCGTGGCCTGGAGACGATGTTCATCATGATGAACGAGGCCCGCTTCGGCGTCGGCGTCCAGGGCGTGGGGCTGGGCGAGCGCGCCTACCAGTTCGCCCTCGCCCATGCGCGCGAGCGCGTGCAGGGGCGCGATGCGCTCAGCGGCGCGAGCGGGCGGCCGATCCTGTGCCACCCCGACGTCAAGCGCATGCTGCTGTCGATGCGGGCGCGGCTGATGGCGATGCGCGCGCTGCTGTACACCGCCGCGGGCTGGTTCGACCGCGCCCGCCACCACCCCGACCCCGAGGTCGCCGGCCGCTGCCAGCGCTACGTCGACCTGCTGATGCCGGTGGCCAAGGGCTGGTGCACCGAAGTCGGCAACGAGATCTGCGACGACGCCATCCAGGTTTTCGGCGGCATGGGCTTCGTCGAGGAGACCGGCATCGCCCAGTTCTTCCGCGACGCCCGCATCACCACCATCTACGAAGGCACCACCGGCATCCAGGGCAACGACCTCGTCGGGCGCAAGATCCTGCGCGAGAACGGCGAGACCCTGCGCGAGCTCCTCGCCGAGTTGCGCGCGACCCTGGAGGCGCTGCGTGCGGACGGCAGCCTGGGCGAAATCGCCGACGGTTTCGCCGACAACATCGACGCCCTCGAGGGGGCGGCGGACTGGATCCTCGCCAACGGCCGCGACCAGCCCGCCGACGTGCTCGCCGGCGCGGTGCCTTTCCTGATGCTGCTCGGCACGGTGTGCGGCGGCTGGCAGCTGGCGCGGGTCGCGCTCGCGGCGCAGCGACGGCTGGCGGGGGGGGCGAGGGGCAGGGCGAGGCGGGCGATCCGGTCTATCTGCACAGCCTGATCGAACTCACCCGCTTCTACTTTGCCACCATCGGCCCCCAGGCCGCGGCCCACGCCGCCACCGTGCGCGAGGCGGGTGGCGCGCTGTCGCGCTTCCCGGAAAGCGCGTTCTGAGAGCCCCCAGGAAACGGCCTCGCCGTTTCCGCCCGCCGGGGGCAACAAAAGCCGCCCTGCGCTTTTCCGGGTGAGGCTGGCGGAGAGGCCCACGGATCGCCCGGTCCATGGGCCTTTTCACGCATAAAAGTTTGAGCAAAACTAATTTGTTAGAATGGAGGCCTTGAAGACAGACAGGAAGTTCAATGTGTGGCATTGCAGGTGAGTTGAGATTCGACGGCCAGGCCCCCGATCTGGCCGTGCTGGCGCGGATGAACGCGCAGCAGACCCGGCGCGGGCCGGACGGCGGTGGAGTGCATGCGCAGGGCAGCCAGGCCTGGGGGCATCGCCGGCTGAAGATCATGGATCTGTCCGAGTCGGCGCAGCAGCCGATGTTCGACCCCGCGTTGGGGCTGGGGATCGTGTTCAACGGTGCGATCTACAACCATCCCGAACTGCGCCGCGAGCTCGAGGGCAAGGGCTATTCGTTCTATTCGCATGGCGACACCGAAGTGCTGCTCAAGGCCTACCACGCCTGGGGCGAGGACTTCGTCCGCCGCGTAAACGGCATGTTCGCGTTCGCCCTCTGGGAGCGCGACAGCGGTCGTGTGCTGCTCGGCCGCGACCGCCTCGGGATCAAGCCGCTGTATTACGCGCCGATCGACGGCGGGCTGCGCTTCGCCTCCGCGCTGCCGGCGCTGCTCGCCGCGGGGGGCGTGGACACCGCGATCGACCCGGCGGCGCTCAACTACTACCTGTCCTTCCACGCCGTGGTGCCTGCGCCCCACACCCTGCTCGCCGGCGTGCGCAAGCTCGCGCCCGGCACCTTGATGCGCATCGAGGCCGACGGCCGGCGCAGCGAGCGCCGCTTCTGGTCGCTGGAGTACGCCCGCGACGCCGCCGACGAGGGGTGCAGCTTCGAGGAGTGGACCGAGATCCTGCTCGAGGCCCTGCGCGCCGCGGTCAGGCGCCGCCTGGTGGCGGATGTGCCGGTGGGGGCGCTCCTGTCGGGCGGCGTCGACTCCAGCCTGATCGTCGGCCTGATGGCTGAAGCCGGGGTCAAGGAACTGCGCACCTACAACGTCGGCTTCGCCGACGTCGGCGGCGAGAAGGGCAACGAATTCGAATATGCCGACATCGTCGCGCGTGCGTTCGGCACGGTGCATGAGCGGATCTTCGTGCCCGAGGGCGAGCTGCTCACCCGCCTGCCCGAGGCGGTGGCGGCGATGAACGAGCCGATGGTGAGCCACGACTGCATCGGCTTCTACCTGCTCGCCGAGGCGGTGAGCCGCCACACCAAGGTGGTGCAGAGCGGGCAGGGTGCGGACGAGGTCTTCGGCGGCTACCACTGGTATCCGAAGCTCGCCGCCAGCGCCGATCCGGTGGCCGACTATCTTGCCGCCTTCCGCGACCGCGATTTCGCCGAGTATTCGCGCGTGGTCGGTCCGCAGTGGCAGGGCGTCGATGCGAGTGCGGCCTACGTTGCCGCCAGCTTCGGTGCGCCGGGGGCGGACGATCCGGTGGAGAAGGCGCTGCGCCTGGACACCACGGTGATGCTCGTCGACGACCCGGTGAAGCGCGTCGATAACATGACGATGGCTTTCGGTCTGGAGGCGCGCGTGCCTTTCCTCGACCACGAGCTGGTCGAGCTCGCCGCGCGCATCCCGGTGCGCCACAAGCTCGCCCACGGCGGCAAGGGGGTGCTCAAGGAGGCCGCGCGCAAGCTGATCCCGGCGGCGGTGATCGACCGCCCGAAAGGCTACTTCCCGGTGCCGGCGCTGAAGTACCTGCAGGGGCCGGTGCTCGAGCGCGTGCGCGATGCGCTGTCGAGCCGCGCCGCGCGCGAGCGCGGGCTGTTCCGCCAGGACTATGTCGACCTGCTGCTCGCCGACCCGTCCGCCCACATCACCCCGCTGCGCGGCTCCAAGCTGTGGCAGCTGGGCCTGCTCGAGTGGTGGCTGCAGACCCATCTCGGCTGAGGATGCGCTCATGATCCGCAAGCACATCGCCCGCGCGCTGCGCGCCGGGCACCGGCCCTCGCACCTGCCCCTGCTGCTGCCCGCCGGCCAGCCCGAGGCGGCCGGGATGCCCGCCAACGTCGTCGTCGACTGCGGCTGGGGGCGGCTGCTGCCGGCCCAGACCTGGCGCGATCCGGCCGCACTCGCCCACGCCCTGCTCGCGGAGCGCGCCGGCCAGCGCGACATCGCGTTCTACGTCGAGAAGCCGCAGGTGGTGGTGGCGAGCGCGCCGCAGCAGCTGTTCCTCGATCCGTCCGACGCCTTCCGCCTCAACCTCACCGCCTATCATCCGCAGTCGGCCGGACGGCGCGGCTTCACCCTGCGCCGTCTGCGCACGCGGGCCGACGTCGCCGCGATCAACGTCCTCTACCGCGCGCGGCGCATGGTGGCGGTGGATGCGCCGGCGGTATGGAAGGCGCGTGCCAGCCGCTCGGTCAGCTATGCGCTCGCCGAGGACCGTGCGAGCGGCGAGGTGATCGGGGTGGCGATGGGGCTGGATCACGTCGAAGCGTTCGCCGATCCGCAGCACGGCGCCAGCCTGTGGGCGCTGGCGGTGGCGCCGCAGGCGGCCCATCCGGGGGTGGGCGAAGCGCTGGTGCGCTATCTGGCCGAGCACTTCATGGCGCGCGGGCGCGAGTGGATGGACGTCTCGGTGCTGCACGACAACGAGCAGGCGATCGCGCTCTACGAGAAGCTTGGCTTCCAGCGCATCCCGGCGTTCGCGGTGAAGCGGCGCAACGCGATCAACGAGCCGCTGTTCACCGGCGGCGGCGAGGGCCTGCAGGCGCTCAACCCCTACGCCCGCCTGCTCGTGGATGAAGCGGTGCGGCGCGGCATCCATGCCGAGGCGATCGATGCCGAGAACGGCTACTTCCGCCTCACCCTGGGTGGGCGCAGCATCGTCTGCCGCGAGTCGCTGTCCGAACTGACCAGCGCGGTGGCGATGAGCCGCTGCCAGGACAAGCGGGTCACGCTGAAGCTGCTCGCCGCCGCCGGGCTGGCGGTGCCGCGCCAGGCCAGCGTCGATGGGGACGGCGCCGCCGCCGATGAACGCTGGCCGGCCCTGCTCGCCGAGTGCGGCGCGGTGGTGGTGAAGCCGGTCGAGGGCGAGCAGGGCAAGGGGATCAGCGTCGACCTGCGTCGCGCCGACGAAGTGCGCGCGGCGATCGCGCGCGCGCAGCGCTTCTGCGACCGGGTGATCGTCGAGGAATGCTGCCGCGGCGAGGATCTGCGCATCGTCGTCATCGACGGCAAGGTGGTGGCGGCCGCGGTGCGGCGCCCCCCGGTGGTGGTGGGCGATGGGGTGAGCACCGTCGCCGAGCTCATCGCGCGCCAGAGCCGGCGCCGCGCCGCCGCCACCGGCGGTGAAGCGCGCATCCCGCTCGACGACGAAACCGTGCGCTGCATCGGCGTCCAGGGGCATCGGCTGGAGACGGTGCTCGACGTCGACGTGCGCCTGCAGGTGCGCAACACCGCCAACCTGCACACCGGCGGCACCATCCACGACGTCACCGCCGAGCTCCACCCGGCGCTGCGCACGGCGGCCGAACGCGCCGCGCGCACGCTCGACATCCCGGTCACCGGGCTGGACTTCCTGGTGCCGGCGATCGATGGCCCCGACTACGTGATCATCGAAGCCAACGAGCGCCCCGGCCTCGCCAACCACGAGCCCCAGCCGACCGCGGAGCGCTTCATCGATTTGCTGTTCCCGCGCACGCGCGCGCTGGAATGAGCGTCCGGGGCGGGCTGCGGGTGGGGCCCGCCGGGCCCGCCACCCCGCAAAGGAGAGACGACGACATGAACGACCCCGGCAGCCATCTGGCCCTTCCCGCGATCGACTACGCCTACCTCGAGGAAACCCTGCTCCAGCTGCTCGCCATTCCCAGCCCGGTTGGCCTCACCGATGCCGCGGTGCGCTACACCGCGGGCCGCCTCGAGGCGCTCGGCATTCCCTACGAGATCACCCGCCGCGGCGCGATCCGCGCCACCCTGCGCGGCCAGGCCTCGCAGCCGGCACGCGCGGTGGTCGCCCACCTCGACACCCTGGGGGCGATGGTGCGCGCGCTCAAGCCCAACGGCCGCCTCGAGATCGTGCCGATCGGCCACTGGTCGGCGCGCTTTGCCGAAGGCGGGCGGCTGACGGTGTTCACCGACCACGGCCAGGTGCGCGGCACCTGCCTGCCGCTGAAGACCTCCGGTCACGCCTTCGGCGACGAGGTCGACGCCCAGCCGGTAGGGTGGGAGCAGGTCGAGGTGCGCGTCGACCTGCCCGCGACCTGCCGCGAGGATCTGCTTGCCGCCGGGCTCGAGGTCGGCGACTGGATCGCCTTCGATCCCCAGCCCGAGATCCAGCCCGGCGGCTACATCAACGCGCGCTACCTCGACGACAAGGCCGCGGTGGCGGCGCTGCTGACCGCGTGCAAGGCGGTGCGCGACCACCGCCTGGTGCTGCCGGTCGATGTCCATCCGCTGCTGACCATCACCGAGGAAATCGGCTCCGGCGCCTCGGCCGCGCTGCATGGCGAGATTGCCGAGATGGTGAGCCTGGACATCTCGATCGCTGCCGAAGGTCAGAACACTTCCGAGCACGCGGCGACGATCTGCATGCAGGACATGTCCGGCCCGTTCGACTACCACCTCACCCACAAGCTGATCGCGCTCGCCCACGCCCACGGCATTCCCCACCGGCGCGACATCTTCCGCTACTACCGCTCGGACTCGGCGGCCGCGGTCGAGGCCGGCAACGATATCCGCACCGCGCTGATCGGCTTCGGCGGCGACGCTTCCCATGCCCAGGAGCGCACCCACCGCGACGCCCTCGAGGCGCTCACCCGGCTGGTGGTGGCCTACATGACGAGCGAACCGGTGGCGCGCCGCGATTGCCGCTCGATGGGCTCGCTCGACGGCTTCACCGAGCAGCTCTGCCCCGGCGACATGGCGGTGCCGAACACGCCGCTGCCGGTGCCGGAAAGCTTTCTCGGCGATCCGGCACCGCACGGCGAGGCTCAGAAGCGGTAGCGGATGCCCACCATGGCCGCGGTCTGCGAGCCGCCGGCCGGCGGTGCGATGCCGGCGCCCACGGAGGCCGCGTACTGCGCCTTCGAACTGTTGTTGATGCGGGCGATCTGGGCGTAGGGCGAGAAGTCCTTGTCGACGAAGTAGAAGCCGCGCAGGACGTAGAGTTCGGCGTCGCGGTCCTGGTCGTCGTTGGTGATGCGGTGGTAGCCGCCGTCGAGCATCCACTTCGCGCCGAAGTTCCACGCCCCTTCGACGAAGTAGGTATCGGAGGAAACATCGGTGCCGGCGGTGTCGAGGTCCCGTCCGAGCCAGCCGATGCCCACCTTGCCGCCGCTGCCGATTTTCATGTGCGCACCGAGATGGATGCGGCGGTCGCTGTCGCTCGAATTGGCGAAGGCGATCGGGGCGGTGCCGTTGAAGAAGAAGGCAGTGGCGCCCTTGCCGCCGCGTTGCTCGTCGATCGCGGCGGAGATGCCGAAGCGCTCGTCGGTGTACTTCAGCATCGCCGACCAGCCCCGGCAGCTGTTGCTGTCGGCCGCCGCGCTTTCACCCGCACAGGTTCCGGAGGCCGGCGCACCGCCGGAGGTGTCGCGCGCCAGGCTGTAGGTGGCACCGAGCGAAACCTTGCCGAATTTGCCGCGCCAGGCCAGGGAATTGTCGTAGCGTGCGTTGGGCAGGTAGGCATCGAGCGAGCCCATGGCGTAGATGTTGGGGCCGAGCAGGTCGGCATCCATGGCGTAGATCAGCATCGAATACTGGCGGCCGATCGAGAAGGTGCCGTAGGGCGTTTCGAGGCCGGCGAAGAGCTGACGGCCGAAGAGGCGCCCTCCCTGGCCCAGGGTGCCGCTGTCGAGGTTGAAACCGGTCTCGAGGGTGGCGATGGCATTGACGTCCGGCGTGATCGCCTTGCTGAAGCGAAAGCCGAGGCGCGAGGCGATGGTGCCGGTGATGCCCGGCACGCGTGTCAGGCTGCCGGTCTTGGCGCCGTCCTGGATGTTGGTGATGCGTTCCACACCACCGTCGAGGATGCCGTAGATCGAGAGTCCCTTGGGCAGTCCGGGCATCGCCGAGGCCGGGGCGGCAGCCGGTGCGCTGGCCACTTTCTGTTCGATCCGGGTGACGGCCTTGTCCTGGCTTTCCTGCTGGGCGAGCAGGCGCTGGATCAATGCGCGCTGTTCGGCCAGCTCGCGCTTTAGGGCCTCGATTTCGCTCTCGGCCTGGGCCGGCAGACTGGCGCCAATGCCCAGGGCTGCGGCCAGGGCGAGGACCAGCGGCTTTGCGGTGACGCGGTGCTTGTGCGGAAAGTCGATTCTCATTGCATCTCCTCGGATATTTTTATGATGATTGAGCGCGGACGAAGCCGTGCCCCTGCTCCCGTGGCCGGGAACATGCGTCGGCGCACCACCGCCGGATGCGGTGGTGCCGGTCGTGCTGGAAAGGTGTCCGGTCCCGGCGCGGATGCTTCCCGCCCCGGCGCCGGCCATTGACGGGCGGACGCCGGCGCCATCGCCGGGTGGCGGGTTCGGGCTTACTTGCGCCCGGAGTGGTGCTGGACGAGGGCGACCGCATCCTCGTACAGCTTCCGGCCGTCGGCACCCTTGGCGGAGACTTCCTCGATCCACTCTTCGATGACCGGGCGCGTCGCCTGCTGCCACTTGGCCATTTCTTCGGCAGGAAGCCGGTGGACCGTGTTGCCGCGATCGATCACGGTTTGCAGGCCGGCGGCATCGGCGGTTTTCAACTGCGCGGAAATCCAGGCGGAAGTTTCGCGGCCGCTGTTGTCGTCGATGACCTTCTTCAGCTCCGGCGGCAGGCTGTCGTATTTTTTCCGGTTCATCACGAACATCTGGACCGTGGTCGACATCGTGTGCTCGCCGCCGAATTCGACCGAGTACTTGGTGAGTTCATGAACCTTGGTCGAGGGGACGACCTCCCACGGCAGCATGGTGGCTTCGATGATGCCTTTCGAGAGGCTCTCCGCCATCTGCGTCATCGGCATGCCGACCGGGCGCGCACCCAATGAGGCGAGCAGGCGGGTGGTCAGCCGGGAGGAGCCGCGAATCTTGAGGTCCTTCAGGTCCGCGAGCGATTTCAGCTCCTTGTCGCGAAGGTGCATGGCGAAGCTGCCGGGGACCCAGACGGCGATCGGCTTCAGACCGGCGAATTCGCCCATCGTGTGCTTTTCGACGAAATCCCATACCGCGCGCGAACTGCTCTCCTGGTCCGTGCAGATGAACGGCAGCTCGAACACTTCGGTCAGCGGCAGCCTGCCCGGGGTATAGCCCGGCAGCGTCCAGACGACGTCGGCGACGCCGTCCCGGACCTGGCTCAGCAACTGCGGAGCGGTACCGCCCAGCATCATCGCCGGATAGTGCTGGCACTGGATCCGGCCCGCCGATTCGGCTGCGACCTTGTCGCACCACGGGACAACGAATTTGACATGGCCTGGAGAGGTCGGCGGCGCGAAATGCGCGACCTTTAGGATGACCTCCTGGGCGTGGGTGATCGTGGGAACGAGCGCAGCGAACATGAGGCCACGCGCCAATTTGCCGAGTTTCATGCCTTCCTCCTCCTGGTGTGCCGAACGGCTTCTTCTTCGGGGGGACTCCCCCGCTGACTCTGTGCTTGCGAAAACTGCAAATCAGTGTCAAATCGTTTTTATGATTATTTATTATCAGGCAACCTGATAATATCGATGATAAGGAGTGTCCATGAAAAAGCAAGGGTTTTATTCGCTGGGAGTGCTTTGGACGAAAGTTGCAAAGCCTCCGGCGGAGGTGGGTAAAATGATCGGTCGATATCGGCAGGGTTGACGAGCTTCAGCGACATGAACACATCGAGGACATTGCATGAACTCCGACGATGACGGCGCCTTGCCCGTCAGCGCAGATCGCCCGGCGGGCGTCTGCTACCTGATCGGGCGGCTCCACCATGCGCTGGGCCGCCGCATGCGCGATGCGCTGGCACCGCTCGGGTTGAGCGTCGCCCAATACACGGTGCTGTCCTTCCTCGAGGGGCAGGTGCAGATCAGCAACGCGCAGCTTGCCGAACGCGCCCTGGTTTCGCCGCAATCGGCCAATGAAATGGTGAAGACCATGGAAGCCAGAGGCTGGGTGTCACGTCAGCCCGACCCCGGGCACGGGCGGGTCGTCCGCCTCGGGCTGACCGCTGCCGGACGTGCCCAGCTGGCGGAGGCTCACGTGCGGATCTCCAGGCTTGAGGCGCATATGCTGGGCAGGTTGAGCGAGACCCAGCGCGGGGCGCTGCCGAAGACGCTGCGCGAAGTCCTGCACGCGCTGAGCGCGATGATCATCGACCCGGTGCTGGCCGCGGAAGTGTCCGGTGACGAGCCCTTCTCCGGGCGCAAGAAGACCGGAAAGTCCGCCCGGAAGGTGTGAGCGCAGGCTGGCGGGAAGAGGGGCAAGGTTATCGATGAGTTTGCCTGACCCTTGCGTTTGTATCGAAGCCGGCCCTAGGCCTCGAGCACGCGGCCGCGGTTGAGGATGCCCTGCGGATCGAGGCAGTTCCTGAGACGCGCCATGAGGGCCAGCTCCCCGGCATTGCGCGACATCGGCAAGTAGGCTTTCTTCAGCCGGCCCACGCCGTGTTCGGCCGAGATGCTCCCCCTGTAGCGCCCTACGCGCGCATAGACCAGCTTCTCCACCGCTTCCCGGTCTTCAGGTGCTGCATACGGGCCGCTGATCAGATGCAGGTTGCCGTCTCCCAGGTGTCCGAAGAACAGGTGAGCGATGTGGGGGAAGCGCGCTTCCAGATCGGATCGCAACTCTTCCACCAGATCGTTCATCTTCACCAGGGCCACGCTGACGTCGAACGCTACGCATGGCTTGAGATGAGCCAGTAATTCCGCGATCCCTTCCCGGAACCCCCAAAGCCCTGCCGCCTGCTCGATGGAGCTGGCAATGACCGCGTCTTCCACGCACCCATCCTCGAGTGCGTTTGCGAGGAACTCCTGCATGGCGGAGTCGCAGACCGGCGCGGCATGTCCCTGGCTTTCCAGCAGTACGTACAACGGAAAGTGGCCGTCAAGCGGAGGACGCCGCCCCTGCGCCTGGGCGCTGGCGCGAAAAAAACCATCCCACATCAACTCGTAGGCCGTCAGGCCGGGCAGCATCTCCTTGGCCAGGCGCAGCAGCCGCGTGGCGGCCTGGAAGCTGCGGACTCCGCACAGTGCAGTGCTGCTGGCGCGGCGGGCAGGCTCCAGTTTCAGTGACAAGCGGGTGATGACCCCGAGCGTTCCCTCGCTTCCGATGAACAATTGCTTGAGGTCGAAGCCGGCATTGTTTTTGATCACCCGGTCCAGCATGTCGACCAGTGTTCCATCGGCCATCGCCACTTCCAGCCCGAGCACGTTCTGGCGCATCATTCCGTGGCGCAGCACGCGGTTGCCCCCGGCATTGGTCGCGGCATTGCCGCCGAGCTGGCATGAGCCTCTGGCTCCCAGGTCCAGCGGGAAACTCCACCCTTCGGTGCCGACGTGCTCTTGCAGCTGCTGCAGCGTCACGCCCGCCTGGGCAATGACCGTGCCCCCCACCGCGTCGAAGTTTTCGATGGCGTTCAGTCGCGCCAGCGACAATGCGATTTCACCCGGAGCCGGATTGGCTCCTCCCGCCAGCCCGGTCAGGCCGCCCTGGACGACGACGGGAGCCCGGTGGGCATGGCACAGGCGCAGCGCCGCCGCCACCTCCTGCGGGCTGCGGGGCAGCAGCAGGGCCAGCGGCTGTGCCGAGGGCTCTTCGCTCCAGTCACGGCATGGGCGATCGCGCAATTCGTCGCCGCTCAACACGCGGTCGCAGCCCAGGGCTTCAATCAGCGCCGTGACCGCCGGAATGCGGGAATTCAAGGGGTTGTCTGTGGATGTAGTCGATGGCATGGGTATGTCCGGCATAAGCAGGGGAAAATGGCGATCAGCACCGGGGCCGCGCCAGCGCCGACCGATCCGGAGGGTGTGTATGTGCAGCAGGCCGGTGGCAACGCGGCGATACGCTACGAGGCGAGCCTTCGCCTCACGCTTTCTGGGCGCGCTGCGACGGGGGCATCAGAAACTCCCACGGCGATACCTCGGCGGCGCGCTCCACCTCGACTTCGATCAGCGCCGGGCCGTCGTCGGCCAGCGCGCGCTCGAGAACCTGCCGCAACCGGGCCGGCGTGCCCACCCGATAACCCGGCATGCCGAAGCTTTCCGCGAGCTTGACGAAATCCGGATTGGACAGCTCGGCACCGATGCTGCGGCCATCGAAGCGTTGCTGCTGATCGCGCAGCACGTTGCCGAAGGCGCCGTTGTTGAACACGATGCTGACGACGTTGAGGCGGTGCTGCACGGCGGTTGCCAGCTCCTGGACACCGAACATGAAGCCGCCATCGCCCGAGATCGACACCACCGCCTTGTCCGGATTGCCCGCCTTGACGCCGAGCGAGGTCGAGTAGCCGAAGCCGAGCGTGCCCTGGTGGCCGCAGGTCACGAAGCTGCGGGGGGTGTGGACCGGAAAGCCGAAATAGGAGGTGAAACCGGCCTGGCAGATCTCTTCGACGAAGAAGCCGTCGCGCGGCAGCACCTGCCGGATCGCCTGCAGATAGCCGAGGTGTGGCTGGATCCTGGTGATCGCGGCATCCACCCGGGTCTTGATCTCCTCGAATTCGAGGCGGCGCGAGGCGCGTGGCGTGCCATCGTTCAGCACTGCGGCGATCAGGCCGCGCGTGGCGGCCTGCGCGTCGCCGACGACCGGCACCGCCGGCTTGATGCGCGACATCTGGGTCGGATCGATATCGATGTTGACGATCTTTAGATTCGCTGGCGGATCGGGCCACCGGAACCACTGCAGTTCGAGCCGCGAGCCGATGCCGATCAGCACGTCGGTGTGCGCCCAGCGCTGAAAGCCGGCCGCGCAGGTGAAGCCGAGGTAGTGGTCGTCCGGCACGATGCCGCGTCCGCCACGCCACGACACGACCGGCGCCTGCAGCAGCTCGGCCAGCGCGCGCACCTCCTCATGGGCGTGCTGCGCGCCGCTGCCGACCATGATCATCGGGTTGCGGGCGTGTTTGAGCAGGCGCGCGGCTTGCTCGAGCTGGTCGGGATCAGGCGCGATCTGCGCGTATGCGGCCGGGGTGCCGGGCGTCTCGACCGGGGCCGCCATGCCGAACACTTCCCACGGCATCTCGACCGCGACCGGCCGCGGCCGGCCGGTGGACATCTGGCGGAACGCCTCGGCCATGACGCCCGGCGCCTCGGCCGGATGGTCGATGCGTGCCGCCCACTTCGTGATCGAGCGCATCGTCGCGAGCTGGTCGGGCAGTTCGTGCAGATGGCCCTTGCCCGAGCCGATGAAATCGGACGGCACCTGGCCGGTCACGCACAGCACGGGCGCGCTCGCGCCATACGCCGAGCAGACCGCCGCCGACGCATTGAGCACGCCGGGCCCGGGCACCACCGAGAACACGCCGTGCCGTCCGGTGGATTTCGCATAGCCGAAGGCCATGTAGGCGGTCGCCTGTTCGTGGCGCGGGTGGATGAGCCTGATCTGGTCGCGCACGGCGTGCAGTGCATCGAAAAAGCCGTACGTCTGCACCCCCGGGATGCCGAATACCGTGTCGACGCCGTGCACCAGCAGGGACTGGACGATCGCCTCGCCGCCCGTCATTTTTTCGGTCATGTGGTCCTCCAGCGAAATGGCGCCTCGAATCCGCCTTGTGGCGCAACCCGTAGCGCGGCGAGCGCGGTGCCGGGTTTGACGACCGATAGCGGGTGGCCGGCGGCGGCGATGCGGGCGCCGACCGCACCGGCCCCGTACAGACAGATTTTCATGCTCGTGCTCCCCGGGTCGTGTTGCGAACGAGGACTGATGTTGCGCCGCATGCGGCCTCGGGTCTGTCCGTTTCCGGCACGGACTGTACGGATCCGGCGGATTTCCGCCGCGGTCATGCAGCGTCGGCGTGACCACGCCCGATCGAGCGACGTGGGGCTGGAGAAGGGTACGGCTGAAGGCGCGCGCGACGCCATGAACCTCCTGCGTGCCGAGGATGCACTCGAGTGGACCATGCTGAGCCCGTCGGCCCACATCGAGCGGGGGGAACGCACCGGCAGGTTCCGCCTCGGCCGCGACCAGCTCCTGGTCGACGCCGAGGGCAACAGCCGCATCTCGGTCGAGGACTACGCGCTGGCGATGCTCGACGAGGCGGAAAAGCCGCGGCATCGCCGCTGCCGGTTCACGGTTGGATACTGAAGAGTCTGCCCAGGGGCGGCGCGCGCGAGCGGGGGTTTCAGGGCGGAGCGCGGAGTTTTTTGGAGCCAGCCCCTGGCGGTAGGATCGTGTCCCGTGGCGTGCGCCGGCAGGAGATAGGATGCTCAGAAATCGAGCTCGTATCCTACGGTAAACGTTCGGCCGCGGCCGGAGAAGAACTGGTCATTGCCGTCCCGCGTGGTCTGCGAATACCAGGTGATGTACTTCTCGTCGAGCAGATTCTCGATGCCGAAGCTGGCCCTGCCTGCTGGCAGGCGATAGCTCAGGGATGCATCCACCAGATGATAACCGTCGAAACGACGCAGGTTCGGATTGGTCTGGTCATGGAAGATCTTGTCGAAGTACCGGGTGGCCTGTACGAAGCTGGACAGGCGCTCGTTCCAGTTCGCCTGCCATTGCAGGGTCAGGCGCTGCGGCGCGATGTTGGCACCGTCGAGTTCGGTGTCGACCCTGCCATCGCCGTCGGTATCGGACTTCCCCTCGTTGAAGGCATAGATCAGGCCCAGGGTGTGTGCATCGTTCAGGCGCAGGTTGCCGCTGACATCGACCCCGCGGATCTCCACCTTCTCGCGCTGACCGGTGAAGTGCACGCCCTCCTGGACCAGCCGCTCGCCAAGATCGGAGTTGGATTCGTAGTAGCTGATCTCGAACTTGTATCGGTTTCCGCTCAGCCGGAGGCCGAGTTCCCGGTTGTCGGTGACGATGGGCTTCAGCTGGATCAGGCTATCCACATCCTGGCCCGGGGTACTGATGCTGCGCAGCACACGGCCGACGTCGGGGATGCCGAAGCCTTCGGAATAGTTCGCAAATACCTGCACCCGGCCGGTGAAACGATAGATGGCGCCGGCCTTGACCAGGGTCTCGGAGAAATGCGGGCTGCCGCCGCCGACCTCGACCTTGTCCTGGTTCACGTTCTTGCGATCGAGGGTGTGATAGGTATCGACATCGATCCTGGCACGCTCGTAGCGCACGCCGGGGTGCAGCGACAGCGCGTCGGTGACCTTGATGTCGCCCTGCAGAAAGGCCGCCGCGTTGCGCAATACCGATTCGGGCACATAGGTGCGTCCGGTCTGCACCAGCACCTGCTGCGTGCTGTCCTGCACCAGGTCGATGCCGGTGGTGAGCTTGAGGTGGCCATTGAACAGCCCCTCGCGGCTCAGGGTGAATTTTCCGCCGACCTTGTCCGACTCGGTGCGGGAGTGGTCGAGTCGCTTGTTGCCGGCGGCGTCGAAATAGGGAAAAGCCGTCGGATGGGTGCCGAACTGGCCCCGATAGCGCTGGTGGTAGAGTTGCGTGTCGAGCTGGTTGCCCCACCAGTCGCCATGCACGTAAGAGAGATTGACGGTGGTGGCATTGTTGAAAGGTGGATCGTTCGGCGGATCTCCCCTGCGCGATGTGGCCGGGATGCCCTCGGCCCGGTCGCCGGGCACGTTGGCATAGTCGTGGTTGCTCTCGAGCTCGAAGCGATTGACCGAGAATCCTAGGTACTGATTGTCGCCCAGCCAGTAGCCCAGTTTGCCGAACAGGTCGTAACTGGTCGAATCCTGGATGTCGCCCGAGCCGAACGGGTCGACACCGATGGTGCGGCCGGCACCGTCGAAGAAGATGCCGCGCTCGTGTAGCGTCGCTCCGGCCAGATAGTCCCAGTCGCCGCGCCGGCCGCTGACCTGATAGTCCAGCTTGTAGCCCAGGCCTTCGGAGTGCAGACCGTCATCGGCGCTCATGTGCACGGCGGCAC
Source organism: Thauera chlorobenzoica (assembly GCF_001922305.1). Classification (NCBI taxonomy): domain Bacteria; kingdom Pseudomonadati; phylum Pseudomonadota; class Betaproteobacteria; order Rhodocyclales; family Zoogloeaceae; genus Thauera; species Thauera chlorobenzoica. The sequence goes on from NZ_CP018839.1 coordinate 1,151,961, forward strand.
GCTGGTTGAACTCGCCGGCCCTGGCCTGTTTGGTCACGTAGTTGATGATGCCGCCGGTCGCCCCCAGGCCATGTTCGGCACTGGCGCCGTGGATCACCTCGATGCGTTCGACCATGCTCAGATCGATCGTGTAGCCGTCGCGTGAGTCATCGCGCAGCGGGGTGGACTGAGGCACCCCGTCGACCATGAACAGCACTTTGCGGCCACGGAAGGTCTCGCCGGAATTAACGAGTTTCTGGCGGCTCGGCGTATAGCCCGGTATCAGATTGCCGAGGACCTGGCCGCGGTCCGCAGTTATCTGCAACTGGCGCTCGATTTCCTCGCGATCGATGACGGTGACTTTTTGTGGTGTTGCGCCCGCGACGCTGCCGCCGCGGGTGGCGCTGACGGTCACGGCCTCGAGCTTGGTCATGTCCTCGGGCGGCGTCGCCTTCGCCGCGGAAGCCTGCGCTTGCGGTGCCTTCACCAGCGTGTAGCCGCCATCACTGCTTGGTTGCACGGTCAGCCCGCTGCCCCGGAGCAGCAGGCGCAGCCCTTCCTCGCCGGTGTAGGCGCCGTTGATGCCGCCGCTCCTGCGGTTAGCGACCAGGGCCGGGTCGAAGGAGAACGGAATGCCGGCGGCGGCGGCGAAATGCGTGAGCACATCTTCGAGCGTGCCGGGGGCGATGGTGTAGTTCCTGGCGGCAGAGGCCGGCGGGTCTTCGGCCAGCGCCGGCGCGGCGGGCATCGTCAGGGCCAGCAGCAGCGCCAGGATGAAACGACCCCCACGCTTACTTCGTTCGTGGAGGGCCGGCTTTGCACAACCGGCCCGTTCCGCGGGCGCGGAGCAGTGCTCCGCGAATTCCCCGCTCCACCCCCCCGAGGAGGTGCTGGCCTCCCTTGGGGCGGCCCGGCGGGAGGCCGGTGCCCTCGGCCGGCCGGGAGCGTGGGCGAAAGTGCGTGGCGAGCGGTTGCGGGACGAGGGATGGGACACCGGGAGTTCTCCTTTCGTGTGCGTGGGTTCAGTGGGATTTCACTGGACACGACGGACGAAACGGAAAAAGGTATCAACCCTCATTGGATTCCAGCGTGGCCCAGTAGCGGGTGCGGTAGCGCAAGCGCAAAGGGAAGGTGTCCGTCAGCAGGCGCAGGCTGCGTTCGGGGTCGAGCAGCGGGAAAGCGCCGGAGATGCGCAGATCCGCCACGCCGGGATGGCAGCGCAGCAGGCCGGGGCGGTAGCGGTCGAGCTCGGCGGCCAGGTCGGCGAGACGGATCTGTCGCGCGATGAGCATGCCGCTGGCCCAGGCGCCGTCCACGGCTTCGCTGGCCGGGGCCGCAGGGCCGATGGCGGTGGTCGTGAATTCGGCCTGCCGGCCGCGGTCAAGGACGAGGTGCCGGCCGCCGGCGCTGATCCCCACCGCGCCCTCGAAGACGACGACCCGGCTGCGCTCCGTTCCCGTCCCTTGCAGCCGGCGGACGGTGAAGCGGGTGCCCAGGGCGCGGGCTGTGCCTTCCACCGTCTGCACCAGGAACGGCCGGGGCTGCGAGGGGGTGAGCGGCGCCGGGTCTGTGGCAGTGGCGATCAGGACTTCTCCCTCGATCAGCCGGATCAGGCGCTGCTGCGACGAATAGCGTATGTCCACGGCTGTGGAGGTGTTGAGCGTAAGAAGCGTGCCGTCGGCCAGGGTGACCTGGCGCTGCTCGCCGGTGGCGGTGCGCAACTCGGCCAGCATTGCGGGCCAGGCATGGCGCCAGCCCAGCCAGGCGGCGGTGGGTGCCAGGGGCAGCCACACCAGCCGGGCAAGGGCGCGGCGGCGGGCCGGCGGCCGATCGAGGGCCGTCTTGGCGACCTCGGCGGGCATGCGCCGCAAGTCGGCGAGGAAGGCTTCGGCGCGCTGCCAAGCCAGCCGGTGCTGGGAGCTCTGGGCCTGCCAACGTGCCAGCGCCTCGTGCTCGGCCGCGCCGGCCTCCCCGGACGTGAGGCGCATCATCCATTCCGCTGCTTCCTGGAGAATGGCCGGGTCGATGTCGCGGGGCAGGCTTGCGGGGGCGTTCATGCTGCTTGAAGGCAGGCCAGGAACGCCCGGCTCATGTGGCGCTTGACGGTAGCGAGTGACAGTTCCATTTCGGTGGCGATGTCGGCGTAGATCAGGCCATCCAGCTGCGAGCGCAGGAAGATGCGCCGGGTGACAGCAGGCAGGGCGGCGAGGCACTTGTCGATGCGCAGCAGGGATTCGAGGATCAGCAGGCGGGTTTCCGGTGAGGGCGCCTCCGGCTCTGGTAGCAGGGCGATGGCTGCCAGGTAGGCTCGCTCCAGCTCCTGCCTGCGCCAGTGGTCCACCACCAGGTTCCTGGCGACCGTGGTCAGATAAGCGTGGGATTCCGCCCAGCAGGCCGTGTCACTGGACTGCGCCCGGCTGCCCATGACCCGGACGAAGGTGTCCTGGGCGATGTCCGCTGCCTGGTGTGAGCAGCCCAGCTTCTTGCGCAGCCAAGTGTGCAGCCACCCGTGGTGGTCGCGGTAGAGCGCTGCAATGGGATCAGATGCGGGGTCGAGAGAAAGCGCGGTGCGCACGGGCAGCCTCCGGTGGGGAACGAGCGTCTGGTGGCTGGCTTGCCCGGCGGGTCGGCTGGCTATCGAGAATCGTTCTTATTGTCCTATCCGATTGGGACTGCCGTCAAACGCGTAGCGCATTGCTCTAGATTCCACGTCAGCTTGATGAGGGTGCGAAACTGCTGGCGCTGTACGGCTCAGCCAGCCTGGCGCAGGGTTTTCGCCGGCGCTTCGCCGAAGCGACGGCGATAATCGGCGGCGAACCGGCCGAGGTTGCCGAAGCCCCAGCGCAGGGCGATGTCGGTCACCGTGCTGCCCGGTCCGGCCGCTTCGAGGGCGGCGCGCACCCGGAGCAGACGCTGTTCGCGCAGGAAAGCCATCGGCGTGGTCTGGCGGGTCCGGCGAAAACCTTCGGCCAGGGCACGGGTGCTGACGCCGGCCGCCGCGGCGATGTCGCCCAGCGTGAGCGCTTCCGCTGCATGTGCGCAGATGAATTCCTCCGCCCGCTTCACATGGCGTGGTGCAATCGCGGGCGGCGAGCCCGCAAGCAACGCACTGCGGCTGTGCGGAACTTCGGTAAGCAGCAATAGCGCCGCCATGTCCTCGAGCTGCTCGAAAAGCAGCGGACTGCTGCCCTGTTCGGCAGGTTTGGCACAGGCCAGCACCATATGGAGCAGTGCCAGCCAGCGTGCCTGGGTCGGCGAGCCGGGTTCCAGGACACGCCGGAAAACGAGTGCCGCGCGCACCTCGCGACCGAGCAGTTGCGAGCATTTCGCTTCCAGCCGGAGCTGATCGAGGCGTATGTGGAGCCGGCAGCTATCCGGCGAGAAGCGTTTCACGGCCGGTGCGTCGGCCGAGTCGATCACGACCATGCCGGGGCCGCCGAGGCACATCTGGCTGCCGTCGGCGATTTCGGAGCGGCCGGCCAATTGGGTGGTGACCAGGGTGAAACGCCGCAGCGGCCGCTGATCGAGTTCGACGCTGGCGCCAAAGCTCAGCCGTGCGATCTCGAGCGGTCCGGCGCTGGCCACCTGGAGGCGCATGTCGAAGGCCTCACGCCGGCCACGGAGGTCCAGCCGGTGCCGACCGTACAAGCGTGCCAGCCGCTGTGAGGCGTCCTCGGGATCGCAGCTGGCCACGAACACCCCCGGCGCCGGACCGCCGTCGCCGAACATACGGTCGGCATCACGGCGCAGGGCACGCATCGCATCATCCACATTCACGGCGCTACCTCCAGCGAAGCCGGATCACCGCGAGGCGTGGTGGTGGTGCGCTCTCGAAGCGCCCCGGATCCGGGTCGAAACCCGCTTCGTCAGGGGTTTCTCATGGTTCGAACTGCGCATAACACTACACCATGCAGGGTTTTGCCGTGGGTAAAGCCTGCGTTCGTCGCGCAATCCGCCTGGTCAGGAGGGGGGCGGAGTGTTACGGGCGGCTGGCCGAAGAAGAGGAGGGTGTGGCCGGGCCGAAGCCGATCGGCGCCGGGGCGAGGCGGAGGATGGTCTGGTACAGCGCCTGGGCTTCCTCGCCCGGTTTGATGCCGAACAGAGGGTTGTCGTGGGTGCGGAAGGCGGCTTCGATGGTGGTCCAGTCTTCCGCCTTGAGGACGCGCTCGGCCAGCGGCAGGAGCAGGTCTTCTTCGGCGTGGAGGTGGGCCCATTCGAAGCCGACGTAGCGTTCGGCGAGTTCGAAAAAGGCTTCGGCCGCACCTTCGTCGCCGTTGCGGAAGGCGACGAGCTTCTCCTTCAGGTGCTCGATCATCGGGTAGCCGAGCTTGTGTTCGCGTTCGAGCCGGGCGATCAGGGCGTCGGCCTCGTGCGTGCGGCGCTTGACCGCGGCGAAGAGGTATTCGTCCTCCTTCGGATGGTGCCAGCGGTCCGGGTAGGACACGATGTAGTCGAGGATCGCCTTCAGCAGGGTGAAGTCCGGCGTTGCGCCGGCGCGCATCTCGCGCACCAGGTAGCGCAGGGTGTAGAGCACGGCGCTGATCGCGAGGTGTTCGTCCTTGATGATCTGGATGACTTCGGCTTTCAAGATGGGGCTTCCTTTTCCGGAGACGGCCGGGGTCAGCCGCTGACGATTTCCCGTAGTTTCAGGAAGCACGCGTCGACCGTCAGGCCCGAAGTGTCGAGCACGGTGTCGGCGCGGGCATAAAGCGGCTCGCGCGCGTTGAGGATGCGCTTGAGGTCTTCCATGGCTTCGTCGTTGCCCGCCATCGGGCGTAGGTCGCCCTGGGCCATGACCCGCGACATGTGCTCTTCGGGCTGGGCCTTGAGCCAGATCGTCAGGCAGTTGGACAGCAGCATGTCGTAGGTTTCCGGTTGTGACACGACGCCGCCGCCCGACGAGATCACCGCCCGGTCGTGGGCGCGGATCACGCGCTCGAGCGTGCGTTGCTCGATGCGACGGTAGCCGGTCTGGCCGTAGAGGGCGAAGAGTTCGCTCGATGGCATGCCGGTGTCTTTTTCGATCTCGCCGTCGAGTTCGATAAAGGGCACGCCCTGGGCGGCGGCCAGGCGCTTGCCGAGGGTGGTCTTGCCGGCGCCGCGCAGGCCGATCAGGGCGATGCGCTTGCGCCGCACCGCTTCTTCGTGACCGAAGTCGCGCATCAGCCGGAACACCACTTCTTCGAGGCGATGCCGCGGCAGGCGTTCGAGGAAACGGCGGATCAGGCGGCGTTCGACGGTATCCTCGGTCTCCACCGCGAGCAGCTCGACCAGCGGTACATCCAGCGCGCGGCTGATGTGGCGCAGCAGGACGATGGAGACGTTGCCTTCGCCGGCTTCCAGGTGCGCGAGATGGCGTTCCGAGACGCTGGCCTCGCGCGCGACCAGTTTGCGGGTCATGCCACGGCGGTCGCGGACTTCGCGCACGCGCTTGCCGAGCGCGCCGAGGAATTCGGCGTCGCTGCGGGTATCGACCTGGGCGTCGCCGTCATTGGGCGGCGCGTTCAGGCCGTCGTCGATCTGCGTGCTCATGCTTGCATCCTTGGTGCACCTTGGTTCATTTCGTCGATGAACAATAGTGCTTAAAAAAAACGACTGTCAATATAAATTGTATTTTAGTGCAGGACTAAGGTAGGCCGGAAGTCGGCATGTCAGCCTTGTTTGGTCGCGCATGCAATATATGGCATGGATTGTTGGGCTTCAACCCTTTTGGAAGCAAGGGACTTGCTTGACAGTGCTTCATCTGAGTGTATTCTGCTGCATATTTTGCTGGTTATCATGCATTTTATTGCATTTTGTAAATCGTCAAGGAGAGCAGCATGTACACTCTGAGTGTGGCCGATCACAGCACCACGCCGCCCGTCATCAAGATCCCGGAGCGCTACAACGCCGCCGACGATCTGATCGGGCGCAACCTGCTTGCAGGGCGCGGAGGAAAGACGGCCTACATCGACGATGCCGGCTCCTACACTTACGACGAACTGGCGCTGCGCGTGAATCGCTGCGCCAGCGCGCTGCGTACGACGCTGGGTCTGCAGCCGAAGGACCGCGTGCTGATGTGCGTCCTCGACGGCATCGACTTTCCCACCGCCTTCCTCGGTGCGATCAAGGGCGGGGTCGTGCCGATCGCGATCAATACCCTGCTCACCGAAAGCGATTACGAATACATGCTGACCGACAGCGCGGCGCGCGTCGCCGTGGTGTCGAAGGAACTGCTGCCGCTGTTCGCGCCGATGCTCGGCAAGGTGCCGACGCTCGAGCGTCTCGTGGTCGCCGGCGGCGCGGGCGAAGACAGCCTGGCGGCCCTGCTCGCCACCGGCTCCGAGCAGTTCGAGGCGGCGCCGACGCGGCCCGGCGACCACTGCTTCTGGCTCTACTCTTCGGGGTCCACCGGTGCGCCCAAGGGCACGGTCCATATCCATTCCGACCTGATCCATACCGCCGAGCTCTATGCGCGCCCGATTCTGGGCATCCGCGAGGGGGACGTGGTGTTTTCGGCGGCGAAGCTGTTCTTCGCCTATGGCCTGGGCAACGGCCTGATCTTCCCGCTGGCGGTAGGCGCCACCGCGGTGCTGATGGCCGAGCGCCCGACGCCGGCGGCGGTGTTCGAGCGCCTGCGCCGCCGCCAGCCGGACATTTTCTACGGCGTGCCCACGCTCTATGCCAGCATGCTGGCGAACCCGGACTGTCCGAAAGAAGGCGAGCTGCGCCTGCGCGCCTGCACTTCGGCCGGCGAGGCCCTGCCCGAAGATGTCGGCCGGCGCTGGCAGGCGCGTTTCGGCGTGGACATCCTCGACGGCATCGGCTCCACCGAGATGCTGCACATCTTCCTGTCGAACCGGGCCGGTGACGTGCATTACGGCACCAGCGGCAAGCCGGTGCCGGGGTATCGGCTGCGGCTGATCGACGAGGAAGGGGCCGAGATCACCACGGCCGGGGTCGCGGGCGAGCTGCAGATCAGCGGCCCGAGTTCGGCGGTGATGTACTGGAACAACCCGGAAAAGACCGCCGCCACCTTCACCGGCGAATGGACGCGCAGCGGCGACAAGTACCTCGTCAATGAAGAGGGGTATTACGTCTATGCCGGGCGCAGCGACGACATGCTCAAGGTGAGCGGGATCTACGTGTCGCCGATCGAAGTCGAGTCGGCGCTGATCGCGCACGAAGCGGTGCTCGAGGCGGCGGTGGTGGGCTGGGAGGATGAAGATCACCTGATCAAGCCGAAGGCCTTCGTCGTGCTCAAGCCCGGCTACGGTGCGGGCGAGGCACTGCGTACCGACCTCAAGGCTCACGTCAAGAACCTGCTGGCGCCGTACAAGTACCCGCGCTGGATCGAGTTCGTCGACGACCTGCCCAAGACCGCCACCGGCAAGATCCAGCGCTTCAAGCTGCGCAGCGCCTGAGCGCGGCTCCCGGCGCGCTCAGTAGGTCTCGACGTGGAAACGGCCCTTCGCCAGCAGTTCCGGGCGCAGGGCTTCCCAGTCCGCGCCGTGGGCGCGGCAGATGTCGCGGAAGGCTTCGAGGACGCCGGCTTCCATGCCCTTCAGGCCGCAGATGTAGATGAACGCGTTGTCGTCGGTGAGCATGCGGAACACCTTGTCGGCACGCTCGCGGATGCGGTCCTGGACGTAGCGCTTGGGTTCGTCGGGGACGCGCGAGAAGGCGAAATTGATGTCGATGAAGTCTTCCGGGAGTTTTTTCAGCGGGCCGAAGTAGGGTAGTTCGCCGGGCGAGCGCGCGCCGAAGAACAGCATCAGCTCGCCGCCTTCTTTCTGGTCCATGCGCCGGCGGCGGCGTTCGGTCATCGCCCGCATCGGCGCCGAGCCGGTGCCGGTGCAGATCATCATGATCGATGCGCCGGGGTGGTTGGGCATCAGGAAGGTCGAGCCGTAGGGACCGGTGACCTGGACCTTGTCGCCCTTCTTCAGGTCGCACACGTAGTTCGAGGCGATGCCGCGGGCGGGATGGCCGTCGTGATCCTCGGTGACGCGCTTGACCGTCAGCGACAGGTTGTTGTGGTGCGGGCGCTCGCCTTCACGCGGGCTGGCCACCGAGTACATGCGCAGCAGGTGGGGCTTGCCGTTGGCGTCGGTGCCCGGCGGGATGATGCCGATCGACTGGCCTTCGAGCACCGGGAAGGGCGTCGCACCGAAATCGAGGACGATGTGGTGGATGTCGCTGGAGGCGTCGTCCGCGGTCAGCCGGTAGTTGCCGGAGACCGTGGCGGTGACCGGACGGGCGGGCGTGTACAGATTGACATAGGGGTGGGATGCCGACCACGGTGCCAGTGCCGGTCCGCCCTGGCCGGCGGTGGCGAGGTCGGTGATCTGCTGGACTTCGGGCGGCGTTTCCTCGCCGCTGAGGGCGCCCAGGGTGGCCTCGAAATTGTCGAACTCGGTGGTGTCGGGCAGCGCGTCCCAGGAAAGCTGCTCTTCGATCGTGTACGGGCGGGTGCCGTCGACATTGCGCCAGGAGTCGATCGCGCCGGTCGGACAGGGCGAGATGCAGGCCAGGCAGCCCTTGCAGACGTCGAACTTGACCACGTAGTTGCGGGCGTCGTGCGTGATCGCGTTGATCGGGCACATTTCCTCGCAGGTGTTGCAGCGAATGCAGACCTCGGGGTCGATCAGGTGCTGACGGGCGATGGTGGCGTGCTCTGCGGGCGCGTTCATGGCGGGTCTCTTCCTTGACGGGTGGAGCGGCAGCGAAGGCGGTGCCGCGGGCGTGTCGGTCGTTTCGGCGCGAAGCGGGGCCGCCGCGCGAGGGCGGCCCCGGTCGTGCTCAGTTGAAGCGGACGTAGTCGAAGTCGACCGGCTTGTTGTTGATGCCGCGCGCCGGGGGGGCGATCCAGTTGGCGAACTTGCCCGGCTCCAGGCAGCGGCCCATCAGCGAATGCACATACAGGCGGTCCTCGTCGCTGGGCAGCCAGTTCAGGTGCTGGTGGGTCCATTCGGCTTCGGACAGCAGGCGGCCGTCGGGGCTGACATGGACGTCGGCGAACATGCCGATGGCGCGGTGGAAGCCCTTGTGCGGCAGGGTGAAGCGGAAGTCGAAACCGAACTTCGCCGGGATCCGGTTCCAGCGGTCGACGCCGGCCTGGACGTCGGTGATCCAGTCGTCACGCAGGCGCTCGTTGAGTGCCGACAGCGCGCCGACGTGGCGGGTCAGGATCTTGTCGCCGGCGACATCCATGACTTCGTACTCGGCGCTGAGCAGCTTGTGGTCGTCGGCGATCTTGGTTTCCTCGAAGCGCCCCTTCAGCCCGGTGGTGTAGTAGGTGGCGGCGTTCGACGACACCTCGTTGCCGTACAGGTCGCTGGTGACGCTGAAGTGGAAGTTCAGGTACTTCTGCAGCGTCGGCAGGTCGATGACGCCGGCGGCGCGCAGCTTGTCCTTGTCATCGGTCTTGAGTTGCTGCATCACTTCGCAGGTGCGCTGGATGATGCGGGCGATGCCGGATTCGCCGACGAACAGGTGGTGCGCTTCCTCGGTGAGCATGAACTTGCAGGTGCGCGCCAGCGGATCGAAGGCCGATTCGGCGAGCGAGGCGAGCTGGTACTTGCCGTCGCGGTCGGTGATGAAGGTGAACATGAAGAACGACAGCCAGTCGGGGGTCTTCTCGTTGAACGCGGTGAGGATGCGCGGGTTGTCCTCGTCGCCCGAGCGGCGCTCGAGCAGGGCCTCGCCTTCCTCGCGGCCGTCGCGGCCGAAGTGGGCGTGCAGCAGATAGACCATCGCCCACAGGTGGCGGCCTTCCTCGACGTTCACCTGGAACAGGTTCCTCAGGTCGTACAGCGACGGCGCGGTGAGGCCGAGGTGGCGCTGCTGCTCGACCGAGGCCGGCTCGGTGTCACCCTGGGTGACGATGATGCGGCGCAGGGTCGAGCGGTATTCGCCCGGCACTTCCTGCCACACGTCCTCGCCCTTGTGGTCACCGAAAGTGATCTTCTTGTCCTGCTCCTGCGGGGCGAGGAAGATGCCCCAGCGGTAATCGGGCATCTTGACGTGGTCGAAGTGCGCCCAGCCGGTGGGATCGACGCTGACCGCAGTGCGCAGATAGACGTCGTAATTGGTCGAGTTGTCCGGACCCATGTCCTCCCACCACTGCAGGAAGGCCGGCTGCCAGTGCTCCAGGGCGCGCTGCAGGGTCTTGTTTTCGGACAGGTTGACGTTGTTCGGGATGCGTTCACTGTAGTTGATCATGTCTCTACTCCTCAATTTGGAATGTGCCGGCCGCGCTGGATGGTGGCCGTGGCCGGCATGGGGGGCGTTCTGCTCGCTTACACTCGCTTCCAGTCGAACTGGGCCTTCTTGCCCGAACCGAACAGCTTCAGTGCACCGTTCTCGCCGACTGCGTTGGGGCGGATGAAGATCCAGTTCTGCCATGCCGACAGGCGACCGAAGATGCGCGTGTTCATGGTCTCGGTGATGCCGAAGCGCAGGTTGGCTTCCAGCCCGGTGAGCGCGTCGGGCGACAGGCTGGTGCGTTCCTCGCAGGCGATGCGCACTTCGTCGGCCCAGTCGAGGTCGTCCGGGATCGCCGTCACCAGGCCCAGCTCCATCGCCTCGGCCGCGCTCAGCAGCTCGCCCTTGCGCGCCTTCACCGCGGCCACCGGGCCTTCTTCCTGGTAGAAGCGGGAGGCGATGCGCGACAGGCCGTTGACCATCGGCAGGGGGCCGAAATTCATCGCCGTGAGGCCGATGCGGTTGGCGCCGCCCTCGTCGTCGCGCAGGTAGCTGCGGTCGGCGGCAAGGGCGATCTCGAGCAGGGTGCCGGCAAAGCACGAGCCCGGCTCGATCAACGCGTAGAGGCTGCGCGAGGACACGTCCAGGCGCGCCAGGGTGCGGCGCAGCATGCCGAGGGTCTCGCGCACGAACCAGTGCGCCTGGTGGGCGACGAGGGTGGCATCGATGTCCATCACGACCTCGGCATCACCCTCGGTGCGCAGCTGCCACAGGCCGATGTCGAGGTGGTTGGTGCGCAGGTTGAGAATCGCGTCGTCGAGTTCGCGTGCCATCTTCAGCGGCCACCAGTTGGCGCCCTGGGCTTCGATTTCGGCAACCGTGGTCGCGGTGACGGCGGCCGGGGCGCGCACGGTCAGGGTCGCGCTGCGGGCGGCGGCGTCGATCGCGACATCGACGAACTCATAGTGGTAGCCGGCGGCATCGACGCTGCGCTCGAGGCCCGGCAAGGCCACCCCCCTGGCGCCGGCGGGGCGGTCGGAGCCGGCGGCGAGCGCCTTCGCACGCTCGGCGATGTGCTCGGCGAACTGCTGCTGCTTGACCACGGCGTCGACCAGGCGCCATTCCACCGCGCGCTTGCCGCGCACCCCTTCGGAGATGGTGCAGAAGATGTCGGCATGGTCGCGGCGGACCTTGCGCTTGTCGGTGACCCGGGTCAGTCCGCCGGTGCCCGGGAGCACGCCGAGCAGGGGTACTTCGGGCAGCGACACCGCCGAGTTACGATCGTCGACGAGAACGATCTCGTCGCAGGCGAGCGCCAGCTCGTAACCGCCGCCGGCGGTGGTGCCGTTGCACGCGGCGATGAACTTGAGGCCGGAGTACTGGCTGGCGTCCTCGATGCCGTTGCGGGTCTCGTTGGTGAACTTGCAGAAGTTCACCTTCCAGGCGTGAGTCGATACGCCCAGCATGTAGATGTTGGCGCCGGAGCAGAAGATCTTCGGCTTGCCCGAGGTGAACACCACGCTGCGGACCGACGGATGCTCGAAGCGGATGCGCTGCAGCGCGTCGTGCAGTTCGATGTCGACGCCGAGGTCGTAGGAGTTCAGCTTGAGCTTGTAGCCCGGGCGGATGCCGCCGTCTTCGTCAATGTTCAGGGTCAGCGTCGCCACCTCGCCATCGACCGCGAGCGACCAATGCTTGTAGCGCGAGGGCTCGGTGCGGTAATCCACGGCGTCGTGCTTGATTGCTGTATCCACTTTCGTCTCCTCCTCAAAGGGGTGCGGCCGTGTCGGGGCCGTTTCAGTCCTGGGAACACCCAGTCGCCTTCTGCCAGCGATGGCGATGCTGTTGTCCGTATGCATCAAACTGCATGCCATGGCTGAACAATATTGCACATTTTTTTGTTCGTCAATACATAAAGTGCACTTTATGTTCGTGATTTGCGTCATCCAATGCTGTGTACCTCATGTTGCAGCCGAATTAGAGCTTGATAGCGCTGGTGGAGTTCTTCTTCTACGTGATTTTGCGTGGCGAATGTGCAAGATAATTCTTGACTCGTTGGTGAATGGATGTACTCTATGGCTTCATCAGGTGGCCTTTTTGCCCGTCTGCGGCAGACTGCAGGCCAAGGGTGTCAAGTACACAATAGGAGACGGCATGAAGCTGGCAAACCATATATGCGGGCAGTGGCTGGAGGGGCGCGGTGAGGGGCTGCCGCTGCACGACCCGGTGAGCGGCGAGCAACTGGTCACGGTTTCCTCCGACGGGCTGGACCTGGCTGCGGCGCTCGAATTCTCGCGCCGGGAAGGTGGCGCGGCACTGCGGGCGATGACTTACGCGGCGCGGGCGGCGATGCTCGGTGGCGTTGCCGAAGTCCTGCAGGCGAAGCGGGCGGACTATTTCGACATCTCGCTGCGCAACTCCGGTGCCACCGAGGCGGATGCCGGTTTCGATGTCGATGGCGCGATCTTCACGCTGAAGAGCTATGCGCGTGCCGGCAAGGTTCTCGGCGCCGCGCGCTGCCTGCGCGAAGGCGGCCGCGTGGCGCTGGCGAAGACCGACGTGTTCCAGGGGCAGCACTTCCTCGTGCCGTTGAGCGGCGTTGCCATATTCATCAACGCATTCAATTTCCCCGCCTGGGGGCTGTGGGAAAAGGCCGCGCCGGCCCTGCTCGCCGGCGTGCCGGTATTCGTCAAGCCGGCCACCCCCACGGCCTGGCTGGCGCAGCGCATGGTTGCCGACGTGGTTGAGGCCGGGGTGTTGCCGACGGGGGCAATCAGCATCGTATGCGGCTCGGCGCGAGAGCTGCTCGACCATGTCGGGGAATGCGATGTGGTGTCGTTCACCGGTTCGGCCGATACCGCCGCTCGCATCCGCAACCATCCGGCTGTGGTTGCGCGCTCGGTGCGCGTCAATATTGAGGCCGACAGCGTCAATAGCGCGATCCTGGGGCCCGATGCGGTGCCCGGCAGTGCCGAATTCGACCTGGCGGTAAAGGAAGTGGTGCGCGAGCTCACGGTCAAGGCCGGGCAGAAGTGCACCGCGATCCGCCGCGTGCTGGTGCCGGCCCCGGTTGCACGGGACCTGGCCGCGGCTGTCGCCGCCCGCCTGGCGGGCATGCCGGTGGGCAACCCGCGCACTGCGGGGGTGCGCGTCGGCCCCCTGGTGAGCAAGGCGCAGCAGGCGGCGGCCCTCGAGGGGCTGGCCAGGCTGCGCGAGGATGCGGAAGTCGTGTATGGGGCCGATCCTGGCTTCATGCCGGTCGATGCCGACCCGCAGCAGGCTGCCTTCGTCCAGCCTACACTGCTATTCTGTGACAAGGGGCTGGCGGCGCGGCAGGTGCACGACGTCGAGGTGTTCGGCCCGGTGGCGACCGTGTTGCCGTACGGCGACGTCGCCGAAGCGGTGGCGTTCGCGCGTCGCGGCGGCGGTTCGCTGGTGGCTTCGGTGTATTCCGCCGATCCGGCTTTCGTCGGTGCGCTGGTGCCGGCGATTGCCGATCTCCACGGCCGCATCATGGTGGTCGACGCCAGCGTCGGCGCCAACCACACCGGACACGGCAACGTGATGCCGACCTGCCTGCATGGCGGGCCGGGGCGTGCCGGCGGCGGCGAGGAGCTCGGTGGCCTGCGGGCGCTGGCGATGTACCACCGCCGCCACGTGGTCCAGGGCAGTGCCGCCGTGCTCGATCTGCTGTCGCGAGAGGCGGCCGATGCCGCTCTGCTCGGCGCCTGAACCTGCTCGATTTGGTAGAGGAGTGTCCACATGACCCCGGAACATTTTCAGCATCTGATCGCAGACGTTACCGCTGCGATCGAAGGCCGGACGCTCGATGCCGGTCTCGCCGATTTCCTGAACCAGCGCTTTCCTGCCGACGGTCCCGAGTTCCGCGCCATCGCCGACGCCTGCGTGGCGGCGGTGAAGGCAGGCTGGATGTGCGATCGCGAACACGGCGGCATCCGCTTCGGCCGCGTCATCAAGCCCTGTCCGGAGCTGGCCGGCTTCAGCGTGGATGTGGTGGAAATGGCCGATGTGGCCGGTCCCCATCACGTCCATCCGCAGGGCGAGATCGACATGATCATGCCGCTCGACGGAGATGCGAAGTTCGACGGCCATGGCGCCGGCTGGTTCGTCTATGGTCCAGGCAGTGCGCACTGCCCGACCGTCAGCGGTGGTCGCGCCCATGTGCTGTACCTGCTGCCCCAGGGTGCGATCGAATTTACCCGTGCGTAGCGCGCCGGGCCACCGTCGCTGACGCCCATCCTCACCCCCAGGTTTCGCCCCAACACCGACCCCGACCCCAACCCCACCCTCAACCCCACCCTCAACCCCACCCTCAACCCCGACCCGGGTTCGCCGGCGGAGGCCGACATCGAGATCGGCTGCGGCGGACGCGCCGGCCCTGAAAAGAGACCACCTCGAGGTGGCACCCATGTCAGGGCTTTGTCCAGGTCAACTACGGAGGAGACCTCCATGCCTACACTGAGCGCGGCGGATCACACCACGAATCCGCCGGAGATCAAGATCCCGCGCCACTACAATGCCGCTGACGACCTCGTCGGGCGCAATCTCGTTGCCGGCCGCGGCGCCAAGATCGCCTATATCGACGACGCCGGGCGCTATAGCTACGACGAGCTGGCGCGCCGGGTCAATCGCTGTGGCAGTGCCCTCGGCGATGTGCTCGGCCTGCGCCAGGAAGAGCGGGTGCTGATGTGCGTCCACGACACCATCGACTTCCCGACCGCATTCCTCGGTGCGATCCGGGCCGGCATCGTGCCGATCGCGGTCAATACCCTGCTCACCGCGAGCGACTATGAATACATGCTGACCGACAGCCGTGCCCGCGTCGCGATCGTGTCCGAGCCGCTGATGCCGGTGTTCGCTCCGCTGCTCGGCAAGGTGCCGACGCTCGAGCGGATCATCGTTGCCGATGCCGCCGAGCTTGCGCCGGATACCCTGGCCGGACTGCTCGAGCACGGCCGGGAAGATTTTCCTGCCGCCCCGACGCTCGCCGACGACGCCTGTTTCTGGCTCTATTCGTCGGGCTCGACGGGCGCGCCGAAAGGCACCGTGCATATCCATTCGAGCCTGATCCATACCGCCGAACTGTACGCGCGCTCGATCCTGGGCATCCGCGAGGATGATGTGGTGTTTTCGGCGGCGAAGCTGTTCTTCGCCTATGGTCTGGGTAATGGCCTCACCTTCCCGCTGGCGGCGGGGGCCACCGCGGTGCTGATGGGCGAGCGCCCGACCCCGGCGGCGGTGTTCGAGCGCCTGCGCCGCCATCGCCCGACGATCTTCTACGGCGTGCCCACGCTGTACGCGTCGATGCTGGCCAGCCCGGACTGCCCGGCGCGCGGCGAGCTGAACCTGCGTGCGTGCACTTCGGCCGGTGAGGCCCTGCCCGAGGAGATCGGCCGGCGGTGGACGGAGCGTTACGGGCTGGACATCCTCGACGGCATCGGCTCGACCGAGATGCTGCACATCTTCCTGTCGAACCGGCCCGGCCAGGTGCGCTACGGCACCAGCGGCAAGCCGGTGCCCGGCTACCGGGTGCGCCTGATCGACGATGCCGGAAACGAGATCACCGTGCCGGGCGAGCCTGGCGAACTGCAGATCAGCGGCCCGACTTCGGCCGTCTATTACTGGAACAACCGCGAAAAGAGCCGCAGCACCTTCCTCGGTGAATGGACGCGCAGCGGCGACAAGTACCTGCTCGACGGCGATGGCTACTACGTCTATGCCGGGCGCAGCGACGACATGCTCAAGGTGAGCGGGATCTACGTCTCGCCGATCGAGGTCGAATCCGCACTGATCGGACATGAGGCGGTGCTCGAGGCGGCAGTGGTGGGCTGCGAGGACGAGGACCACCTGATCAAGCCCAAGGCCTTCATCGTCCTCAAGCCCGGGCTGGAGGCCGACGACGCCTTGCGCGAGGCGCTGAAGAACCACGTCAAGAGCGTCCTGGCGCCCTACAAATATCCGCGCTGGATGGAATTCGTCGAGGATCTGCCGAAGACCGCCACCGGCAAGATCCAGCGCTTCAAGCTGCGCGGGGTGGCGCCGCGCTGAGCGCGGAAAAGAGGAGGGAGATGCGGGAAAATGCTAATGATGCGATCAAAAAATGTAATAGAATTCGATCCTGAACTGATGTTCAGCGCCGATCCGAAGTTGTCCGAGAGATGGCGGGCGACTGCGTCCGCCGAGTAATTCCATGAGCACGGAGGAGACAAATATGAGCAAGCACAAACTGATGCAGCGCATGGCCGGTGTTGCGGGGGTGGGGTTGATGGCCCTGCTGCCGATGGGCGGCGCCTACGCCGCGGACAAGGTCAAGGTCGGCCTGATGCTGCCCTACACCGGGACCTACGCCTCGCTGGGCAATGCAATCACCAACGGGTTCAAGCAGTACGTGGCCGAGCAGGGCGGCAAGCTGGGCGGGCGCGAGGTCGAATACTTCGTCGTCGATGACGAGTCCGACGCCGCCAAGGCCACCGAGAACGCCAACAAGCTGGTCAAGCGCGACGAAGTCGATGTGCTCGTCGGCACGGTGCACTCGGGCGTGGCGCTGGCAATGGCCAAGGTCGCGCGCGACACCAAGACCCTGATGATCATCCCCAACGCCGGGGCCGACGAGCTGACCGGGCCGCTGTGCGCGCCCAACGTGTTCCGCGTGTCGTTCTCGGCCTGGCAGCCGGCCTACGCAATGGGCAAGGTGGTGGCCGAGCGCGGGCACAAGAACGTGGTCACGGTGACCTGGAAGTACTCGTTCGGTGAGCAGTCGGTGGCCGGCTTCAAGGAGGCCTTCGAACAGGCCGGCGGCAAGATCGCCAAGGAGCTCTACCTGCCCTTCCCGAACGTCGAGTTCCAGCCCTTCCTGACCGAGATCGCCGGCCTCAAGCCCGATGCGGTGTTCGTGTTCTTTGCCGGCGGCGGCGCGGCCAAGTTCGTCAAGGACTACGATGCGGCGGGGCTCATGAACAGCATCCCGCTGTACGGCTCGGGCTTCCTCACCGACGGTACGCTGGAGGCGATGGGCGGTGCGGGCGAGGGCGTGATGACCACCCTGCACTACGCCGACGGCCTCGATACCGAGAAGGACAAGGCGTTCCGCACCGGCTACGCCAGCGCCTACAAGGCACAGCCCGACGTCTATGCGGTGCAGGGCTATGACGCCGCCCAGCTCCTCGGCGCCGGCCTGGCCAAGGCGCCGGCGGGCAAGTTCGACAAGGATGCGGTGATGAAGGCGATGAGCGCGGCGACGGTCGACAGCCCGCGCGGTGCGTTCTCCCTGTCGAAGGCCAACAACCCGGTGCAGGACATCTACCTGCGCAAGGTCGAGGGCAAGGAGAACAAGGTCGTCGGCGTCGCCGCGCCCAAGCTCGCCGATCCGGCCCGCGGCTGCCGCATGAACTGATCGCTGCGCCGATCGCACCGCCTGCGCCGGCCGGGCCGGCGCAGGGTTTTCCTTCCACGCACTTTCATCCACCGTATCCCGCCGCCCTGGGCGAGTCCGGGAGGGGGAGGCCCAAGCATGGATTTCGTTTCCTTCCTGATCCAGATCCTGAATTCGCTGCAGTACGGACTGCTGCTGTTTCTGGTGGCCAGCGGGCTGACGCTGGTGTTCGGGATCATGGGCATCATCAACCTGGCGCACGGCAGCTTCTACATGATCGGCGCCTACATGGCGTTCGCCCTCACCAGCGCCACCGGCAACCTGATGCTGGCGATCGTGCTCGGCATACCGCTGGCGTTCGCCTTCGGGGCGCTGCTCGAGAAGCTGCTGTTCGTACATCTGTACAAACGCGACCACCTGCAGCAGGTGCTGCTCACCTACGGGCTGATCCTGATCTTCGAGGAACTGCGCAGCCTGACCATGGGCGACGACGTGCACGGGGTGGACATCCCGGCGCTGTTCTCGGCCTCGATCCAGCTTTCGGACACCCTGTCCTACCCGGTCTACCGGATCGTGATCTCGGTGGTGTGCGTGGCCCTGGCCGCCGGACTGTGGTGGCTGATGCAGCGCACCCGGCTGGGGATGATGATCCGCGCCGGCTCGCACAACCGCGAAATGGTGCAGGCGCTCGGCGTCAACATCGACCTGCTGTACCGCAACGTGTTCGCCCTCGGCGTGGCGCTGGCCGCGCTCGCCGGCATGCTCGCCGCGCCGGTGTCCTCGGTGTATCCGGGGATGGGCGGCAACGTGCTGATCATCTCCTTCGTGGTGGTGGTGATCGGCGGCATCGGTTCGGTGTGGGGGGCGCTGGTGGCGGCGCTGCTGGTGGGCTTTACCGACACCTTCGGCAAGGTGCTGGTGCCCGAGTTCGCCGGACTGGGGGTGTACCTGGTGATGGCGGTGGTGCTGCTGTGGCGCCCCGAAGGCATCTTCAAGAAAGGCTAGGCGATGAATTCCAGACTCCCGCTGTTTCTACAACTGCTCGCGCTGCTCGTGCTGATCGCCTATCCGCTGTACGGCTCGAGCTTCTACGTCGAGATGCTGGCCAAGACCCTGGTGATGGCGATCTTCGCCATGAGCCTGGCGTTGCTGGTCGGCTTCACCGGGCTGGTGAGCCTCGGGCACGCGGCATATTTCGGCATCGCCGCCTACGTTGTGGCGCTGGTGACGCCCAAGTACGACCCGGCCAGCTTCTGGTTCGCCTTCCCGGCCTCGGTGCTGGCCGCGGCGCTGGCCGCGCTCGTGATCGGGCTGTTCGTGCTGCGCACCAAGGGCATCTACTTCATCATGGTGACGCTGGCCTTCGCCCAGATGGCCTACTACATCTTCCACGACACCCCGCTGGGCGGAGGCTCGGACGGGATCTACCTGAACTTCAAGCCCGATGCGGCGATTGGTGGCTGGGTGCCGTTCGACCTGAACGAGCCGCTGCAGATGTACTACTTCATCCTCGCGGCGATGGTGGCGGTGTTCGTGCTCCTGAAGCTGGTGCTGCGTTCGCCGTTCGGGCGCGTGTTGGCGGGCATCCACAGCAACGAGCACCGCATGCAGTCGCTGGGCTACGCCACCTTCCGCTACAAACTGGCCGCGTTCACGCTGGCCGGCGCGCTGGCCGGGGTGGCGGGCTTCCTGTACGCGGTGCTGTTCGGCTTCGTCACTCCCGAGTACCTGTCCTGGCACCAGTCGGGCAACGTGCTGATGATGGTGATCCTGGGCGGCATGGGCAGCCTGGCGGGGGCGGCGGCCGGGGCGTTCGCCTTCATCGGCCTGCAGGAGCTGTTTACCGACCTGAGCAAGCACTGGCAGCTGCTGATGGGCAGCGTGATCGTGCTGGCGGTGCTGTTCATGCCGGACGGGTTGGCCGGGCTGCCCAAGCGGGTGATCCGCATGATCAACTGGGGAGAGGACAAGAATGGCTGAGGCAATGCTCGTGGCCGACCGTCTGACCCGCCACTTCGGCGGGCTGACGGCGAACGAAGAAGTGTGCATCACGCTCGAGCGCGGCACGCTGCACGCCTTGCTCGGCCCCAACGGCGCGGGCAAGTCGACCTGCATCAACATGCTCTCGGGCGATCTGCCGCCCTCGTCCGGGCGCATCCTGCTCGGCGGCAAGGACATCACCCGGCTGTCGGCGGCGGCGCGCTCGCA
This sequence comes from Thauera chlorobenzoica, assembly GCF_001922305.1. Classification (NCBI taxonomy): domain Bacteria; kingdom Pseudomonadati; phylum Pseudomonadota; class Betaproteobacteria; order Rhodocyclales; family Zoogloeaceae; genus Thauera; species Thauera chlorobenzoica. The sequence goes on from NZ_CP018839.1 coordinate 1,171,726, forward strand.
CCTGGGGATCGGGCGCAGCTACCAGCGCACCAACATCTTCCCGCAGTTCACCGTGCTCGAGAACTGCCGCCTGGCGGCGCAGTCGCGCCGGCCGCGGCCGTGGAAGATCTTCACCGACGCCCAGCGCCTGGGCGACACCGTCGAGCGCGCGCGCGCGGCGGTCGCCGAAGCCGGGCTGGGCGGGCGCGAGGCGCGGGTGGCGGGCACGCTGTCGCACGGCGAGCAGCGCCAGCTCGAGATCGCGATGGTGCTGGCGACCGACGCCAAGGTGCTGCTGCTCGATGAGCCGCTGGCAGGAATGGGCTCGGAGGAGTCGGCGAAGATGGTCGAGCTGCTCCGGGGGCTCAAGGACGGGCGCGCGATCCTGCTCGTCGAGCACGACATGGACGCGGTGTTCGCGGTCGCCGACACGATCACGGTGATGGTCAACGGTGCGGTGCTCGAATCGGGCCCGCCGGCGCAGATCCGCAACAGCGCCGAGGTGCAGGCCGCGTACCTGGGAGAGGACGAACATGTCTGAGACGCTGCTCGAAGCGCACGACCTGCATACCTACTACGGTTCAAGCCACATCCTGCACGGAGTCGATTTCCACATCGCCAAGGGCGAGGCGCTCGGCCTGATGGGGCGCAACGGCATGGGCAAGACCACGCTGATCCGCTCGATGCTCGGGCTGGTGCGTCCGCGTCACGGCACGGTCAAGGTCAATGGCGACGACATGACCGGGGCGAGCACGCACCGCATCGCCCTGCGCGGCATCGCCTACGTGCCCGAGGGGCGGGGAATCTTCCCCAACCTGAGCGTGCGCGAGAACCTGATCATGGCCGCGCGCGCCGGCGTCGACGGCCAGCGCACGTGGACCTTCGAGCGCGTGATGGAGACCTTCCCGCGCCTGGGCGAGCGCCTGTCGAACGGCGGCGGGCAGCTCTCGGGGGGCGAGCAGCAGATGCTCACCATCGGCCGCGCGCTGATGACCAACCCCGACCTGCTGATCCTGGACGAAGCCACCGAGGGCCTGGCGCCGCTGATGGTGAAGGAGATCTGGAACGTGGTCCGCACCATCCGCGAAACCGGCATCGCCACCGTGATCGTGGACAAGAACCACGCCGCGGTGACCGCGCTCACCGACCGCTCGATGATCCTGGTCAAGGGCCAGGTCGTCTTCGACGGCCCGAGCGCGGCGGTGCGCAATGATCCGGAATTGATCCAGAAGCATCTCGGCGTCTGAGGACGCAGATTTATTCGAAATCATGGGGGCGTCGAGCGCAGGCCACTATATTGAGCCTGCCGATCAAATACCGCGCGGGCCGCGCCTGTCGACTCCGGTCGATGTCGACGTCCTTCGATGCGCATCGGGCTGCGTTCAGCTGCGGTTCAGCCGGTGGCGTGCACACTCGATGGCGATCATCCACCCGGAGCCTGCCGCCCTGCCTTGAGCGGAGCATGTCCGGCGGAAAGAGGGGTGGAGGATCTGGCGCTGTACGGCGCTTCGTTCGATCATCCGGGCTGGGAGGCGCTGCCGGTGCCGCACTGAGGGTGTCCGCCGGGGGCGGCCAGGCTGGGGCAAGGAGGTTTCCGATGACAAACCGTTCGTTACCGGCCGTGGCCCGGCTCCTTGCCGGGCTCGCGTTCGCCGCCTCCTTCGCGGCCGTGGCCGGCGGAGGCGATCACGAGCGTGCGCGCCGGGCGCTCGAAGCGGGCGAAGTGCTGCCGCTGCGCGCCGTGCTCGAACGGGTCGAGCGCGACTATCCGGGGCAGGTCGTCGAAGTCGAGCTCGAACGCGAGGACGGCACCTGGCTCTACGAGATCAAGCTGATCCGCCCCGGCGGCAGCGTGGTCAAGCTCCGGCTCGATGCGCGCGACGGGACCTTGTACGCTGCCGAGGGACGCGAGCTGCATCCGGGCGGCCGGCGCGCAGACTGAGGACGCCGGCGGCGGGAACGGAAAGGCCGGGAAGGAAAGGACGAAGCGATGCGGATTCTGGTGGTGGAAGACGAACCCACGCTGGCGGCGCAGCTGCGCCAGGCGCTGGCGGCGGCGGGCTATGCGGTCGATCTCGCCCATGACGGGCGCGAGGCCTGCTTCCTCGGTGAGGAAGAGGCCTTCGATGCGGTCGTGCTCGACCTCGGCCTGCCGCTGATGGACGGCCTCAGCGTGCTCAAGCGCTGGCGCGGCGGCGGGCGGGCGATGCCGGTGCTGATCCTGACCGCGCGCGGTGACTGGCACGAGAAGGTGGCCGGCATCGACGCCGGCGCCGACGACTATCTGACCAAGCCTTTCCACATGGAAGAGCTGCTCGCCCGCGTGCGCGCGCTGATCCGCCGCGCGGCCGGGCAGGCGAGCGCGGAGCTCGTCTGCGGTGCGGTCGTGCTCGACACCCGTGGCGGGCGGGTCACCGTCGACGGCCAGGCGCTGGCGCTGACCAGCCACGAATTCCGCGTGCTGTCCTACCTGATGCACCACGCCGGCGAGGTGGTGTCGCGCACCGACCTCACCGAGCACATCTATGCCCAGGACTACGACCGCGACTCGAACACGATCGAGGTCTTCGTCGCCCGCCTGCGCAAGAAGCTGCCGCCCGGCCTGATCGAGACCGTGCGCGGCCTCGGCTACCGCCTCGCATGTCCGCGCTGAAGCCGGTCGCCGCGCTTGCCGGCGGGCGCGGTTCGCTGCGCCTGCGCCTGCTCGTCGGCACCCTGGTGTGGATCGTGCTTGCAATCGCCGCTACCGGCTGGGGGCTGGGCGCGCTGTTCAGCCGCCACGTGGCGCAGCAGTTCCACGTCGAACTGCGCACCCATCTCGACCAGCTCGCCGCCAACCTCGTGTTCGATGCCGACGGGCAGGCCGTGCTCACGGCGCCGCTCAGCGATCCCCGCTTCGCCCGGCCGTATTCCGGGCTGTACTGGCAGGTGGACCGGATCGACGGGGCGGTGCCGGCGATCGGCGTGCTGCGCGCGCGTTCGCTGTGGGATGTGGCGCTGGCGGTGCCGGCCGATGCGCTCGCCGACGGCGAGCAGCACGCCCACCGTGTCGATGGCCCGGACGGCGCACCGCTGCGCATGATCGAGCAGGTGCTGCGCCCGGCCGAACAGCCGCAGGCGGCGCTGCGCCTGATCGTCGCCGCCGACGAAGGACTGATCGGCGAGCCGGTGGCGCGCTTCACCCGCCTGCTGGCGCTCGGCCTCGGCCTCCTTGGCGCCGGCCTGGTGGCGGCGGCGCTGGTCCAGGTGCGGATCGGCCTGCGCCCGCTGGCGCGCCTGCGCGAGGGGCTGGCCGCAGTGCACGAAGGCCGCCGGCGGGCGATCGAAGGCGCCTTCCCGTCCGAGATCCAGCCCCTGGTCGATGAATTCAACGCCGTGCTCGTGCGCAACGCCGAGATCGTCGAGCGCGCCCGTACCCAGGCCGGCAACCTCGCGCACGCGCTGAAGACGCCGCTCACCGTGCTCGCCAATGCCGCCGCGCAGCCGGAAGGGGGGCAGCCGGGAGAGCCGGCGGGAGGGGGGGAGGGCGGCGCGCTCGCCCGCCTCGTCGCCGAGCAGGTCGGCCTCGCCCGCACCCAGATCGATTACCACCTGGCGCGCGCGCGCGCCGCCGCCGCGGCCGGCATTCCCGGCCAGCGCACGCCGCTGCGTCCGGCGCTCGACGGCCTGTTGCGGCTGATGGCCAAGGTCCATGCGGGGCGGGGGCTGGAAATCGGGCCAGCCGGCGGCGCGGACGCGCTCGTATTCCGCGGCGAGGCCCAGGATCTGCAGGAGATGCTCGGCAACCTGCTCGACAACGCCTGCAAGTGGGCCGCGCACCGCGTCCGCGTCGAGGCGCGGGCGGTGGAGGGTGGGCGGCTCGAAGTGGCGATCGACGACGACGGCCCCGGCCTGCCGCCGGCGGTGCGCGAAGCGGTGTTCGGGCGCGGCGTGCGCGCCGACGAGAACACCCCCGGTTCCGGCCTCGGGCTGGCGATCGTGCGCGACCTCGCCCGCCTGTATGGCGGCGACATCGCCCTCGAGACGTCGGCGCTGGGTGGTCTGCGCGCGGTGCTGACGCTGCCCGCGGCGTGAGCGGGGCGAGGCGCCCGGGTGCTCCGGCGGCAGGCGCGGGAGGCTCCGTGCGGCGTCGGCGCCGGCGTCAGGTGCCGCGTGCGGCGGCGAGCCGGCTCCGGGCGAAGGCGGCCCCGGTCTTCAGCACTTCGCGCACGCCGTAACGCCGGCGCATGTTGCAGCCGTCGCACAGCGCGGGGATCGGCGCCATGCGCTCGCGCTCGGCGAGGACGGTGTCGATGCTGTGCGTCGCCACGTTGCCGAGGACGTGGCGGTGGCCGATGTCGTTGTAGCAGTAGAGGTATTCCCCCGCGGAGGAAATGAACACATCGACGTTGCGCGCGATGCAGCGGAAGCGGTTGCTGCGCCACTGGCGGTAGAGGTCGCGGATGCTCGGGATGAAGTCGAACTCCTGCGAGCGCAGGCGATGGCGGCGGATCGTGGCGCGCAGCGTTTCCGTCCCGGCGGCCGGCGCTTCGGCGTGCAGGCCGCCGCCGCGGTTGTACAGCGTCGGCGACATCGTCAGCGTGGCGACGCCCTGGGCGCGCAGCCAGTCGATGGTGGCCGGCAGCGAGGGCAGGCATTCGGGCAGCGGGGTGAGGCTGATCGCGAGCCGGGTGTGGCGCAGCAGCTTCTGCGCGGCCTGGATGTTGGCCATCACGCGGGTGTGGTCGAGGTTGACGTGAACGCGGCGATAGACGGCGGGGTCGATGCTGGAAAAGGACACCATCAGCAGATCGATGGCGCCGTCGAGGTGGCGCAGCTTGTCGGCGTCGAGCAGATGGCCGTTGCTGACCAGGTCGAAGCGCACCGGGTGGCCACGGAGGTCGTCGACGAAGTCGAAGAAGTGCTTGTGCGTGGTCGCCTCGCCGTAGCCGGCGATGACGGTGCGGAACACCTGCTCCGGCGTCAGGCGCGCGAGCGTCTGCTGCCAGGTCTGCCGGCTCATCCGCTGCGGGTGCTCGATCAACTCGCGCGGGCACATCGGGCACAGCGCGTTGCACTTGCTCGTCCATTCGGCGTTGACGGCGATACGGTAGCGCGCATTCGCGGCCGGTTGCTGGAGGGGGGACGGTTTCATGACGCGGACACCAGGTGGGGAATGTGCTTGGGGCAGTTGGGCACGACCTGCTCGACGCTCACCTCCACCACCCGGGTGTGGCCCGGGAAGAGGGCGAGCATTTCGCCGGCGTCGACGATGCGGGCCTTGCCGTTGACGCGCAGGCGGGCGCCGTCGGTGAAGTCGATGAACAGGCAGCCGACATGGGGATTGGCGAGAAGGTTGCCGAGACTCATGAAGGCGCCGTTGCCGTCGAAATCGGCGAAGGCGAAGCGTTTGGCATCGAGGATGCGCACCACACCCGGCCCGCCGCCCTTGAACGAGCAGTCGCAGCGCCCGTCGGCGGCGCTGGTGGCGAGGAAGAAGAACGGCGCGCTTTCCAGGCGGGCGTGGAATTCGCCCGGGATGTGGTCCCACAGCAGGCGCATGCGGCGGGCCTCGTCCCACCAGGACGCGGTGTTCCAACGCTGCTGGGCAGCCTGCTCGCCGGGATGGAAGGGGGGCATGTTCATCGGCAGTGACGGGCTCCGGGGAGGTCGGACGTGGCGACAAGCGGTGTGTGCGGGGTCGGTCGCCGGGCGGTATTCATGACGGCGCAGTGTTCGCCGGCAACATTAAGTTCGCCTTAAGCGGTTCCACCGGCCTCCGTGGCAGGTGGGGCGCGGCCCGGAAAAGGGTGCGCGCGGGGCTGTGGGGCGCGCGCGGGTCTGTGGGCCGATGCGGGGCGGGCACCCCGGCCCGCAGCGCTTAAGCTCGGCTTAATCCTCGGCGCTCAGGATCGGCCCCGGTTCCCTCATCGAGATCGCTCATGGAATGGCCGCACGCCTATCCCGCACTGCCTCCGCTGCCGGCGCCGCTGGCGCACCACGGCGCCGCCCTGCCGCGCCGCCTGGCCCTGGTTCCGGTGCGCACCGACGCGCAGCGCAGCGCGGTCGAAGCCTTCATCCGCGCCCGTTTCGCCGCGCACTATGACGCCCGGGTGCGCCACTTCATGCCCTGCCTGTACGGGCTCGAGAGTGACGACGGCCGCCTGTACGGTGCGCTCGGCACGCGCGCCGCGGATGCCGAAGCGCTGTTCCTCGAGCGCTACCTCGAGCGGCCGGTCGAGCAGATCCTCCGCGATCGATGCGGCGTCGCCGCGGCCCGCAGCGACATCGTCGAAGTCGGCAACCTCGCCGCCCGCGGGGTGGGCGCAGCCCGGCTGCTGATCCTCGCCCTGAGCGGGATGCTGGCGGCGCAGGGTTTTCGCTGGGTGGTATTCACCGCGACGCCGGCGCTGCGCAACAGCTTCCAGCGCCTCGGCCTGGCGCTGCGGACGCTGGGTCCGGCCGATCCCGCCTGCATGGGCGAGGAGGCGCGGGAGTGGGGCAGCTACTACGAGCGCTGCCCGCAGGTGATGGCCGGCGAGATCGCGCAGGGGGCGGCGCACCCGCTACGCGCCGGCGCCGCCCTGGCGCCGGGCTGCCGGTTCCTGCCCTGCGGGGGGGAGGGGGCGCATGTCGCCGGGCGTTGACGCCCTGCGGCGGGCGATCGCCGCTTACGGTGAGCGCCCGGCGCTGCAGTGCGGCGCGCACACGCTGCGCTACGCCGGCGTCGACCAAGCCGTCGCCCAGCGCAGCGCCGAGCTCGCCGGGCTGGGCGCCGCACGGGTCGCCCTGAGCCTGGACAACGGCATCGACTGGGTGCTGTGGGAGCTGGCGCTGCTGTTCGGCGGGCGGATCTGCGTGCCCGTGCCGGGCTTCTTTTCTCCCGCCCAGCAGCGCCACGTCATCGACAGCGCCGCCATCGACACCTGGATCGGCCCGCCGCCGGCGTGGCTCGCCGACGCCGGCTTCGGCGAACGGCAGCCGGGGGTGTTCCAGCGCCGCCCGCCCGTGGCGGTGGAGGTGCCGCGCGGTACGGTCAAGATCACCTACACTTCCGGCACCACCGGCCAGCCCAAGGGCGTGTGCCTGGACGGCGAGGCGCAGCTCGCGGTGGCGCACAGCGTGAGCGGGCTCGCCCAGGCGTGCGGGGTGCAGCGCCATCTGTGCGTGTTGCCGCTGGCGACCCTGCTGGAGAACATCGCCGGCGTCTACGCGCCGCTCCTGGCCGGTGCCTGCGTGGTGCTTGCGCCCCTCGCCGAAATCGGCATCCACGGCGCCAGCGGGCTCGATCCGGCGCGCCTGCTCGGCAGTCTCGATGCGGTCCGCCCGCACAGTCTGATCCTGCTCCCCCAGCTGCTCCAGGTCCTGGTGGGTGCGGCCGAGCGCGGCCGGGCGCTGCCCGACAGCCTGCGCTTCATCGCCGTCGGCGGCGGCCGGGTGGCACCGCAGCTGTTGCGCCGCGCCGAGGCCCTGGGGTTGCCGGTGTTCGAGGGCTACGGCCTGTCCGAATGCGCTTCGGTGGTGTGCCTGAATACGCCCCAGGGGCGGCGTATCGGCTCCGTCGGCCGGCCCCTGGCGCATGTCCGGCTGCGTCTCGGCGAAGATGGCGAAATCCTGGTGCGCGGGGCGCGCATGCTCGGCTACCTGGGCGAAGCGCCAGGCGCCGGCGAGTGGCAGGCGACCGGTGATCTGGGCCACATCGAGGACGGTTTCCTGGTCGTCCACGGGCGCAAGAAGCACCAGTTCATCACCGCCTTCGGGCGCAACGTCAACCCGGAGTGGGTCGAGGCCGAGCTCGCCCAGCAGCCCGCGGTCACCCAGGCCTGGGTCCATGGCGAGGCCCTCGCGCAGAACGTCGCCGTCCTCGTGCCCCGCTCCGCCGACTGCACCGACGCCGAACTCGAGGCGGCCGTCCGTGCGGCCAATGCCGCCCTCCCCGACTACGCCCGCGCCCACCGCTGGCTGCGCGCCGCCGCTCCGTTCGGCGCCGCCAACGGGCTTGCCACCGCCAACGGCCGCCTGCGCCGCGATGCGCTGCTGCAACACTACCGGGCGGCGATCGCCGCCCTCCTGTCCGTCCCCGCCGATGAGGTCCGTGCATGAACTTCTTTGACCAGCTGCAACGACAGACCGCCGCCGAGCGCGAATACCTGTTTGATGCGCCGATCATCCGCCAGGCGCTTGCCGGCACGGTCGGCCGCGACCGCTATGTCGCCTTCCTGACCGAGGCCTACCACCACGTCAAGCATACCGTGCCCCTGCTGATGGCCTGCGGCGCGCGCCTGCCCGAGCGCCTGGAGTGGCTGCGCGAAGCGGTCGCCGAATACATCGGCGAGGAGACCGGCCACCAGGAATGGATCCTCGCCGACATCGCCGCCTGCGGCGCCGATGCCGACGCCGTGCGCCACGGCCAGCCGGCGCTGGCCACCGAGCTGATGGTCGCCTACGTCTACGACCGCATCGCGCGCCACAACCCGGTGAGCTTCTTCGGCATGGTCAACGTCCTCGAAGGCACCAGCATCGCGCTCGCGACCCGGGCCGCGGGCACGCTGCAGCGCAGCCTGCAGCTGCCCGCCCAGGCATTCACCTACCTGAACTCCCACGGCAGCCTGGACCAGGAACACATCCGCTTCTTCGAGCGGCTGATGAACCGCCTCGACTGCGCCGACGACCAGGCCGCGGTGGTCCATACCGCGAAAGTGGTCTACCGCCTGTACGCGGACCTGTTCCGCACCCTGGCGCAGTCCGCCTGAGGAGGCCGTGATGCGACTTTCCGAATGTCGTGCCCTGCTCACCGGCGCGAGCGGAGGGATCGGCCAGGCGCTGGCCGAGCAGTTGTGCGCCGGTGGCGCCCGGGTGCTGCTGGCCGGGCGCGAGACCGAGGCTTTCGCCGCGCTCGAACAGCGCTACCCCGGCCAGGTCGATTGCGTCCGCGCCGATCTGTGCGAGCGCGCCGGGCGTGACGCGGTGCTGGCCGCCGCGCGCCGCTGCGATGGCCTGAACTGCCTGATCAATGCCGCGGGGATCAACCGCTTCGGCTTGCTCGAAAGCCAGGACGAAGAGGCGATCGCCCACCTGATCGGACTCAACGTCACCGCCACCGTGCAGCTCACCCAGCGTCTGCTGCCGGTGCTGCGCCAGGCGCCGCGTGCCGTGCTGGTCAACCTCGGCTCCACCTTCGGCTCGATCGGCTATCCGGGCTTCGCCGCCTATTGCGCGAGCAAGTTCGCCGTGCGCGGCTTCTCCGAAGCGCTGCGCCGCGAACTGGCCGACAGTCGGGTGAAGGTGCTCTACGTCGCTCCGCGCGCGACCCGCACGGCGATGAACGCCGCGCCCGTGGTGGCGATGAACACGCAGCTCGGGGTCGCGATGGACGATCCGGACGCGGTTGCCGCGCGCATCGTCGAGGCGATCCGCCGCGAGCGCGAAGAGCTCTATCTGGGCTGGCCGGAAAAATTCTTCGTCCGTCTCAACACCGTGCTGCCGCGCATCGTCGATCGCGCGCTGCGTCGCCAGCTGGCGGTGGTCAAGCAGTTTGCCCGCCCCGCCGGTGCGCACTCCCGTTCCACTCCGCCTCCGCGTTGAAGGAAAAACCGATGAAACCCCTCTACCGCCTGTTCCCGCTCCTGTTCGCCTGCGCCAGCCTGCCCGCCTTCGCCCTCGGCGAAGCCGGCCAGGCCAGGCTCCACCAGCTGCAGGAACGCTGGGCCGAAATTCACTACCAGCTGCCGGAAAAACAGCGCGAGACCGCCTTCGCCGCACTCGCCGGGGAGGCCGGGAAGGCGCTCGCCGATGAACCGCAGGCTGCCGAGCTGCACATCTGGCGCGGCATCATCCTCAGCACCTGGGCGGGAGCCAAGGGCGGGCTCGGTGCGCTCGATCTGGTCAAGCAGGCCAAAGCCGAGCTCGAGCAGGCGCTCGCGCTCGACCCCGCAGCGCTCGACGGCTCCGCCTACACCAGCCTGGGCAGCCTCTACTATCAGGTTCCGGGCTGGCCGCTGGGTTTCGGCGACGATGCGCAGGCCGAGCTCCTGCTGAAGAAGGCGCTCGCCCTCAACCCGGACGGGATCGACCCGAATTATTTCTACGGCGACTTCCTGCGCCGGCAGAAGCGCTACCCCGAAGCGCGCGCCGCCCTCGAAAAGGCGCTCGCCGCGCCCGATCGTCCCGACCGCGCCAGTGCCGATGCCGGCCGCCGCGCCGAAATCCGCCGCCTGCTCGCCGAAGTACAGGAAAAGATGGAATGAAGGGGGCGCTGCGGGGCTGGCGGGAAGGGTGGGGTGAGCGGGAGCGCTGGAGGCACGCGTCCCGCCCGTCCCGGCGCGAACGGGAATAAAGTGGCTGGATGCGGCAAGCGGACAGGAAGGAAGATGCGGATATTGCTGGTCGAAGATGACGCCGCCCTCGGGCAGGGGATTCGGGTGGCGCTCAAGCCCGAAGCCTACACCGTGGACTGGGTGCAGGACGGCGACAGCGCCCTCCACGCGCTGCGCCACGAGAGTTTCGATCTCGCCATTCTCGACCTCGGCCTGCCCCGCGTGGACGGGCTGGAAGTGCTGCGCCGCCTGCGCGCTGCGGCCAACCCGGTGCCGGTGCTGGTGCTGACCGCGCGCGACGCCACCGCCGACCGCATCGCCGGGCTGGATGCGGGGGCGGACGACTACCTGGTCAAGCCGTTCGATGTCGATGAGCTGAAGGCGCGCCTGCGTGCCCTGCTGCGGCGCAGCTTCAATCGCCCGCAGCCCGTGCTCGAATACCGCGGCATCCACCTCGACCCGGTCAACCAGCAGGTCAGCTACCGCGGCCAGGCGGTGGCGCTGCAGCGCAAGGAGTTCCTGCTGCTGCATGAACTGCTCGCCCAGCCCGGCCGCGTGCTGACCCGCGACCGCCTGCAGCAGGTGCTCTATGGCTGGGATGAAGAAGCGGAAAGCAACGCGCTCGAAGTGCACATCCACCATCTGCGCAGGAAGCTCTTCCCGGAGCTGATCCGTACCGTGCGCGGCGTCGGCTATCTGGTGGACAAGGCCTGATGCGCTCGATCCGCAGCCGTACCCTGCTGCTCGTGCTCGGCCTGCTCAGCCTGACGCTGACGTTGATTTCCTATAAGAGCTACCGCGATGCCCGCCATGAAGTCGAGGAAGTGTTCGACGCCGGCCTGGTGCAGACCGCGCGCCTGCTCGCCGGCATGGTCGGCGGCGAGTTGCCGGCGTCGATGCGGCAGGCGATGCAGGCGGCGCTGGACGAAGCGATGGCGCAGAACGGGGTGGCGGGCCAGGGCGATGTACCGGCTGGAGCGGTGGGGCACGAATACGAGAGCAAGCTCGGCTTCGTCATCTACGATGAGCACGGCCAGGCCCTGCTGCAGTCGGCGAGCGCGCCGGCCGCGGCGCTCGATGCGCTCGACGCGCTCGTGCAACGTCGGCCGCCGGCCGCGGCCGATGCCGCGACCGCGGACCGGGCTGCCGCCCCCCTTCCCGAAGCGCTCGCCGGCTACCACGAGGTGCGCGTGGACGGGCACCGCTGGCGGCTGTTCATGCTCCACGATGTACGCGACCGGCAGTGGGTGCTGGTCGGCGAGCGCGAGGACGTGCGCGGCGAACTGGCGGCCAAGATCGCGCTGCGCAGCCTGCTCCCGGACCTGATCGGCCTGCCGCTGCTCGCGGTGCTGGTGTGGCTGGCGGTGGGCTGGGGGCTGCGCCCGCTGGCGCGGATGGTGCGCCTGCTGAAGGCGCGCGACCCCGGCAACCTGTCGCCGCTGGTGCTCGCCCCTCTGCCGCAGGAGCTGGAGCCGGTGGTGGCGTCGCTGAACCGCCTGCTCGGCCAGCTCACCGCGCTGCTCGAACGCGAGAAGCGCTTCCTCGCCGATGCCGCGCACGAGCTGCGCACGCCGCTGGCGGTGCTGCGCATCCATGCCCAGAACGCGCTCCAGGCGCCCGACCCCGGCGATCGCGAGGAGGCCTTGAAGCAGCTGGTCGGCGGCGTCGAGCGCGCCACCCGGGTGGTGACCCAGCTGCTGACCCTCGCCCGCCTCGAACCCGGCGCGGCGAAGGCGGGGATGGCCCCGCTCGAGCTCGCCACCTTCGTCCGCGGTGCGCTCGCCGGGATCATCCCGCTGGCGCTCGAGCGCGGCCAGGAACTGAGCTTCGAGTGCGCCGAAGGCGGCGATTTCAGCGTCCCCGCCGACGCCCCGAGCCTCGAAATCCTGCTCCAGAACCTGGTCGCCAATGCGCTCCAGCACAGCCCGGAAGGGGGCCTGGTCCGGGTCGAGCTGCGCCCGTCCGACGGCGTCGTCGAGCTGAGCGTGCACGACAGCGGCCCCGGCGTGCCGCCGGCGCTGCGGGCCCAGGTGTTCGAGCGCTTCTTCCGCCACGGCCCGGGCCAGGGCGCGGGGCTGGGGCTGTCCATCGTCACCCGGATCGCCGAGCTCCATGGCGGCAGCATCGAACTGGGCGACAGCCCGCTGGGCGGTCTCGAGTTCACCGTCCGGCTGCCGCGATCCGCGAGATGACGGTGCCGTGTGCGCCGAACGGGGCTTGTCCGGGGGCGGAAACGGCTGTCTCGAAGGGCATCGACCGGTTAGACTCCCCGCTGACTTTTGCCCAGTCGGCACATCCCGGCCGGCCGGATCGCGCTCCGCTGCCAAGTCTCACGCACGATCATGCACAACGCGGTGTCCCATGGCCCTGCGTCGTTCGTCGCCGCACAGCGGGGTCCAGGCGGAAAGCCATCCTGTCGGCAAGAAGCCAGCGAAGAACGCCACATGGAGGAAGGCATGAGCGACGAAGCGCAAGCTGCACCTACGCTGCCACTCGCGGAAACCTTGACCGTCGAGTTCAAGAGCGACCGCAAGCGCCTGCCCGACGATGAGCTGGTCGAGTCGCTGGTGTGCATGGCCAATACCGACGGCGGTGAGCTGTGGCTGGGCGTGGAGGACGACGGTACGCCCACCGGCCTGCACCAGGCGCATCAGAACTTGTTCGGCTTGCCGGGGTTGGTTGCAGCGCGGACCTCGCCGTCGCTGGCCGTTCGCGTCGAACCGGTAGAGCTTGCCGGCGTACGCGTGGCGCGCATCACCGTCCCCAAATCCTCCGGCGAGGTGGCAACCACGGCGGGCGTGTACCTGCGCCGCCGCATCAAGCAGGACGGCACACCGGAATGCGTGGCGCTGCTGCCGCACGAACGCAGCAGCCGGGCAAGCCGGTTTGGTCTGGTGGATGTTTCGGCGCAAGCGGTGGCCGGCGCCACGTTGGCCGACTTCGACCCGCTGGAGCGCGAGCGTCTGCGCCAGACCGTGCGGCAATATGGCGGCGACCGCGTGCTGCTGGAACTGGATGACGAAGCCATGGACGGCGCGCTGGGCTTCACCACCCGCGACGAGGCCGGCCAGCGCGTGCCGACGCTGACCGGGCTGCTGCTCATCGGCCGCGAAACCGCCTTGCGTGACAAGGTACCCACGCATGAATTCGCCTTTCAGGTACTGGCGCGCGAGGCCGTGGCGTTCAACGAGTTCCGCCGCTTCCCACTGTTGAAGGCGCTGGATTGGCTGGAGACCAATTTCCGCCCCTACAACCCCGAACGCGAGATTCAGGTGGGGCTGTTCCGCGTCCCGGTGCCCAAGGTGGACATGGGGGCATTTCGCGAGGCCGTTGCCAATGCGCTGGTGCATCGTGATTACCACCGCCTGAGCGCGGTGCATGTGCGACTGGACGATGACGGCCTGACCATCAGCAACCCCGGCGGCCTGGTGGAGGGCGTGACCCTGGACAACCTGCTGATCACCGAGCCACGTCCGCGCAACCGCACGCTGGCCGATGCGATGAAGCGGGTCGGCATCGTCGAGCGTTCGGGCCGAGGTGTGGATACGATCTACCGTGGCATGCTGCGCTTTGGCCGCCCCGAGCCGGACTACAGCCGCACCGACAGCAACAGCGTCGTCCTGCAACTGGACACGGCGTCGGCGGACGAAGTTTTTCTAAAACTGGTGGTGGAACAGGAAGGCCGCCAGGGCGGCGCGCCGCTGCCGATCGACAGCCTGATCGCGCTGGCCGCCTTGCGCGAGCACAAGCGGTTGAGTGCCGAAGGGCTGGCATCCCACATCCAGCGTGACGCGGTGCGCGCCAGGCGCACGCTGGAGCGTTTGGTCGAGGCGGGTCTGGTAGAGGCGCATGGGAATGTGCGTAGCCGCAGCTATACCTTGTCGGCGGATATGTATCGGGCCAAGGGTGAACAGGTGGCGTACACGCGGCAAGCGGGTTTCAGCAGCCTGCAGCATGAGCAACTGGTACTGGGCCATGTTCGGCATCACGGACGCATCCAGCGCAGCGAGGCCATGGAGTTGTGCCGCTTGAGCGGGGATCAGGCGCAGAAATTGTTGAAGCGGCTGACGGCGGATGGCCGACTGGTGAAGCAGGGAGAGAAGCGGTGGACGTTCTACACGCTTGGCGATAGCGAGTGTGCGTAATCGTTACCCGCACTATCCGCCACTATCCGCCGCTATCCGCCGCTATCCGCCGCTATCCGCCGCTATCCGCCGCCCCGTCCCGTTTGTATCTCTTGCCGGGCATGGCGGATGTGAACAAGGAGCTGCGATGCGCACCGATTGCGCGTTTGCCGGGCGGCGGTGGCTTGCTTCCATCGGATAAAAGTGAGTAAATACTTACTCCCTGAGTCCAGATGGTCGAATCCTCCTATGAGCTCCCGACACCTTCCCGCCGACGAGCGCCGCGCCGTCACTGTCGAAACCGTGGTGGCGCTGGCCGGAGAGCAGAATCCGAGCGAGATCACCACCGCCACCATCGCCGAGCGCATGCAGCTCAGCCACGGTGCGCTGTTCCGCCACTTCCCGACCAAGGAGGCGCTGTGGGGCGCGGTGATGGAATGGGTCGCCGAGCGTCTGATGGCGCGCATCGAGCGTGCGGTGCAGGCCGAAGCCAGCCCGCTCGCGGCGCTCGAGGCGATGTTCATGACCCACATCGATTTCATCGCCGATCACCCCGGGGTGCCGCGGATGATGTTCGGCGAGCTGCAGCGCGCCGAGCTCACCGCGCCCAAGCGCATGGCGCAAACCCTGCTGCGGCGCTACGGCGAGCGCGTGCGGGCCTTGCTCGAAGCCGGCCGGGCGGCAGGCGAGATCGACCCTGCGCTCGACATCGCCGCCGCGGCCACCTTGTTCGTCGGCACCGTCCAGGGGCTGGTGGTGCAGTCCCTGCTCGCCGGCGACGTCGGCCGCCTCCGCGGTGAGGCGCCGGCGGTGCTCC
This sequence comes from Thauera chlorobenzoica, assembly GCF_001922305.1. Taxonomy (NCBI): domain Bacteria; kingdom Pseudomonadati; phylum Pseudomonadota; class Betaproteobacteria; order Rhodocyclales; family Zoogloeaceae; genus Thauera; species Thauera chlorobenzoica. The sequence goes on from NZ_CP018839.1 coordinate 1,186,941, forward strand.
GCATCTACCTGCGCGGCATCCGGAGGCAGGCATGAAGCGATGGCTTTCCGCCAACGGCCGCCGCCTGGCGCTGGCCGCGGTGGTGCTGCTCCTGGCCGGCCTGCTGATCTTCGTCGCCCTGCGCGCGGGGCCGCTGGCGCGCGTGCAGGTGACGGTGGCGACGGTCGAGGCGCAGGCGCTGACGCCGGCGCTGTACGGCATCGGCACCGTGGAGGCGCGCTACAGCCACCGCATCGGTCCGACCTTCGCCGGGCGGGTGCTGAACGTGGCGGTGCAGCCGGGCGAGCGGGTCCATGCTGGGCAGGTGGTGGGCGAGATGGACCCGGTCGATCTCGACGAGCGCCTCGCGGCGCAGGAGGCGGCGCGCCGGCGCGCCGAGGCGAACGTGCTGAGCGCCGAGGCGCAGATCCGCGAGGCCGGTGCGCGCCAGCGTTTCGCCGCGGCGCAGGCGCAGCGCTACGCGCGCCTGCTCGAAACCCACAGCGTCAGCGCCGAGGCCGCGGCCGCGAAGCAGCAGGACGCCCAGGCCACCGCCGCCGCGCTGCAGGCGGCGCGCGCCGGTCTGGAAGCGGCGCGTCAGGAGTTCATCCGCCTGCGTGCGGAGCATGACGCGCTGCGCCTGCAGCGCGCCAACCTGCGCCTGATCGCGCCGGTCGATGGCCTGGTCACGCGCCGCGACGCCGACCCCGGCACCACTGTGGTCGCCGGCCAGGCGGTGGTCGAGATCGTCGAGCCGGCGAGCGTGTGGATCCATGCGCGCTTCGATCAGCAGCGTGCGAGCGGGCTGCAGGCCGCGCTGCCGGCGCAGATCGTGCTCCGCTCGGCGGCCGGCAGCGCGCTCGCCGGGCGGGTGGCGCGCATCGAGCCGCTGGCCGATGCGGTCACCGAGGAAGTGCTGGCGAAGATCGACTTCGCCGCCCTCCCCGCCCCCCTGCCGCCGCTCGGCGAGCTGGCCGAAGTCACCGTCGAGCTGCCGGCCCTGCCGGCGCGGCCGGTGCTGGCCAGCGCCAGCGTGCACCGCCTCGGCGGCCGCCTCGGCGCCTGGGTGGTGGAAGACGACGGCGCGCTGCGCTTTGCGCCGCTGCGCCTGGGCACGGCCGACCTCGACGGCCGCGTGCAGGTGCTCGAGGGCCTGCACGGCGGCGAGCGCGTGGTGGTCTACAGCCAGAAGGCGCTCGCCGCCGGCAGCCGCATCGAGGTCGTCGACCGCCTGGTCGGCGCGGCGCCATGATCAGCCTGGCCGGGCGCGACATCCTCCACGCCTGGGGCAAGTTCGTGTTCACCGGGCTCGGCCTCGGGCTGCTGATCGGGGTCACCCTGACCATGGCCGGGGTCTATCGCGGCATGGTGGACGACGCCAAGGTGCTGCTCGACAACAGCGGCGCCGACCTGTGGGTGGTGCAGCAGGACACCCTGGGGCCGTACGCGGAGTCGTCCAGCGTGTACGACGACACCTGGCGCAGTATCGCCGGTATCGAAGGGGTGGCGCGCGCGGCCAACGTCACCTACCTGACCATGCAGGTGCGCCAGGCCGGCGCGGTGGCGCGCGATGTGCGCGCGATGGTGGTCGGCGTCACGCCCGACGGCCCCGGCCATCCCGGGCAGCCGGTGCATCTGCTCGCCGGCCGCCACCTGAGCCGCGGCCACTACGAGGCAGTGGCCGACATCGCCACCGGCTTCGCCCTCGGCGAGCGCATCCGCATCCGCCGCAACGACTACACCGTGGTCGGGCTGACCCGGCGGATGGTGTCCTCGGGTGGCGACCCGATGGTCTTCATTCCGCTGAAGGACGCGCAGGAGGCGCAGTTCCTCAAGGACAGCGACGCCATCGTCCGCCAGCGCGCACGCACCGCGCAGAATCCGGCGTTGAACCGCCCCGGCCAGCCCGGTGTGCTCGATGCGGTGCTCGCCACGCAGAGCACCAACCCCTATGTGAACGCGGTGCTGGTGCAACTCGCCCCCGGCTACGACGCCGAGCAGGTGGCCGAGCCGATCCGGCGCTGGCTGCGGCTCACCGCCTACACCCGGGCACAGATGGAGGAAATCCTGGTGTCCCGGCTGATCGCCACCTCGGCGCGCCAGATCGCGATGTTCCTGGTCATCCTCGCCGTGGTCAGCGCGGCGATCGTCGCCTTCATCATCTACACCCTGACCCTGGGCAAGATCCGCGAGATCGCGGTGCTCAAGCTGATCGGCACGCGCAACCGCACGATCGCGGCGATGATCCTGCAGCAGGCGGTCGGCCTCGGCCTGATCGGTTTCGCCGTGGGCAAGGTGGCGGCGACCTTCTGGGCGCCGATCTTCCCCAAATACGTGCTGCTCGAGACCGGCGACGCGGTGCGCGGCCTGCTCGCGGTGGTGGCGATCTGCGTGCTCGCCAGCGTGCTCGCGATCCGCGCCGCGCTGAAGGTCGATCCGGCGGAGGCGATCGGTGGCTGAATTGAAACAACCCCCACGCTCACTGCGTTCGCGGAGGGTCGGCTTTACACAGCCGACCCGTTCGGCAGGCACGGCGCGGTACGCCGCGAAATCCCTGCCTCACCCCCCCGAGGGGGCGTCAGTGCGCTTGAGGCGGCTCGGCGCATACTGCGAAGGCATCCGCATCGAAGGCCTGCGCAAGCGCTACGGCAGCGGCGGGGAAGACGCCTTCTCCAGCAGCGCCAGTCCTTCCGCTTCGCGCCCCCGGCCGCGCTGGGCACGCATGACAAAACGGGTTTCCGTATCGAATTCAGCCAGCATCAGGGTGGCCATCTCATCGACCAGTCGATTGACGCTCATGCCCCTCGCCTGGGCGAGCGCCTTGAGCCGCCGATACTTGTCGTCAGGCAGGCGCACAGTCAGTGCCGTCATGATTGCAGTTCCTCCACAAAGGTCTCGGGTGAACAGATACGCAAGTGCGGGAAATTCAGCTCCATCTGGCGAAAGTCCTTCAGATTGCGCGTTACGATCATGTCCGCGCTGCCAGCGACAGCCAATTCAACGAGGTGATTATCGCCCTCGTCACGCAGATTGGGTCGCCAGGCGTAATAGATCCGTACCCACTCGCATCGGGCCAGGAAGATATCCAGGAGCGCCTTGCGCTCGGCGATGTTCAGGCGACTGCGCTCGAACAATTGAAAAAGGGGGCAGGTTCAAAAAATGGGTGCACTGAGTTCGCTGCTTTCGTTGCTCTCCGCCCCCAAGGGGTTTCGCTCCGCCTGGCGCGGGGCATGCTGACATGGAAGGCATCCGCATCGAAGGCCTGCGCAAGCGCTACGGCAGCGGCGACACCGCGGTCGACGCGCTCAAGGGCGTGGACATGGCGGTGGCGCCCGGCGAAGTGGTCGGCCTGATCGGCCCTTCCGGCTCGGGCAAGAGCACGCTGCTCAAATGCCTGGGGGCGGTGATCGAACCCAGCGCCGGGCGCATGACCCTGGGCGGGGAGGCGATCTACGACGAGGGCTGGAAGATCCGCGACCTGCGCGCGCTGCGCCGCGACCGGATCGGCTTCGTGTTCCAGGCGCCCTACCTGATCCCGTTCCTCGACGTCACCGACAACGTCGCCCTGCTGCCGATGCTCGCCGGGCGGCCGAACGCGGAGGCGAGAAAGCGCGCCCGCGAACTGCTCGAAGCGCTCGACGTCGGCCACCGCGCGCGGGCGATGCCTTCCCAGCTCTCCGGCGGCGAACAGCAGCGGGTGGCGATCGCGCGCGCCCTGGTCAGCCGCCCGCCGGTGATCCTCGCCGACGAACCGACCGCGCCGCTCGACAGCGAACGGGCGCTGGGCGTCATCCGCATCCTCGACCGCATGGCGCAGGAGTACGACACCGCGATCATCGTCGTCACCCACGACGAGAAGATCATTCCCACCTTCCGCCGCCTCTACCACATCCGCGACGGCCGCACCTACGAGGAGGCCGGTGAGGGGCGGGCGCTGGGCTGAAGCGGGTCGGGCTCAGTCCTGCCATACGCCCAGTTCGACGAGCTGCCGCGTCGCTGCCTCGGCCCAGCCGCGGTTGGCCGCGGGGCTGGCCGGGCTCGGATGCAGGATGCGGCCGAAGCGCAGGCCGGGCAGGTCGGCGAGCGCCTCGGTGGCGCGCTTTTCCGCCCAGTTGCCGATGCCGATCACCCATTCCGGCCGGAGGGTGGCGACCAGGGTGCGCAGGTGGGCGTCGCAGGCCGCCAGCAGCGGGCGCTGTTCGGCGGTGGCGAGCTTGTCGGGAGTGAGGTTGCGGCCGCCCTCGAAGAACGCGAGGGGGCAGTAGTTGGCGACGAAGTGTGCGGCGAAGAAGGCTTCCGGGGTGCCGAAGCGGGTGCGGAACAGGCCCCACAGGCGCTGGCCGCTGACTTCCGAGCGGGGGCACGCGAAGCCTTCCACCGGGCGCTTGGGGTTGGGCTGCGCGGGCTGGCCGACAGCCCCTTCCAGGCCCAGCCAGTCGCGCGCGCTGGCGATCTCGCCGAACGGCACGCCGATCTGCGCCATGCCGAAGGGGCCGGGGTTCATGCCGACGAAGATGACGCGCTTGCGCCCTTCGCCGAAGCGCTCGAGATAGCGGTGGTGGATCGCCCAGGCGTAGTCGAGCGGGTTGTAGACGTGGGTCACCGGAGCGCCGAAGCGCATCGCGTCGACGGCTGCGGACAGGGTGCGGGCGGCGGTGATGAGGGTGGGAGCGGTCATGGTCGGCGCAGGTTCGGGGACGGGCATCGGCGAATGGGAGGGGGCGGGCATCGGCGAATGGAAGGGGGCGGGCATCGGCGAATGGAAGGGCGCGCGGGGACGTGCAGGTGCGCAAAAGGAGGGCGGCCGGCGGGCGCTCAGGCTCCGGTGGCGGCGGGGGTGGCGGCGCGGTCACCGTTCCACGGCGCCACTTTGAGCAGCAGTACCATGCCGGGCACGGCGAGGAGGAAGCACAGCCAGAAGAAGTGGGTCCACCCCAGCGCTTCGACCAGCCAGCCGGCGGTGGCGTTGATGAAGGTGCGCGGCACCGCCATCAGGCTGGTAAACAGCGCGAGCTGGGTCGCGGTGTACGCCGGGTGGGTGGCGCGCGCCATGAAGGCGACGAAGGCGGTGGTCCCTAGCCCGGCGCCGACCGCTTCGCCGGCGATCACGGTGGCGAGCACCACCAGCCGCGCCGGGGTGGAGTCGCCCGGACCCAGCCAGGCCATCCACACGAAGCCGAGGATGGTGACGAACTGGACCACGCCGAAGATCCACAGCGCGCGGTTGATGCCGAGCTTGAGCATCCAGATGCCGCCGAGGATGCCGCCGATCACCATCGGCCACAGCCCGGCGTTCTTGGCGATGACGCCGATTTCGGTCTTGCTGTAGCCCATGTCGAGGTAGAAGGGGGTGGCGAGCGCGGTGCACAGCGAGTCGCCGAGCTTGTAGAAGAACAGGAAGGCGAGCACGAGCAAGGCCGAGCGCACGCCGTGGCGGCCGAAGAATTCGCGGAAGGGTTCGACCACCGCGTCGCGCAGGGTGCGCGGGGTGCCGGCGGCGGCGCGCGGCTCCTTCACCAGCAGGGTCATCGCCAGGCCGGGGAGCATGAAGGCGGCGGTGACCAGGAACACCTGCGTCCACGGCAGGTGGTCGGCGAGGATCAGCGACAGTGAGCCCGGCACCAGCCCGGCGATGCGGTAGGCGTTGACGTGGATCGCGTTGCCGAGGCCGAGCTCATCGTCGGGCAGGATCTCGCGGCGGAAGGCGTCGAGCGCGATGTCCTGGGTGGCCGACAGCAGCGCGATCGCCGCGGTGAGGCCGATCACCAGCGTCAGCTGCTCCACCGGCGACACCTGGCCGAGCCAGGCGATCGCGGCGAGCAGGCCGAGCTGGGAGACGAACATCCAGCTGCGCCGCCGCCCGAGCCAGGGCAGGATGCCGTAGCGGTCGAGCAGCGGCGCCCACAGGAACTTCCAGGTGTAGGGAAACTGGATCAGGGCGAAGGCGCCGATCGCCTTCAGCGACAGGCCCTCGGTCTTCAGCCACGCCGGCACCAGGTTGAGCAGCAGGTAGAGCGGCAGGCCGGAGGCGAAGCCGGTGAAGATGCACACCAGCATCCGGCGGTTGAGCAGGGCGGCAAGCCAGGCGGGGGCCCGGGAGGGCGATGCCGGAGAGGGCGATGCGGGGGAGGGCAAGGTGCGATTGATCTGTAGCAATGCGGGGCGGGCCATTATCGCAGATCATCGCCTTCCGGCCGCTTGATACAATCCGATACCAAGCTTGCGTCTGGCGCCATCTGCGCCAACAATGCGCGCAAGCGGAAATTCCCCGCTTCGAGGAGGTAGCTTTAGATGCCCTATTCAGTGACCGTGGTCTTCGGTGGTGAGCGCGAATATCGGTTCACGCCGCAGGATGCGGAAGTGGCGGCGATGACCAAGGATCAGGCCCGGGTCTGGCTGACGCAGGAGTTCGAAGATCTCGGGTGCACGCCGACCAACCCGATGGGCAAAGTGCTGATGCTCGACATGATCCTCAGCGTCGCCAAGAACGGCGGCGAGTCGCGCTTCGAGCAGCGCAGCGAATGGGCGAAAAAGTATGCCGTCGTGGCTGCCGCGGCGCTCGAACGGCCGCTCGTGCGCGTCGATGTCTCGTCCTTCGTGGTCGGCTGAAGGCGCCGTCCGCCGGTTTCCGGGCGCGCGCCCAGTTGCCGCCCTCGTTGGTCCACGCGCTTCAGCCCTGGCGGGCGGCGGTTTTCCGCCGCCCGCTTGCTTTCAGGCGCCGCGTCCGAGCCGGTAAACCGCCACGCTGGCGAGGAAGTTGGGTTCGTCGAGGACCAGCTTGCCCTCGTCGAAGGCCAGGCGCTCGCGCACCTCGATGGCGTTCAGCTCGCACAGGGCGTCGAAGTCGGCGATGGTGAAGAAGCGCACGTTGGGCGTGTTGTACCACTGGTGCGGCAGGCTCTCGGAGACCGGCATGCGGCCGTTGATGATGCTCTGGCGGTGGCGCCAGTAGCCGAAGTTGGGAAAGCTCACCACCGCTTCGCGGCCCACCCGCAGCATCTCGGCGAGGATGCCCTGGGTATTGTGCATGGCCTGCAGCGACAGACTCATGATCACATGGTCGAAGAAGCCGTCCTCCAGCCCCACCAGGCCTTTTTCCAGGTCCATCTGGATCACGTTGACGCCGTTCCGCACGCTCGCCAGGAGCTTGTCGGGGTCGTTTTCCACCCCATAGCCCTGGACCTGGCGCACGTCCATCAGGTGGCGCAGCAGCGCGCCGTCGCCGCAGCCCAGGTCGAGCACCTTCTCGCCGGGCTCGATCCATTGCGTGATCACTTCGTAGTCGTAGCGGTAGGAGGTCATATCAGTATGCGCCGAGCCGTCTCAAGCGTACTGACGCCCCCCTGGGGGGCAGCGAACGCAGTGAGCGTGGGGGTTGTATCAATTTAGACCTCGATGCGGTCGAACCAGGCCGACAGCAGCGCGTGGTAGTGCGGCTCGTCGAGCAGGAAGGAGTCGTGGCCGGCCGGGCAGTCGACTTCGGCGTAGCTGACGTTGCGCCGGTTGTGCAGCAGCGCATAGACGATCTCGCGCGAGCGCTCGGGCGAGAAGCGCCAGTCGGTGGTGAACGACACCACCAGGAAGTCCGCGCTCGCGCGTGCCAGCGCCGCAGACAGGTTGCCGGCATAGTCGAAGGCGGGGTCGAAGTAGTCGAGCGCCTTGGTCGTCAGCAAATAGGTGTTGGCGTCGAAGTAGCCGGCGAACTTGTCGCCCTGGTAGCGCAGGTAGGACTCGATCTCGAACTCGACGTCGTAGCTGTAGGTGTTGCGGCCGTGGCGCAGGCTGCGGCCGAATTTCTCCGCCATCGAGTCGTCGGACAGGTAGGTGATGTGGCCGACCATGCGTGCCAGCTTCAGTCCGCGCGCGGGGACCATGCCGTGCTCGTAGTAGTGGCCGCCGTGGAAGTCGGGGTCGCTGAGGATGGCCTGGCGGGCGACTTCGTTGAAGGCGATGTTCTGCGCGGTGAGCTTGGGTGCGGCGGCGATCACCGCGACCTTGCGCACGCGCTCGGGAAACTGCAGCGCCCACGACAGCGCCTGCATGCCGCCGAGGCTGCCGCCGACGATCGCGGCGAAACGCTCGATGCCGAGCTGGTCGGCGAGGCGCGCCTGCGATTCGACCCAGTCTTCGACGGTGACGAAGGGAAAGTCCGCCCCCCACGGCTTGCCGCTGGCCGGGTTCGGCTGGTTGGGGCCGGATGAGCCGTAGCAGCCGCCGAGGTTGTTCACGCCGATGACGAAGAACTTGCGCGTGTCGAGCGGCTTGCCCGGGCCGACCAGGTTGTCCCACCAGCCGACGTTGTGCGGGGCGTCGGCATAGGTGCCGGCGACGTGGTGCGAGCCCGACAGGGCGTGGCACACCAGCACCGCGTTGTCGCGTGCGGCGTTGAGTGTGCCGTAGGTTTCATAGACGAGATGGTAGCGCTCGAGCGTGCCGCCGCTGCGCAGCGCCAGCGGCTGCGAAAACTCGGCCCGCTGCGGCGCGACCACGCCGACCGATCGGGGTTGGATCATTTTCGTCATGTGCAAAACAAAAAACCCAGTCGGCTGCAAACGCGGACTGGGTGCCCTCGCTTTAGCCGTATTTGTTGAGCGCCCGCAAGCTGGTGGTCAAATCGGCGCAAGGTGGCGGGAAGTTAGCGCCCGGTGCGGGAAAAGTCAAACGGCGCGGCATGTTAAGATTTTCCCCCGCACTTCATCGCATGCACCGACATGATCCAGGTTTTCATCAACGGCGAATCCGAAACCCTGCCGCCCGATCTCACCGTCTCCGCCCTGCTCGAAGCCCGCGGCCTTGCCGGCAAGCGCCTGGCGGTCGAGCGCAACGGTGAGATCGTGCCTAAGGCGCGCCACGGTGCAGTCACCCTCGCCGAGGGCGACCGGCTCGAAGTCGTCGTCGCCGTCGGTGGCGGCTGAGTCCGGCGCGGCCGCCGCCGGCGGCCTGAAGAGGGCGCTTTCCCGGCAGCTTTTGATCCGCCGCCCGGACCGTTTTCAAATTCATCCAGAACCACACAGGCCCACATCATGAACGACTCCCTGGTCATCGCCGGCAAGGCCTACGCCTCGCGCCTGCTGGTCGGCACCGGCAAGTACAAGGACTTCGCCGAGACCCGCGAAGCGATCGACGCCAGCGGCGCCGAGATCGTCACCGTCGCCATCCGCCGCACCAACATCGGCCAGAACCCGGACGAGCCCAACCTGCTCGACGTCCTGCCGCCGGAAAAATTCACCCTCCTGCCCAACACCGCCGGCTGCTACAGCGCCGACGATGCGGTGCGCACGCTGCGCCTGGCGCGCGAGCTGCTCGATGGCCATGCCCTGGTCAAGCTCGAAGTGCTGGGTGACCCGAAGACCCTGTTCCCGAACATGCCGGAGACACTGAAGGCGGCCGAAACCCTGGTCCGGGACGGCTTCGAGGTCATGGTGTACTGCGCCGACGACCCCATCCAGGCGAAGATGCTCGAAGACATCGGCTGCGTCGCGGTGATGCCGCTGGCGTCGCTGATCGGCTCCGGCATGGGCATCCTCAACCCCTGGAACCTGCGCTTGATCATCGACAACGCCAAGGTGCCGGTGCTGGTCGATGCCGGCGTGGGCACCGCCTCGGACGCGGCGATCGCGATGGAGCTGGGCTGTGACGGCGTGCTGATGAACACCGCGATCGCCGCCGCCGGCGAGCCGGTGCGGATGGCGGGGGCGATGCGGAAGGCGGTCGAAGCCGGGCGCGACGCCTTCCTCGCCGGGCGTATGCCGCGCAAGTTCTACTCGGCCGACCCAAGCTCGCCGACGCAGGGGCTGATCGGTTCATGACGGGCATGCAAGACACGCAGCAAGCGGTCGCCGGGGTCGAGATCATCGGCCGCGACAGCCCCGAACACCGCTTCTCCAGCCGCAGCATCCGCAGCTTCGTGCTGCGCCAGGGGCGCATGTCCGAAGCCCAGCAGCGCTACCTCGACGACATGTTGCCGAAGATCGGCATCGACTATCGCGCCGCGCCGCTCGACCTGGACGAAGCTTTCGACCGCCGCGCGCCGAAGATCCTCGAGATCGGCTTCGGCATGGGCGAGACCACGGCGAAGATCGCCGCGGCGATGCCCGGCCACGACTTCCTCGGCATCGAGGTGCACACTCCCGGTGTCGGCGCGCTATGCAAGCTCGTCGCCGAAGGCGGCCTCGCCAACCTGCGCATCATCCAGCACGACGCGGTCGAGGTGATGCGCGACATGATCGCCGACGGTGCACTCGCCGGCGTGCATGTGTTCTTCCCCGACCCCTGGCGCAAGAAGCGCCACTTCAAGCGCCGCCTCATCCAGCCCGACTTCGTCGCCCTGGTTGCGCAGAAGCTCGCCCCCGGCGGCTACCTGCATTGCGCCACCGACTGGGAGGACTACGCCCACTGGATGCTCGAGGTGCTGTCGGCCGAGCCGGCGCTGGCCAATGCCGCGGAGGGCTTCGCGCCGCGGCCCGAGCACCGTCCGCTGACCAAGTTCGAAAACCGCGGCCTGCGCCTCGGCCACGGCGTGTGGGACCTCGTGTTCCGCCGCCGCGCCGGCTGAGCGGGCCGCCCACCGAGGACCGCCCGCCGTGCTGCGCGCCCTGTTCCGCTTCCTGTTTACCGCGCTGCGCACCTTCGTGCGCATGCTCGACCTGCTGCTGCGGGGCGCCTTCTATGCGCTGCTGATCTTCGCCATCGGCGCCGTGCTCGCCCTCTTCTTCCGTCCCGGTCCCGCGCTGGCGCCAGGCTCGGCGCTGGTGCTGCGCCCGGTGGGGACGATCGTCGAGCAGGCGGTGCTGGAGCCGCCGCTGGTGCTGCTGCGCGCCGGCGGCGCGCCGGCCGGGCAGGTGGCGCTCGCCGACCTGCTCGAGGCGGTGCGCAGTGCGCGTGACGACGAGCGCATCACCGCGCTGGTGATCGAGACCGACGAACTGCTCGGCGGCGGACTGTCCAAGCTCGCCGAACTGCGTGCCGCGATCCTCGACTTCAAGGCCTCGGGCAAGCCGGTGCTGGCGCGCGGCGAACGCTTCACCCAGGCGCAGTACTACCTCGCCTCGGCTGCCGACGAAGTGCACCTGGCGGCCGACGGTTTCGTCCTGCTGCGCGGGCTGGCGCGCTACGGCACCTACTTCAAGGGCGCGCTCGATACCCTCGGGATCAAGGTCCACGTGTTCCGCGTCGGCGAGTACAAGTCCTTCTCCGAGCCCTTCACCCGCAGCGACATGTCCGACGAGGACCGCGAATCCACCCGCGACCTGCTCGGCGGCCTGTGGCAGGTGATGCGCGACGACATCGCCGCCGGGCGCAAGCTCGCCCCCGAGGCGGTCGATGCCCACGTGCACGGCCTGCGCGCCGCGCTCGCCGCCAGCGGCGGCGATGCGGCACAGGCGGCGCTCGCCGCCGGCCTGGTCGATCGCTTCAGCAGCCGCGACGAATGGCGCGTGCGCCTGGTCGAAGCGGTGGGCACGGCGCCCGGCGGCAAGGAGGCGCGCAGCATCGACGCCGGCGACTACCTCGCCCTCATCGACCGGAAGGGCGCGGATGCCCGGGTCGCGGTGATCGTCGCCCAGGGCACCATCGTCGACGGCATGGAAGCCGGCGGCGTGGTCGCCGGCGACACCTTCGCCCGCCTGATCCGCGACGCGCGCGAGGACGAGCGGGTGAAGGCGGTGGTGCTGCGCATCGACAGCCCCGGCGGCAGCGCCTGGGCCTCCGAGCTGATCCGCCGCGAGCTCGAACTCACCCGCCGCGCAGGCAAGCCGGTGGTCGCCTCGATGAGCTCGGTGGCCGCTTCCGGCGGCTACTGGATCGCCACTGGCGCCGACGAGATCTGGGCGGCGCCGGCCACGGTCACCGGCTCGATCGGCATCTTCGGCCTGTTCCCGGAGTTTTCCGAACCTCTGCGCCGGCTCGGCATCGGTGTCGACGGGGTGGCCACCGCGCCGCTCGCCGGCGCGCTCGACCCGCGCCGCCCGCTCGACCCCGACGCCGCCGCGGCGATGCAGCTCGGCATCGAGCACGGCTACCGGCGCTTCCTGGAGACGGTGGCGAAGGCGCGCGACATGCGCGTCGCCGAAGTCGACGAAGTCGCCCGCGGCCGGGTGTGGACCGGCGCCGCGGCGGCCGAGCTGGGGCTCGTCGATCACCTCGGCGGGCTCACCGCGGCGGTTGCCGCCGCCGCCCGGCGCGCCGGCCTGGAGGACTACGAGCTGGTCTGGCCCGCTGCCGGTGAATCCATCGAGCAGCGCCTGCTGCGCCGGCTGATGCGCGCGGGCGAGCCGTTCGGCATCGATCTCGGTCGCGGCCTCGGCGGCCACGCCGCGAATCCGGGCGCATTCGCCCTGCTGTTCGGCCAGCTCCAGGCGTCGGCCGCCGGGCTGGCGCGCTGGAACGACCCGCAGCACCTGTACCTGCACTGCCTGTGCGAGGCGCCCTAGGCGGCCCGGTGCTGCGGCCCCGGCATCCCCTGCCGGGGATGGCGCGCGCAAGCGGATGCCGCCCCCGCATGAGGCAGTGAAGCTTTCAATTCGTGAGGAGAATGCCTTGAAACTGACCAGCCAGAGCTTCACCGACGGCGCCCCGATCCCGGGCGAATTCGCCTTCTGCATTCCGGCCGCAGAAGGCCGGGTGTGCCTCGGCGGCAACCGCAACCCCCACCTCGCCTGGTCCGACGTGCCCGCGGGGACGAAGTCCTTCGCCCTGATCTGCCACGACCCCGACGTCCCCAGCCGCGGCGACGACGTCAACCAGGAAGGGCGGACCATTCCCGCCAGCCTGGCGCGGGTGGACTTCCACCACTGGCTCCTCGTCGACCTCCCGGCCGAGCTGCGCGAAATCGCCGCCGGCCAGTTTTCCGACGACGTCACCCCCGGCGGCAAGCCCGGCCCGGCCGCCGCCCTCGGCGCGCGCCAGGGCGTCAACGACTTCACCCCCTGGTTCGCCGCCGACGAGACGATGAAAGGCGACTACCACGGCTACGACGGCCCCTGCCCGCCGTGGAACGACGAACGGCTCCACCACTACGTGTTCACCCTGTACGCCCTCGATGTGCCGCGCTGCCCGGTCGAAGGTCGCTTCACCGGCGCCGGGCTGCGCGCGGCGATCGCCGGCCACGTGCTCGCCGAGGCGAAGCTCACCGCCACCTACACGCTCAACTCGGCACTGGGCGGCTGAGCGCGGCGCGGCCGCGCCGGGGTGGATGTTGCTTGCGAGCCCGGCCGCTGCCCCCGGGCGGGCCGGCTCAAAGCAGCGCGGTCGCTTCCTTCTCGCCGCGCTCGTACACCACGTTGGCGCGTCCGACCAGCAGCGGGTCGAGGGGGCCGATGGCTTCGCTGTCCTTGTTGGCGTAGGGCAGCTTGTGCAGCACGTAGCGCATCGCGTTGAGCCGTGCGCGCTTCTTGCAGTCGGACTTGACCACGGTCCACGGCGCGTCGGCGGTGTCGGTGTAGAAGAACATCGCCTCTTTGGCCTTGGTGTAGTCGTCCCACTTGTTCAGCGAGGCGAGGTCGATCGGCGACAGCTTCCACTGCTTGAGCGGGTGCTTCTCGCGTTCCTTGAAACGCCGGCGCTGCTCCTCGCGGCTCACCGAGAACCAGAACTTGATCAGGTGGATGCCGCTGCGCACCAAGGTGCGCTCGAATTCCGGCGCCTGGCGCATGAACTCGTTGTATTCGTCGTTGCTGCAGAAGCCCATCACCCGTTCGACGCCGGCGCGGTTGTACCAGGAGCGGTCGAACAGGATGATTTCACCGGCGCTGGGCAGGTGCTGGATGTAGCGCTGGAAGTACCACTGGCCGCGTTCGGTTTCGGTCGGTTTCTCCAGCGCCACGACCTGCGCGCCGCGCGGGTTGAGATGCTCCATGAAGCGCTTGATGGTGCCGCCCTTGCCCGCCGCGTCGCGGCCCTCGAAGACGATCACCACCTTCTGCCCGGTTTCCTTGACCCAGGCCTGCAGCTTCAGCAGCTCGACCTGGAGGTGGTATTTGTGCTTCTCGTAGTTCTTGCGCGACATCAGGTTCTTGTACGGATAGCCGCCCACCCGCCAGTCGGGGGTGAGCTGGTCGTCCGGTGCTACCGGCATTTTCGGCGGCGGCTCCTCGCCGCGCAGGAGGGCCTCGCGCAGCACCGCGGCGTCGTCCGGCGAGGCGCCCGCGAGGATCGCCGCCAGCGTCTGGGTCAGGGAGTCGATGCCTTCGCTCGCGACACGGCGGACGATGTCGGACACCGCCACCGTCTTGGCGTCGCGCGCCGCGCCGACGGCCTGCTCGATCTCGAACCCGGCAATGCCTGCTGCGCTGTGTGCGGGGGCGATGTCGCCGGCGCGCGCAGGCCGGGTGGTTTCGGCCTCGCCGGCGTGGTTGCTGCGCACCGTTCGCTTGCGCGGGGCCGGGACGGCGGCGTCCTTCTTGTGCTCGGTCTGCATCGGGTCATCCTCCGTGGCGGTTATTTTTGTGTAGTGTCGCGCAAAAATGACAAAAGCACGATACCGGGGCGGCCCCAGGGCCATGCTCAGATCCGGCTGAGCCGAACCGTACCGAAGAGCCGATCAACACAACACGGAGGCCGATTGCCAGGGCAATCTAAACTTGATGGCACCCACAGGGTGAGTGAAAGGCTTAGGCCCGATGCCGCGTGCCGAGCAGCGCAAGCGTCCCGGCGACTGCGAGTACGCCCACTGTCAGCAGCCCGACCCACAGCACAAAGCCGATCGACCCGCCCCAGCCGGCGGCGCAGGGCGGCAGCGCGGCGCCGAGCAACACCCAGCCGGCAACGCGCGCGCAGTGGCGGGTGGTATCGTTCGGCGGCCTGCGGCCGAGCCGTTCATGGTGCTGTGGCATGGCCCAGGCGATGCCAGCCATGCCGGTCACGACGAGTGCCGTTGCCATAGCGAAGAGTGCGAGCCCGATCACGATTCCGCTCCCGCAAGTACCGGCTGCGCCGGGATGGCCGCCGGAAAGAAGCGCACGCAGACGAGTAGCAGCCCGCCACCGGCCAGCGCCGTCAGGTCAACGCCGAGGCGCAGGGCATCGATCGGTTGCAGTGCGGTTACGAAGTCGAGCGCAGGCAGCGCCAGCGCCAGCGCGGCGGCGAGAAGGAGTTGTTCGCGCCAGGTGCGGGCCGGGCCGTGGCCGCCGGACGCCGCGCCGCGCCACAGCGCGTGCAGCAGCGTCGCCGCCCAGACGACGAGAAAGCAGAGCACCTCGCGCCCGGCGCGTGCCTCCAGTTCCGCCGGCAGCAGCCGCGCCGCCCACAGGTAGGCGAGCAGCGCGACGCAGCCGCCGGCGACGCTGGCGACGCCGAGGGCCTCGATCAGCCGCTGCCCGCGCGCGTCGCCGACGCGCTGCCGGCGCTTGCGCTCGAAGAGGACGATGCCGGCGGCCATCATCGCCGCGCCGAGCAGGCCGGAGACGAAGTACAGCCAGCGCAGCGCCGGCCCGCCGTAATGGACGACGTGCAGGCCGACCTGGGCGCGGTAGGCGTAGGCCATCGCATTCCACTCGGTCTGCTGGCCGAAGACCTCGCCGGTAGCGGCGTCGAAGGTGACGTGGTCGGCCACCGCCGACAGCCGGTCGTCGACATGGCGCAGCGCCTGCACCAGTCCGCCGCGGTCGTCCGGGTGGCGCACCAGCAGGTTGCTGACCGTGCCGGTGCCGAGCAAGGCCTCGGCCGCCGCGAAATGGTCGACGAGCGGCTTCATCGCCGCGGCTTCCCCCGCCGGCTTGCGCGCGAAGGACTTCACCACCTCGGCGCGGTTGGCGCGCGCCTTGCCGTCGTAGAGCACATGGGTCGCCGCCGGCATGAAGGTCTCGGCGAGGATGACGACGCCGGTCCAGGTAATCATCAGCAGGAAGGGCAGCGTCGCCACGCCGGCCAGGTTGTGCGCGTCGAGCCAGGCGCGGCGGCGACCGGCCCACGGGCGGAAGGTGAAGAAGTCGCGCAGTATGCGGTGGTGTACGAGCACGCCGGAGACGATGGCGGCGAGCATGACGATGCCGACGGCGCCGACCAACCACTTGCCGGCCGTGCCGGCCATCAGCTCGGCATGGAACTCGTTGAAGAAGTGGCCGCCGTGCGTCGCGCGCGGGTTGAGCGGCCGGCCGCTGGCCGCGTCCAGCGTCTCCTCCGCGAGCTGGCGCGGGTCGCTGCCCCAGCCGATGCCGACGGTCGGCTCGCGTCCGTTCGGCAGGCGCACGCGCCACACCGCGGCGTCGGCCGCTACCTCGCGCAGGCGCGCTTCCGCACGCGCCACGGCCTCGCCGCGCGAGAACTGCGGCGCTGTCAGCTCCGGCTGCATCCAGTGGCTGACCTCGGGTTCGAAGACGGCGATGCTGCCGGCGACGAAGATCGGCACCAGCAGCCAGCCGAAGACGAGGCCGCCCCAGGCGTGCAGGCCGAGCAGGGCCTTGCCGATTGTGCTCATCGCCAGATTCCGGTGAAGGCGATGCCCGTGCACAGCACCGCCAGCCCGAATGGCCAGGCCAGCGCCCGCTGCGGCGTGTGCGCGACGAAGGCCCACAGCAGCGCGCCGAGGAAGGGCAGCGGCGCGATCTGGCCGGTGAAGTACCAGACCGTCGCCTTCGAGAACGGCAGCCAGGCACCGAGGGCAACGAACATCGCCCAGCACAGTGCGTACCCGCCGCCGGCGGCGGCTACGAGGCGGAGCGGCAGGTCGAGCCGCGCGAGGCGGCGGGCGGATGATGAAGCGGCGGTCACGGTTTCCTCCGTCAATGGAAAAGGGCGGCGCCTCGGCGCGCGGCCGATGGCGCTGCCAATGGGGAGGTTAGAATTTCCAGCTCAGGTCGAGGCGCACGTCGCGGCCCGGCTCGGCATAGCCGAGGATCGGTCCGTTGGGCACCTGTGCGCCATAGGTGGCCTGGTCGTAGAAGAACTTGTCGAACAGGTTGCGCACGCCGAGGGTCAGGCGCACCCGGTCCTTGCCCCATGGTTGCCAGTTGGCGTAGACGTCGTGCACCGTGTAGCCGTCCTTCCTCACATCGGTGGCGGCGTTGGACGGGCGGTAGCTGACGCTCTCGACGTGGCGCACATTCCAGCCGAGGTCGAGGTTCCACCCGGCGAAGGTGTAGCCGGTGCTGACCAGCCAGGTGCGGCCGAGTGTCGTGCCGAGGCTGAAGTCGCCGTCGCCGAGCTCGAAGCCGTTGAGCTCGGGCTTGGCGTCGGCAACCGACAGGCCGACGCGGGCGGTGCCGTTGCTCCAGCCGCCGCCCAGCTCGTAGCCGTGCGACCTGACCTTGCCAACGTTCTCGCGCGTGGCGGTGGCCGGCGGGCCAGCGCGGTAGACGAGGTTGATGTAGTCGTCGATGGTCATGCGGAAGACCGAGCCCTTGAACGACCACGGCCCCTGCGCGTAATTGAAGCCGAGCTCGACGTTGTTCGCCGTCTCCCCCTTGAGGCTGCCGACGTTGCGGTAGATCAGCGGGCCGGGGCCGTTGTCGATCATGAAGGCTTCCTTCAGCCCGGCACCACGCACGGTGCGCGAGGCACCGAGGCGGAAGCTGAGCGCGTCGGTGGCCTGTAGCGTCAGGCTGGCGTTCGGCGAGAAGCCGCTGCTGTCGAAGTCCTGGTCGTGGTTGTCCTCGTACGAGTACCAGTCGTAGCGGCCGCCGAGGCCGAACAGGAACATCGAGCCGAGCGGTATGCTTCCCTCGGCGAAGAGGCCGGTGACATCGCTCTCCTCCTTGCCGCTATTGCCGTTCATGCCCTTCTTGGCCGGGTTGATCGCCTCCAGGTCGCGGCGGTGGTGGTTGAGGCCGTAGCGCAGGTTGGCCGCACCGAGTTTCGAGTTCAGCGTCAGGTTCACGCCGGTGGCGTCGATGCGCTCGCCGTAGCGGTAGCCGATCGGCTTGCCGAAGACGGCGGTGGTGTTGGTGCGCTTGTTCGTCGTCTCGTCGGAGAAGAACGACAGCTCGGCTTGCGGCAGGCCGTTGCCGCCGGCGAAGCGGTAGCCCGCGGTGACCGTCTGCTGCTCCAGCTTCTGAGGCGTCGCCGGGCCGTTCACGATGCCCGGCATGTGCGGTCGCAGGAAGCGGACGCCCTCGTCCTCCAGCCACTGGTAGCTGGCGAACAGCTTATGTCCCGGCGTCAGCTCATAGCTCAGCTTGGCCAGCTGGGTGTCCTGCGTCGAGCCGCTGTTTCTCTGTGTGTGGCCGCGGCCGTCCTCGTAGTCATCGGTCCGGGTGCGCTTGCCGTGCACGAGAAAGTCGAGGCCACCGCCCGGCGCGCCATAGACCGTCAGGCCGCCGCGCCAGCCATCGTTTGACGAGGCGCCGCCGCTCAGCATGGTGCCGAAGGACTGGCCCGGACGCAGCAGGTCGGCCGCGTCCTTGGTCGTCATCCGCACCGAGCCGGCGAGGCCGCCGGGGCTGACGCTGGAAACCGTGCCGCCCTTGTCGAGCTCGATGCGCTTGAGCAGCTCCGGCTCGATCAGCACCCGTCCCTGGTGGTGGAAAATGTTGCCGCCTTGCGGCACGCCGTCGAGGGTGACGGTGAGCAGCGTGTCCTCGATCTCACGCACGTAGATCTTCTGCGCGACCGTCGCGCCGCCGCCGCCGACGGCGACCCCGGTCTCGTTCTGCAGCGCCTCTCGCGTGTCACGCGGCGCACGGGCGGCGATGTCCTCGGCCGACACGGTGGAGGTGGTGTCGCTGTAGGCCTGCTCGCCGATGACCGTGACGATACCCAAGGCAATTGGCGTTGGCCCAGCGGCGCCGCCCGACACCTCCCGCAGTACGAACTGCCCCTGCGCGTTCGGCACCGCCTGCAACCCGGTGCCGGCCAGCAAGGCATCCAGCGCCGCCTGGGTGCCGAAGGTGCCGTGCGCGCCGGGGCTGGTCCTGCCCTGCACCTGTTCCGGCGTGGCGGCGAGCAAAGCGCCGGATTCCCTGGCGAAGCGCGCCAGCGCCTCGCCGAGCGGGCCGGACGGGATGTCGTAGGCGCGCCTCTCCTGTGTCGGCTGGGCTCGTTCCGCCGCGGGCGTGGTGCTCTGCGCCAGGGCGGCGGGCTGCCAGGCGGCCAGCAGGCCGCCGAGCAGGGCCGCCGCGATGCGCGTTGGGCGCGGACTGTGGCTCGCGCGAGCGCTCGGGTTGGGTGCTTCGGATGCGGTCGCGCGGGCGGCATGGGATGGACAACGGGGCATGGTGGACGCTCTTCCTCGGACAAGTGGGTTGACGAACTCGGTCACACCGTCTCGCCCGCCGGACCGGACCGGAGCGTCCAGCGGCTGGCGCGGACAGGGAATGGTTGCGGACGAGGTCGTGACCTCTCACCCCCTTAATCGAATAAGCGGCAAAAACGATGAACCGCTTTTCGGAAGAAGTACGAGAAGTTTTCTCAAGAGGCCGGGAGCGCGCCGCTCGGCCACGCGCGAGTGAGCGGCGTCAGCGGGCGGGCGCGGCGAAGCGTGGCGGTTCACCTGCGGGCGGCGCGACCGCGTTCAGCGGCCGGTGGCGGCCTGACCCTTGGGCTCGATGCTGATCCACCACGGCAGCGGGCGGCGTACCTGGATGGGCATGACGGTTGCCAGCATGGCCAGCGCCTGCGCGGGGTCGTTGGCCGGGTAGCTGCCAAACACACGCAGCGCGGCCAGCTCGGGGGCGAGGCCCAGGTGGCCTGGGTGATGCCGGCGCAGTTCCGCTACCACCTCGGCCAGCGGGATGTTTTGGGCGATGAGCACGCCACGGGTCCAGGCCTCGCGGGCGGGGTCGGCCGGCCCAGTGGCGGAGATGCCGTCGACGGTAAAGCGCACCTGCTCCCCGGCCCCGACGATGGTGGTGGCACCAGTGCGGGGTTGCACCTCCACTGCTTCCTCATGCACGGTGAGGGTGGTTTGCGCATCGTCCTCCAGGCGCACGGTAAAGCGCGTGCCGAGTGCACGCAGCCTGCCCTGGGCCGTCTCGATATGGAAGGGGCGTTGCAGTGGGTCGCTGCCGGTGTGAATGAGGATTTCGCCGCGCACCAGATGCAGCAGGCGCTGGCCCGGCTGGTAGTCCTGGTTGAAGGCGCTGACGGCGTTGAGCCAGATGCGGGTGCCGTCGGCCAGCGTGATCTCGCGCACCTCGCCGGTGCCGGTGCGGTAGTCGGCCATCCACGCCAGGGTGATGCCGGGTAGCGCAGTGTGGCGCCAGGTGGCCCAGCCGAGCAGGCCCGTACTGGCCAGCGTGGCGATGCCCACCAGCACCTGCCGGCGCTGCCCCCGGGGGTTGCTGGCCTGCTGGTAGGCGCAGGCCGCGAGGCGCGGCTCAGGGCTGGACTTGATGGGTGAGAGGCGGCGGCTGAGGGTTTCGACGTAGCCCCAGGCCTGGCGGTGCTCGTCCGACGCAGAGAGCCAGTCTTCCCAGAGGCGGCGGTCGGCGGCGGTGGCCTCGCCCGACAACAGCAGGGCGAACCATTCGGCGGCCTGCTCCAGCACCCGATGCGAGGGCCCGGGCGGAAGCGGCTTGAGGGGTGCGGTGGTCACGATGGGGCCAGGGCGCGGACCGTGTCGTCAGGCAACGACGGGAATGGGCGTCGCATCGCACGGCGCGAATCCGCCGTGGGGCAGCGCTTCCACTGCCTGCTGTGCTTCGAGGCGCAGGCAGTGCAGCGTGGCCTTGGCCACATACTTGGCCACCATGCGCACCGAAACGCCCAGCTCCAGGGCGACTTCCCTGTACGTCATGTCGCAGGCCACGGCCATCACGAAGGCCTGGGCGGCCCTGGGAGGCAGGCTGCGCAGCAGGGTGTCGATCTCGTAGAGGGTTTCGAGCACGATGGACTGGTGCTCGGCCGAGGGCGCCACGGCCTCGGGCTGGGCGGCGAGCGTGTCGAGCCAGGCCTGTTCGATGCTGCGGCGGCGCCAGAGGTCGATGCACAGGCCGTTGGCCATGCTGCGCAGATAGCCGCGGGCCTCCGGCGCGCTGTCGAAGCGGCGCGGCTTGTCGATCAAACGGATGAAAGCGTCGTGCGCGAGGTCCGCCGCGTCGGCGGCGTTGCCTAAACGGCGGCCGAGCCACGCCTGCAGCCAGGTATGGTGGTCGATGTAGAGCATTGCGATGGTGGGAGAGGACGCAGAGTCCGGTGCGTTCACAGCCAGCCCTCAATCTGCACGATGGCCAAAGTCACTACATGCAGGCTAGGATGTCAATGGGAATCATTCGCGATTATCCGCGATTCTGCCTGCCGGGGCAACGGTGATGGAACACCCGGGTTGAGCCGGTGGTCGGCACGATGTGTGCGTGATGCAGCAATCGATCCAGTCGCGCCGCCGTGAGCGTCGCGTCCTGGGCGAAGGCACTATCCCACTGCCCGAACCAGACTGCTGGTCACGATCAGGCTACCCCGCTCGTAGCGCGACGCAATCACCTGAGAGGAACAGATTGGCCCGCTCGTGCACCATCGGCGGGTAGCCGATCTTGTCGACGATCAGAGGCGGTAGGGGTTGATCGCCCGCTGCATCATGTTTTTGAGCTGGTTCTGCTCATTTTTGGGATATTTCACAAACTCTCAGCCCCGCAGGAACTCCTGCAACAACTCGTTCAGGAAGCGCTGCCCCTGCACGGTCGGGCGCAAGCGGCCATCGGTGGTGTCGAGCAGCCCGCGCTCGCGGGCACGCACCAGCTCCTCGGCGATCCCCTCCAGCGCCAGCCCGGTGCGCGCGGCGAACAGCTGCGCCGGCACGCCTTCGCTGAGGCGCAGTGCGTTCATCATGAATTCGAACGGCAGCTCGGCCGTCGTCACTTTGCGCGCCTCCTGGATGAAGTCGCCGCGTGCGGCGCCTTCGAGGTAGCGCGCGGGGTGCTTGTGACGCATCTCGCGGCGGATGCCTTCGTGGCTGGAGAGCTTGCCGTGGGCGCCGGGGCCGAGGCCGAGGTAGTCGCCGAAGGTCCAGTAGTTGAGGTTGTGCCGGCTGTGCTCGTGGGGGCGGGCGAAGGCGGAGGTCTCATAGTGCTCGAACCCGGCGGCGGCGAGGCGCGCTTCGATCGCTTCCTGCATGTCGGCGGCGCTGTCGTCGTCGGGCAGCGGCGGCGGGTGGCGGGCGAAGGGGGTGTTGGGTTCGAGGGTGAGGTGGTAGCAGGACAGGTGGTGCACGCCGCAAGCGATCGCGGTCTCGAGGTCGGCGAGCGCCATGCCCGGGGTCTGCCCGGGGAGGGCGTACATCAGGTCGAGATTGACGCGCTCGAAGTGGCTGGTGGCGGCATCGATCGCGCGCCGCGCCTCGCTGCCGTCGTGGATGCGGCCGATGCGGGCGAGCAGGGCGTCGTCGAAGCTCTGGATGCCGAGCGACAGGCGATTGACGCCGGCGGCGCGGTAGTCGCGGAAGCGGGCGGCTTCGACGGTGCCGGGGTTGGCTTCGAGGGTGATCTCGGCGAGGGGGTCGAGCGGCAGCAGCATGCGGATGCCGCCGAGCAGGGCGTCGAGCGTGGCCGCCGACATCAGGCTGGGGGTACCGCCGCCGATGAACACGCTCAGCACCCGCCGCCCCCACACCTGCGGCAGCGCCGCCTGCAGGTCGGCGAGCACCGCGTCGAGCCAGGCGCGCTCGGGAATGCCGCCGCTGCGCGGGGTGTGCGAGTTGAAGTCGCAATAGGGGCACTTCTTCACGCACCAGGGGAAATGCACGTACAGCGCCAGCGGCGGCGGAGCCGTGAGCTGCGCGCGCGCAGGGAGGGACGTGGCGGGCGTGGCGGCGGGGGCGAGGGGAATGATGCGGCGGGTGGTCACGGTGGCGGAGGCGGGACGAAAAGCGTGGGGGGCGGAGCTGGGGCCGGGTGGGGCCGGGTGGGGCCGGCGCGGCGGACGGCGCTTACAGCGGGTGGCTGCGCAGGCGATCGAGGAGGTGGCGCATCGCCGCGCCGCGGTGGCTGAGGGTGTTCTTCAGCGCGGCGTCGAGTTCGGCGGCGGTCTGTTCCAGTTCGGGCAGCCAGAACAGCGGATCGTAGCCGAAGCCGCCGTCGCCGCGCGCGGCCGGGAGGATCTGGCCGTGCCATTCGCCGTCGGCGATCAGCGGGCGCGGGTCGTCGGCGTGGCGCACCAGCACCACCGCGGAATAGAAGTAGGCGCGGCGCTGCTCCGGCGCGGGGAAGGCGGCGAGGCGTTCGAGCAGGAGGGCGTTGTTGCGCGCGTCGGACTTGGGGTCGCCGGCAAAGCGTGCCGAGTGCACGCCGGGCGCGCCGCCGAGCGCTTCGACGCACAGCCCGGAGTCGTCGGCGACCGCCGCCAGGCCGGTGGCGGCGGCGGCGTGGCGGGCCTTGGCGAGCGCGTTTTCGACGAAGGTGGGGTGCGGCTCTTCCGCTTCGCCGACGCCGAACACCGATTGCGGGATGACTTCGATGCCGAGGGGGGCGAGCAGGGCCCGCATTTCGGCGGCCTTCTTGGCATTGTTGCTGGCGAGGACGAGGCGGGTGGGCATGGCGGGGCTCCGGTGCGGCACCCGGTGCGGAGGCCGGGCGCGGGTTGGGCGTGAATGGCGATGCGGTCGGGTGGGACCGGGTGCGACGGTGGCAGGTTCAGCCGCCGTGCACGGCGGCGCGCTGCAGTTCGAACAGGTGGCGGCCGCCGAGTTCGGCCAGATCGAGCAGGGCGTCGAGCTCGGCGCGCGAAAACGCCGCGCCTTCGGCGGTGCCCTGCACTTCGATGAGGCCGCCGCCCTCGGTCATCACCACGTTCATGTCGGTGTCGCAGGCCGAGTCTTCGGCGTAGTCGAGGTCGAGCACCGGCACGCCGTCGTGGATGCCGACCGACACCGCGGCGACGAATTCACGCATCGGGTTGCGCGCGAGCTTGCCGGCGGCGACGAGGCCGACGAGGGCGTCATGCACCGCGACGCAGGCGCCGGTGATGGCGGCGGTGCGGGTGCCGCCGTCGGCCTGGAGGACGTCGCAGTCGATGACGATCTGGCGTTCGCCGAGCGCGGCGAGGTCGACCACCGCGCGCAGGCTGCGCCCGATCAGGCGCTGGATTTCCTGGGTGCGGCCGCTCTGCTTGCCCTTGGCGGCCTCGCGCGCGCTGCGGGTATGGGTGGCGCGCGGCAGCATGCCGTACTCGGCGGTGAGCCAGCCCTGGCCCTTGCCGCGGAGGAAGGCGGGCACGCTGTCCTCGACGCTGGCGGTGCACAGCACGCGGGTGGCGCCGAATTCGACCAGCACCGAGCCTTCGGCGTGGCAGGTGAAGCCGCGGGTGAGGCGGACGGGGCGGAGTTCGTCGGGCTGGCGCTGGCTGGGTCGCATGAAGGTTCCTGTGCTGAGAGGGGGATGGAGGGGGAGCGATGAGATCGGCCGGGGCCGTTGCTGGCCGGTCTGGTATTTCCGGCAAGGTGGGGCATGGCCGGTCCCGGTCAGTGGTGGCGGGGCCGGGCCTTGAGGAGCCCGCGCAGCACACCGGGCCAGGATGCGCGCGCCGGCGCAGCGGGCGGGGGGCGCAGTGCCTTTTGCAGCGCAGGGACGCTTTGCGGGCGGGCCAGGGGGTCGAGCTGCAGGCAGTGGTCCACGAGCTCGAGCAGGTCGGCGCTGTAGCCGCCGGCCCGGGTCCGCGCCAGCGGCACGAGGGAATCCGTCCGGCGGCGCTCGTCGGCGCGCGGCGGAACGGCGCCGGCGAGCGTGGCGTAGAGGCTCGCGCCGACGCCGTAGATGTCGGTCCAGGGGCCTAGGGGCGCGCCGCGGTGGTGCTGTTCGGGGGCGGCGAAGCCGGGGGTGAAGATCGGTTCGAGCACGGCCTGGTCGGCGTGCAGGATCCGGCGCGCGGCGCCGAAATCGAGCAGCACCGGGGTGCCGTCGGTGCGCAGGTGGATGTTCGTCGGCTTGAGGTCGAGATGCAGCAGCCGGTGCGCATGGACTTCGCGCAGGCCGTTGAGCAGGCGTGCGAACAGCGTGCGGACGAAGGCTTCGGGCAGGGCGCCGCGGTGGTGGCGACTGGTGTCGTGCAGGGTGCGGCCGTGCTCGAAGCGCATCACCATATAAACGGTGCCGTTGGCGCGGAAGAAGTTGAGCACCCGGGTCACGTTGGGATGGTCGAGCCGGGCCAGTGCGCGCCCTTCCTCGAAAAAGCACTTCATGCCGCGGAAGAAGACCGCGCGCTGGGCGTCCGTCACCCGTGGCTCGATCTCGCCGGCGTCGCGCTGCACCAGCGCGCCCGGCAGGTATTCCTTGACTGCGACCGGGGTGCCGGTCTCGTCGTGGGCCAGGTAGACGGTCGAAAAGCCGCCCCGCGACAGCGGGCGTTCGATGCGGTAGCGCTCGAGCGCGAAGCCCGCCGGCAGCGGGCTGGCTTGAGACGGGGTCTTCGGGGGCGCTAGAATCGCGGTCTTCACAGCTTCCTTCCTGAATCGGACCCCAGTGTAAACGATCACGCCGGGTTCCCGGAGACCCCCCGATGATCCACAGCATGACCGGCTTCGCGGTGCAGAACCGCGACCTGGGCAGCGTCAGCCTCCACCTCGAGCTGCGCAGCGTCAATTCCCGCTACCTCGATCTCGGCTTTCGCATCGTCGACGACCTGCGCCAGGCCGAGCCGGCGATCCGCGAGCGCCTGGCCGCGCGCCTCGGCCGGGGCAAGGTGGAGTGCCGGCTGAACCTGCAGGCTGGGCACGGTACCGCGCGCGGGCTGGCGCTCAACACCGCCCTCCTCGACCAGCTCGCCGAGGCAGAGGCCGGCTTGCGCACGCGCTTTGCCGATGCCGCGCCGCTGTCGGTGCATGAGCTGCTGCGCTGGCCGGGCATGCTCGCCGACGACAGCCTCGGCTTCGACGAGATGCTGCCGGCGATCGTCGCCCTCACCGAGGCCGCGCTCGACGAACTGGTCGCCAGCCGCCGCCGCGAAGGCGACAAGCTCGCCGCCATGATCCGCGAGCGCGTCGTGCGGATGCGCGAGCTGGTCGCCGTCGCCACCCCGCGCATGCCGGCGGTGGTGCTCGAATACCAGGAGCGCCTCACCGCCAAGCTGCGCGACGCGGTCGCCAGCCTGGACGAGGACCGCATCCGTCAGGAAGTCGCGCTCTACGCCCAGCGCATCGACGTCGCCGAAGAGCTCTCCCGCCTCGTCACCCATCTCGACGAGGTCGAACGCATCCTCAAGGCTGGCGGTGCCGCCGGCAAACGCCTCGACTTCCTGATGCAGGAACTCAACCGCGAGGCCAACACCCTGGCCTCGAAGTCCCCCGCCACCGACATCACCGCGATTGCGATGGAAATGAAGGTGCTGATCGAGCAGATGCGCGAGCAGGTGCAGAACATCGAGTGATGTTTCTCCGCCGCGCTTTTCATTTCCCTTCCCGTTGCGACACGAAGCATTGCCATTTCCCTTCCCGTTGCGACACGAAGCATTGCGTGGCCGTCCAATGATGACCGCCTCCGCCCGCACGCTCACCGCCTGGATCGCGACCTTCGCGATGCTGGTCGCCACGCTCGCGCCGGCGTTGTCGCAAGCGGCCTATCGCGCCTCGGGCGACGCGATGTGGCTGGAGATCTGCACTGCCTACGGCATCGAGCACGTCGCCGGCGCAGGCGGTGCGCAGGATCCGGCCGACGATGCGGAGCGCCCGGTCAAGCCCTGCGTCTTCTGCAGCCTGTTCGCCAGCGCGCTGCCCGCGCCCTGGGGCGCGGCGGGCGTGCCGGCGGCGCAGGGCGGGGACGTCGTCGCCGCGTTCACCCTCCACGCGCCACGGCCCCGTCTGCCGTGGGCCGCCTCCCGTCCACGCGCACCGCCCGCGTACGCCTGAGTCTCTGGCTACAGCCGTGCCCACGGCTGCCGCGGGGGCTCCTCCATTCATCGGTTAACCCGAGTCGATCGACCCGGCGGGCGCGCGCGCCCGCCCCCCGATGTCGATGCGCAGACGCTGCCGGCGGCGTGGCCCCGGTGCGTGCCCGCGCATCCAGGAAAGGAGTACAGCGTGAAATACCAGCAGCTTGCCGCCCTGAGCGCGGCCCTCGGCGCCGCGTTCGCCGCCGCCGCCGAAACCCTGCCCGTGCTGGGCGAAGTCAGCGTCACCGCGACGCGCGAGGCGCGCCCGCTCGGCGAGACCCCGGCCACGGTGTCTGCAGTGAAGGAGCAGACCCTCGCCGCGACCCGCCCGGCGCACCCGAAGGAAGTGCTCAACCAGGTTCCCGGAGTGTGGATCAGCAACCTGTCGGGCGAAGGCCACTCCACCGCGATCCGCCAGCCGCTGACCACCGCCGCGGTCTATCTCTATCTGGAAGACGGCATTCCGACGCGCTCGACCGGCTTCTTCAACCACAACGCGCTGTACGAGATCAACGTGCCGCAGTCGGGCGGGCTGGAAGTCTCCAAAGGCCCGGGCAGCGCGCTGTACGGTTCGGACGCGATCGGCGGCACGATCAACGTGCTCACGCGCACGCCGCCTTCCGGGCCCGAGTTCGAGCTCGGCGGCGAGGCCGGCGCGCACGGCTGGGGCCGGGTGCTGGCGAGCGGCGGCGACGCCGATGCGGACGACGCCTGGCGCGCCAGCCTGAACCTGACCCACAGCGATGGCTGGCAGCGCGACGCCGGCTACGACCGCCGCGCCGGCACCCTGCGCTGGGACCGCGCGCTGGCCGACGACGCGCTGCTGAAGACCGTGCTGTCCTTTTCCAGCGTCGACCAGCAGCACGTCGGCAGCCTGAACCGGGCCGAGTTCCACCACGCGCCGCGCAGCAACAACATTCCGTTCTCCTTCCGCGAAGTCGAGGCCTTCCGCCTGTCGACCGCCTTCGAGCGTGAGACTGCCACCACCCTGCTGTCGGTGACGCCGTACTTCCGCGACAACCGGATGAAGATCATCCCGAGCTGGACGGTCAGCTACGACCCCAACCGTTACCTGACCGAGAACCAGTCCTTCGGCTTCCTGAGCAAGTACCGGATGGATTTCGCGCCGCTGCGCGCGCGCCTCATCGCCGGCTTCGATGTCGACTACAGCCCCGGCTCGCGCGACGAGGATTCGATCGCCCTGACGCGCACGACCAACGCCTTCGGCGGCACCTCCTACCGCCTCGACCGTGCCGTGGCGGCGGTGCAGATCTATCGCTACGACGTCACTTTCCGCGCCCTCTCGCCTTATCTCCACGGCGAAATCTCGCCCCTCGAGCGTCTGCGCGTCACTGCCGGAGTGCGTTACGACGACATGCAATATGACTACACGAACAAGTTCAACGGCGGTGCGGCCGGCGCCACCCAGGGGGTGGCGGGACCTTTCCCGGGGAACGGCTGGTACGGCCACGCCGCCAGCACCAAGGTCGGCTACCACCACCTCAGCCCGAAGCTGGGCGCCACCTGGGCGTTCACCGAGCAGCTGAGCGGCTTCGTGTCCTACAGCAACGCCTTCCGTGCGCCCTCCGAAAGCCAGGTCTTCCGCGGCAGCCGCGAGTCCAGCGCGGCGCGCGCGCAGGCCCAGGCCGAATCGCTGCTGAAGCTCAAACCGGTCGTCGTCGATAGTTTCGAGACCGGCTTGCGCGGCCATGCGGGCGGCCTCAGCTACGAACTGTCCCTTTATCACATGACCAAGAAGGACGACATCGTCAGCTTCCAGGACCCGCTCACCAACCAGCGCACCGCGGTCAATGCCGGCGAGACCCTGCACCGCGGTGTTGAGGCCGGCCTCGGCCTGGCGCTGGCGCGCGACTGGCGGCTCGACGCCAGCCTGTCCTACGCCAAGCATACGTACGAAACCTGGGTCGTGTCGGGCACGGCCGATTTCAGCGGCAAGGAGATGGAAACCGCCCCGCGCCTGCTCGCCAACACCCGCCTGAGCTACGCGCCGGCGGCAATGAACGGCGGGCGCGTGCAGCTCGAATGGTTCCGCCTCGGCAGCTACTGGCGCGACGCCGCCAACACCAGCAAGTACGACGGCCACGACCTCTTCAACCTGCGCGCGAGCGTCCCCTTCGCCAAGGGCTTCGAGGCCTACGCCAGCGTCACCAACCTGTTCGACCGTCGCCACGCCGAGACTTCGGGCCTGTCGAGCGGTGCAGCCAGTTACACCGCCGGCCTGCCGCGCACCGTCTATGCCGGCCTGCAGGCGAAATGGTGAGGATGGAAATGGCGATTTATCAGGAGCAAGGATGATGAAAAGGATGTTGTGGTCATGGGGGCGCCGGGTGTGCGGCGCCGTGCTTGCGTTGGGCATCGTGGGCGCCGCCGCCGCGCATGGCGGGCATGTGGCAACGGACAAGCCGGTAATGGAAAAAGCGGTGGCGGACAAGCCGGCGAAGGCGGCGCGGCCCGAACTCGGCACCAGCGCCGCGATCGCGCCCGACGGCAGCTGGTACGCGGTCGCCAGCCGCGACGGCCATGTCGTGCTCCACCGCAGCACCGACGCCGGCCAGCACTGGGTCGAAGCGGCGGTGGTCAACCGCGTCCCGGAGGCGATCGCGGCCGACGGTGAGAACCGGCCGCAGCTCGCCTTCGCCGCCGACGGCGCGGTGCTGGTGTCGTGGGCGCGCCGTTTCGAGGAGCGTTTCACCGGCGACGTCCGCTTCGCGCGCGCTGCCGACGGCCTGCACTTCGACGAGCCGGTGACCGTGCATCGTGACCGCAGCATCGTCGGCCACAGCTTCAATGCGATGCGGGTGATGAGCGACGGCCAGGTGGTGCTTGCCTGGATCGACGGCCGTGACGGTGCCGCAGCCAGGCGCGAGGGCGGCGACTACCGCGGCTCGGCGATCTATGCCGCGCTGTCCGATGACGGCGGACGCAGCTTCCGGCCCGAAGTGAAGCTCGTCGACCACAGCTGCCAGTGCTGCCGGCTGGCGCTGACCGAGGACGTCGACGGCGCGCCGCTGCTGCTGTGGCGCCACGTTTTCGCGCCCAACGAGCGTGATCACGCGCTCGCCCGTGTCGACGCCGACGGCGCTGCGGCGCCGCTTGTGCGCGCAACCTTCGACCGCTGGCAGATCGATGCCTGCCCGCACCATGGCCCGGCGCTGGCGGTCGCCGCCGACGGCAGCCGCCATGCAGTGTGGTTCAACCAGCGCGCGGGCGCGGGGCGGGTGTTCTACGGCCGCCTCAGCGCCGGCGCGGTCGAAGGCCAGCGCGCGGTCGGCGGGCCGCGCGCCGCGCATGCCGACATCGCCCTTGCCGGTGTGCGCCTTGCCATCGTGTGGAAGGAATTCGACGGCGAGCGCACCCGGCTTTTCGCCGAACTCTCCGACGATGGCGGGCGCAGCTTCCGCAGCCAGGAACTGGCCGCCACCGCGGGTGCGTCCGACCAGCCGCGCCTGTTGCGCCGGGGCGAGACCCTGTTCGCGTTCTGGCGCACCGCCGATGAAGGCATGAAGGGGTATGCACTGCGATGAAGACGAACCACCTGAGGAAAAATGCGGTAGCCGTGCTGGCTGCCGTGTTCGCCGCCGTGCTGCTGGGCTGGGCGACGCCGGCCGCGGCGGACACGATGACGGCGAGCGTGCCCGCCGCGGCGGGTGCCGCTGCGATGCCTCCCACCGCACCGGCTTTCGTCAGCCTCGATGCGGCCGGCGCGCGCCGCCTCGTCGCCCCCGCCGCCCACCGCGCGCCGACCATCCTGGCGCTGTGGTCGGCCGAGTGCGTGCATTGCAAGAAGAACCTCGCCCTGTTCGCGGCGATGGCGCAGGCCGAGCCCGGCCTGCGCCTGATCACGCTCGCCGTGGAACCGGCCGAGCCGCAGCTGGGCGCGATCCTCGAGCGTTTCGGCGTGCCCGGCGAGCGTTTTGCCTATGGCGATGAGGCCCCTGAGCGCCTGGCCTTCGCCATCGATCCCGACTGGCGCGGCGAACTGCCGCGCACGCTGTTCTTCGACGGTCGCGGTGGGGCAGTGGCGGTATCGGGCGTGCTCGGCGAGGCGCGGGTGCGCGAGCTGCTCGGCCTGGGCGCGGCGGGGCCTCAGGGCCGCGGTGCGCCCCTGCCTGCATCCAGCGCCCGCCACGCGGCGCGCACCGCGTCCGCACCGTAGCGGCGTTCGAGCCGGCGCACGGTGAAGTGGCCGCGGCTGACGTCCTGGAAGTGGTTCATGAACATCAGGTTGATCGCCGCGCCCGCGGCGGCGCCGATGCCCGGCACCAGCATGCCGGCGGCCTTCTGCGTGAGCTGGACCTTGTAGCGCGCGGCGACGAGGGTGATCAGGCGCACCAGCGCGGGCGCGCCCTCGGCGCTCAGGCCCTTTTCGGCGAGATGGCGGGCGGCCTCGCTGACGCCGGTGGCGAGCGCTGCGCGCACCGCGTAGTAGCCGGCATCGGCGGCGTCGTCGCTGCGCGCGGGGCCGCCGAGGGCGAACACTTCGAGCGCCGCCAGGCGTGCGCCGGGGGCGGTGATGTCCTCGCCCTCGGCGCGCGCGATGTCGAGGATGGCGCGCATGATCAGCACCGTCGACAGCGGAATTTCCACCGTCAGCCCGGCGAGGCCGAAGGCGCCGCCGGCGCCGCCGCTGACCGAGCCGAGCAGCTTGTGCAGGCGCGGCGAGGCGCTGTCCGCTTCCGCCTTCAGCGTTTTTGCCGCCGTGGCGAGCGCGCGCAGCAGGGCGTCATGGGCGAGCGCGCCGACGCGGGCGCGCCAGGCCTGCGGCAGGCGGGCGAGGCCGCGTTCGAGCGGGCTGCCGATGAAGCCGCTCAGGCGCGCGGCGAGGCTGGGGTTGTCCAGCAGCCAGCGCGCCCGGGCGAGGGCTTCGAGGTCGTCGGCAGTGAGCATGGGCGGAGTGGCGTTCATCCTGGACCGGGGGAAGGCACGGCGGCGATTGCGGCTTCCGGTGATTTTTTAGCGGGGCTTTCGCGCGGATCGCGGTGGCGGAGCCGAACAGGCGGTCCCGCTCGCCTGTGTTCAGACGCGGGTTCGGGGGCCGGTGTTCCCACCCCCGGCGGCAGGCTCAGGACGGCTTGCCCGTCTGCAGCGACTGCAGGATCGCCGCCCCCAGCACCGCCGCCGATTGTGCGCCGGACAGCGCCAGTTTGCGGTTGAGGATGAAAAAGGGCACGCCGTCGATGCCCTGCCGGCGCACGCCCTCGGCCATGCGCCCGACCTTGTCGATGTCCGCCTTGCCGACGAGGTAGGCGGCCACTGCGTCGCGGCGGTCGCCGCAGGCGGCGGCAAGGTCGGCCAGCGTGTCCGCATCGCCGATGTCCCGCCCTTCCTGGAAATGGGCGGCGAACAAGGCCTGGGCCAGCGCCTGGATGTGGGCCGGCTTGCGCCCCGCGGCCTGCGCCCGGTACATCAGGCGGTGGGCGTCGAGGGTGTTGGGGCGGGTCTGGATGCGCTCGAAGGCGTAGTGCAAGCCGTCCATCGCGGCGGCCTCGCGCACGCTGTCGAGCACCGCCTCGGCCTTGATCGGGCCGCCGAACTTGGCGTCGAGGAAGGCGCGGTAGGGCTCGCCCGCCGCCGGCGTGTCCGGGTTGAGGAAAAAGGGCAGCCAGTTCACCCGGACTTCGAGGTCGGGGCGGCTGGCGCGGAGTTCGGCGAGGGCATGGTCGAGGCGGGTCTTGCCGAGGAAGCACCAGGGGCAGACGAAGTCGGAAACGAGGTCGATGTCGAGGATCATGGCGAAGGTCGGGAGGCGGGAGGGGGCGGCTACCGTGCGGGAAGGTGGTGCACCCGCGGGCGGCGGGCCGGGTCAGAGGTAGCGGGCGATGAAGCAGGGTTGCGCCGGGTCGCTGCCTGCGGGCAGCGCCAGCCACACCCGCCGGCCGCTGCCGGGGACGCGCGCGAGCGCACTGCCGTCGGCGGCGAGGACCTGCGCCGGGACGCCGTCGCGGTTGCCGCCAGGTTGCACGAATTCGAGCCGGTCACCGGGGGCGAAGCCGTTCTTGACTTCGACTTCGGCCAGTCCGCGGGCGGCATCGTAGCCCACCACTTCGCCCACCAGCAGGCTGCGCCCGGACTCGGAATGGCCGCGCAGGTAGTTCTGCTGTTCGGGGGTGTGGTGGCGCTGGTAGAAGCCGTCGGTGTAGCCGCGGCTCGCCAGCCCTTCGAGTTCGCCGAGCAGGCGGGGGTCGAAGGGGCGGCCGGCGAGGGCGTCGTCGATCGCGCGGCGGTAGCCCTGGGCGGCGCGGGCGACGTAGTACGGGCTCTTGGTGCGGCCTTCGATCTTCAGCGAATCGACGCCGATCTCGACCAGGCGGTGCACGTGCTCGATCGCGCGCAGATCCTTCGAGTTGAGGATGTAGGTGCCGTGCTCGTCCTCTTCGATCGGCATCAGCTCGCCGGGGCGGGTGCCTTCTTCGAGCAGCCACGGCTTGCTGCCGCCGAGGTGGCGCGGGCCGCCGCCGAGCGTCAGCTCGCGCCGGCTGCGGGTGGCGGTGCCGACCGCACCGGCGTCTTTCGGGGTGCCGATGGGCGGGCCGCCGTCGGTGTGGACGTTGCCGCTGGCGTCCTCGCCCGCTGCGTGCAGGCTGTAATCCCAGCGGCAGGCGTTGGTGCAGCTGCCCTGGTTGGGGTCGCGGTGGTTGAAGTAGCCCGACAGCAGGCAGCGTCCGGAGTAGGCGATGCACAGCGCGCCGTGGACGAAGACTTCGAGCTCGATGTCCGGGCAGGCGTCGCGGATCTCGGCGATCTCGTCGAGCGACAGTTCGCGCGACAGGATGATGCGCTTGACCCCGACCGACTGCCAGAAGCGCACCGACGCGTAGTTGGTGGTATTGGCCTGCACCGAGAGGTGGAGGTCCGTCTCCGGCCAGCGCTCGCGCACCAGCATCATCAGCCCGGGGTCGGCCATGATCAGGGCATCGGGGCGGAGCGCGATCACCGGCGCCATGTCGGCCTCGAAGCTGCGCACCTTGGCGTTGTGCGGGGTGATGTTGGCGACCAGGTAGAACAGCTTGCCGGCGGCGTGGGCGGCGTCGATGCCGGCGGCGAGCGTATCGAGCTGGCCGAAGCTGTTGTTGCGCACGCGCAGCGAATAGCGCGGCTGGCCGGCATAGACCGCGTCCGCGCCGTAGGCGAAGGCGGTATGCATCATCTCCAGGGTGCCGGCGGGGGCGAGCAGTTCGGGGCGGCGGGCGGCGGCAGGGGGGGCGGGCATCGGCGGCGAGGGGCGGTCAAAAGCGCATTTTACGCTGCGGCGAGAAAACAGCCCAAAGGCGGCTCCCCGGGGGCAGCGACCCGAAGGCGCTGCGGTCCCTCTCCGGACGGGCCGGCCGCGCCGCGCGCCGCACCACGGCCGGAACGGAATGGGGCGTCCAGTCGGTCGTGGTGGGTTCGGGTTCGATCGATCAGGGGGTGCGCGGCAGCACGGTCAGCACGCGCACGATGAAGGCGTGGAACTCGTTCATGTAGTTGCGCAGGAAGTCGGCCGTCGACGGGTCGGTGACCTGGCCGTCTTCGGTGATCAGTCCGGGCTTGAACTGGAGGTAGGCCTCGACCGTATTCATCAGGGGAGCGTTGCAGAAGCACAGCACGCCGCGCAGGCTCTGCTGCGCGAGCGCGGTGCCGATCGAGCCGGGGGAGGCACCGATCACGCCCGCGGGCTTGCGGGCAAGGGAGTTCTTGCCCCAGGGGCGGCTCGCCCAGTCGATCGCGTTCTTCAGCCCGCCGGGAATCGAGCGGTTGAATTCGGGGGTGACGAAGAGGATGGCATCGACCTCGGCAATGTTCTTCTTGAGGGCGCGTGCGACCGGCGGGAAGTCGGCATCGTAGTCCTGGCTGTACAGCGGCAGGTCCTTGATCGGGATTTCGCTCAGTTCCAGTTCGGGCGGCGCCAGGCGCACCAGCGCTTTCGCCAGCAGGCGGTTGATCGACGTGCTCGACAGGCTGCCGACGAAGTAGCCAACCTTGTACTTGCTCATGGGGGTCTCCTTGCGGGGCGGTGCGCCGGGGGCGGCCTGCTCCCGGTGTGTGGGCTGCGCGTGGCCGCGAACGCCGTTGGCGGGAATCGTTTTCATATGCCGGCCACGCTTCACCATAGGTGAGCCGCATCGCGGCGGCAACTCGCTCCGGCCGGCGCCGGACGCACCAGGTTGGAGGGTGGCGCGTGCAGAGCGCACGCTGGTGGTGCGCAGGAATGCCCGGTAATGGTGGCAACGGCGTGTTCCGGTGCGGTTTGTCGCACTGGAACAGTGCTTGCTTCAAAAGGACGTCCGATATGGAGGTCTTATGGAAGCGGTCAATTCGAGCAACGACGTATTGTTCATCCTGCTGGGCGCGATCATGGTGCTCGCGATGCATGCCGGCTTCGCCTTTCTCGAGCTCGGCACGGTGCGCAAGAAGAACCAGGTCAATGCCCTGGTCAAGATCCTGTCCGATTTCGCGGTGTCGACGCTGGCGTATTTCTTCATCGGCTACGGCATCGCCTACGGCGTGCATTTTTTCAGTGGCGCCCAGGTTCTGGTCGAAAGAAGCGGCTACGAACTGACCCGCTTCTTCTTCCTGCTGACTTTCGCCGCGGCGATCCCGGCGATCATCTCCGGCGGCATCGCCGAGCGCGCGCGCTTCCAGCCCCAGCTGGCGGCGACTTTCGTGCTCGTCGGCTTCGTCTATCCGTTGTTCGAAGGCATCGCCTGGAACCAGGCCTTCGGCATCCAGGCCTGGCTGAAGGCGAGCTTCGGCGCCGAGTTCCACGATTTCGCCGGCTCCGTGGTGGTGCATGCGATGGGCGGCTGGATCGCGCTGCCGGCGGTACTGCTGCTGGGCGCGCGGCGCGGACGTTATTCGCGCAGTGGCGCGATCGCCGCCCACCCGCCGTCGTCGATCCCCTTTCTCGCCCTCGGCGCGTGGATCCTGATCGTGGGCTGGTTCGGCTTCAACGTGATGTCGGCGCAGAAGCTCGACAGCATTTCCGGCCTGGTCGCGATCAACTCGCTGATGGCGATGGTCGGCGGCACGGTGGCGGCGCTCGCGGCCGGGCGCAACGACCCCGGCTTCGTCCATAACGGCCCGCTCGCCGGCCTGGTCGCGGTGTGCGCCGGCTCGGACGTGATGCACCCGCTCGGGGCGCTGGTGGTGGGCGCGGTTGCCGGCGCGCTGTTCGTGCTGATGTTCACCCTGACCCAGAACCGCTGGAAGATCGACGACGTGCTCGGGGTGTGGCCGCTGCACGGGCTGTGCGGGGCGTGGGGCGGGCTGGCGGCGGGGGTGTTCGGCAGCGCAGCGCTCGGCGGCCTGGGCGGCGTGGCGTTCCTGCCGCAGTTGATCATGACTGCGCTCGGCATCGCCGTCGCGCTCGTCGGCGGCGGGCTCGTCTATGGGGCGCTGAAGGCGGTGGTCGGCCTGCGCCTGGAGCAGGAGGAGGAGTTCAACGGCGCCGACTTGTCGATCCACCGCATCAGCGCGACCCCGGAGCGCGAGTCGAACTGGTGAGTCGTTCACCGCTTGCGGGGCTCTCAGCCGGCGTGCGGGCGCAGCTGCTCCAGTACTTCGAGAAAGCCCGCCAGCAGGGGGCGGGTATCGGTTTCGCGGACGGCGACGGAGAGGGCGAAATGGGCGCCCTCGTCGTCGATCGGCAGGTAGCGGACGCGGGGAATGTGCACGCATTCGAGCGGGGCGGGGAGCAGGGCCAGGCCCAGGCCGGCGGCGACGAGGCCGATCTGGGTGGTGGCCTCGCGTGCGGTCTGCACGATCCGGGGCTCGAAGCCGGCGCGCCGGCTGAGCTGCGCGAGCAGGGCCGGCAGTCCGGTTCCGGCGCCCGGTGGAAAGGTGATGAAGGCTTCGTCGGCGAGCTCGGCGAAGCGGATCGAGCTCCGCCCGGCGAGGCGGTGGGCGACGTTGATCACCAGGCGCAGGGGGTCGCGGCCGATTTCCCGCACCTTGACCCCTGCCGCGACGGGGCCACCGACATAGCGCACCAGGCCCACATCCAGCCGGCCCCTGGCCAGGGCGGCCAATTGCGCGTCGGTGAACATTTCGGTGAGCTGCAGTTCCACTTCAGGATAGCGCTGGCGGTAGGCGTAGAGCAGGTCGGGCAGGGTGGTGGAGTAGGGCAGGGACGAGGTGAAGCCGATCCGCAGCCGGCCCAGCTCGCCGCGGGCGGCGCGCCGGGCTTCTTCGGTCGCCGCCGCGGCATCGTCGAGGATCGCCCGGGCGCGCACCAGAAAGCGTTCTCCGGCCTCGGTCAGCGCCACCCGGCGCTTGCTGCGTTCGAACAGGGCCACGCCCAGCTCCGCTTCCAGATCGCGGATCTGCATCGACAAAGGCGGCTGGCCGATGTGCAGGCGTTCGGCGGCCCGGGTGAAGTGCAGCTCTTCGGCCACGGTGACGAAGTAGCGCAGGTGGCGCAGTTCCATTGATCTGTTTTTTAGATTATTTGATGCTATTGAATATATTGGACTGCGTGTAAACGGGCAACTACGATTCCCCGAACTCCCTCCTCCGAACGCCTGCGCCCATGTCCACCGCCGCCCACGAACCCAGCCACCTCGCCGCCGGCACGGCCGCGTACCGGCGGGCCAATTTCGCCATGTTCGTCGGCGGCTTTGCCACGTTCTGCCTGCTGTACGGCCCCCAGCCCCTGCTCCCCCTGTTTTCCGCGTATTTCGGCGTGGCGCCGGCCAGCGCCAGCCTGTCGGTTTCGGTCGCCACCGCGGCGCTCGCGCTGATGCTGGTCCCCGCCAGCCTGCTGTCGGACCGCTTCGGCCGGGCGCGGTTGATGAAATGCTCGCTTGCCGGCTCGGCCTTCTTCTCCCTGCTGATGCCGCTGGTGGCGGATTTCCAGCAGCTGCTGGTCCTGCGCACCCTGCTCGGCATTTCCATCGCCGGGCTGCCGGCGGCGGCGATGGCCTGGCTGGGAGAGGAGATCGCCCCCGACGCCAGAGGCCGGGCGATGGGGCTCTACATCGCCGGCAACGCCCTGGGGGGGATGAGCGGGCGCTTCATCGCCGCGCTGGTCACCGAGTGGAGCGACTGGCAGAGCGCCTTCCTGGTCCTCGGTCTGATCGGGCTTGCGGCCGCCCTGCTGTTCTGGAAATGCGTCCCCGCATCGCGCCATTTCGAGCCGCGCAGCATGGCGCCCGCCGCCCTCGCCGCTGATCTGGGACGCATCTTCCGCGACCCCGGCCTGCCCGTCCTGTTCCTGTCCTCCTTCCTGCTGATGGGGGCATTCGTCGGGCTCTACAATTACCTCGGCTTCCGCCTCGAGGCCGTGCCT
The DNA here is from genome assembly GCF_001922305.1 of Thauera chlorobenzoica. NCBI lineage: Bacteria > Pseudomonadati > Pseudomonadota > Betaproteobacteria > Rhodocyclales > Zoogloeaceae > Thauera > Thauera chlorobenzoica. The sequence continues at coordinate 1,224,931 of NZ_CP018839.1, forward strand.
TTCGAATTGGGGCAGAGCGCGATCGGGGCCATTTTCCTGCTCTACGTGCTGGGCACCTGGGCTTCGGCGTGGTCGGGGCGGCTGGTCGATCGGATCGGGCGCAGGCAGGTGTTATGGATCATGGTGGCGGTGATGGGGCTCGGCCTGGGGCTGACCCTGCCCGAATCGCTTCCCGCGGTGATCGGCGGCGTAGCCTTGTTCACCTTCGGTTTTTTCGGCGCTCATGCCACCGCCAGCGGCTGGGTCGGCGCGCGCGCGAGCGAGCGGCGGGCGCTGGCCGCGGCACTGTACCTCACCGGCTATTACCTGGGGGCCAGCATCCCGGGCTCCCTCGTCGGCCTGGCTTGGAGCGGGGGGCGCTGGCCCGGAGTGAGCCTGGCCGTCGGTGGGTGCGTGCTCGCCGTGTTCGGCCTGGCCCTGTATTTGCGCCGCCTCGAGGCGGTGGTCGTGGCCCGGGAGCGCGGATGCTCTTCCGACCCGCGGTGACGGGGCCGGCCCGGCTGCCCGGGCCCGGGTGAGACCGCCCGGCTTTGTTCGTCCGGTCCTGTTCGCCCGCTCCGTTCAGCGATCCCTTGCCGTGATCTCCTTCATCCACCGGCCGCCGGGCGCGAGGTGCGAGCCTGCAGCCACGTCCGCACGCCGCGCCCGGCGGCCGCGCCGCTGGCGAAGCAGGCGGTGAGCAGGTAGCCGCCGGTGGGCGCTTCCCAGTCGAGCATTTCGCCGGCGCAGAACACGCCGGGGACCGCCTGCAGCATCAGGTTCGGATCCAGCGCCTCGAAGCGCACGCCGCCGGCGCTGCTGATCGCCTCGTCGAGCGGGCGTGGCGCGGCCAGGCGCAGCGGCAGCGCCTTGATCCCGGCGGCGAGGCGTGCGGGATCGTCGAAATCGGCTTTCCCCAGGCATTCGTGCAGCAGCCCGGCCTTGACCCCCTTGATCCCGGCCTGGCCCTGCAGGTGGCTGGCCAGCGAGCGGCGCCCGCGCGGACGGGAAAGCTCCGCAGTCAGGCGCTCCAGGCTACGCCCGGGGGCGAGGTCGAGATAGAAGGTGACGCTGCCCTGGGCGCGCAGGGTGTCGCGCAGCACCGCCGACAAGGCGTAGATCAGCCCGCCTTCGATGCCGGTGGCGGAGATCAGGGCTTCGCCGGCACGCTGGTGCACGCGGCCGCCGGCGTCGGTGACGCGGGCGGCGACCGATTTCAGCGGCTGGCCGCGGAAGCGCTCGGCGAAGTGCGCGCTCCAGCCGATGTCGAAGCCGCAGTTGGCCGGCTGCAGCGCGGCGACGTCGACGCCGGCGGCGCGCAGCAGCGCCACCCAGGCGCCGTCCGAGCCCAGCCTGGCCCAGCTGCCGCCGCCCAGCGCGAGCACCACGGCGTCGGCCGTGACCGTGCGTTCTCCGCCCGGGGCGGCAAAGCGCAGCGCCGTGCCGTTCCCGGCCCAGCCCAGCCAGCGGTGGCGCACGGCGAAGTGCACGCCGGCCGCGCGCAGCCGCGCCAGCCAGGCGCGCAGCAGCGGCGCCGCCTTCATTTCGCGCGGAAACACACGCCCGGAACTGCCGATGAAGGTCTCCACCCCGAGGCCGTGCGCCCATTCGCGCAGCGCCTGCGGGCCGAAGGCGGCGAGCATCGGCGCGAGGGCGCCGCGGCGCTCGCCGTAGCGGGCGAGGAAGGTGTCGGCCGCTTCGCTGTGGGTGAGGTTGAGCCCGCCGCGCCCGGCGAGCAGGAACTTGCGCCCGACCGAGGGCATGGCGTCGAACACGGTGACGTCCACGCCGCCGTTGGCCAGGGTTTCGGCCGCCATCAGGCCGGCCGGACCGCCGCCGATCACGGCAACGCGGGGGCGTGGGGAGGGCTGCTCCGGATGGGCTGCACTGTGCATGGCGGGGAAGCGTCGCGGGTCGGGGGCGCCTGGCGGGGTGCGGTGCCGGGGGCGCGGGGAGCGGAGTGCAACGGGGTGCGCCGGCAGTGCTTCAGGAGGCGGTGAAGCGCTGCCGGAAGCGCTCCGGAACGGGTGCCTTTTGCCGCGCGCCGTAGTCGAAGAACATGATCCCGGTCTTGCCGCGCGCCACTTCGCGCCCGCTCGCCTGGTCCGACATCCGCCATGCAAGGTCGCAGCCGTGTTCGTGGAAGTCGGCGGCGGTCATGTCGACGGTCATGGTTTCGCCGTGGAAGGCTTCGGCGCGGTACTGGACGGCGGCGTCGGCGACGATGATGCCGCAGCCGTCGACGTCGAGTTCGGTGTAGCCCATCGATTTCAGGAAACGCACCCGCGCCTCGGAGACCACGCCGAGCAGTTGGGCGTTGTCGAGATGGTTGCCGTAATTGATGTGCGAGATCAGTAGCGGGACGTCGGTCCGGAAGGCGAAGGCGGCGGGGAGTTCGATTCGGATGCGGGCCATGGCGGGAGGGAGTGGGGCGGGAGGAAAGGATAAGGGGCGGAGCGGGAAGGTGCAATCACGCCGGCGGGATCGCATCGCGCCGCCGCTTTTCGCACTGCCATGGTGCATGAAGGGGCGGAAAGAAAAATTTTCAACCCGCGACGCACCAATGTGGGGATTTTGATGCACAATATTGGGGTGCGCACGCGATGATTTCGGGTAAAACCGAGATCATCGCGTGCGCGTGTCTGTCCGCTCCATTTTCAATTCACCCTACCTACAGGCTCAATACCATGAAATATCAGTCTCTCGAGGAGTTCCTGGCTTACGTTGAACAGCGCAACCCCGGCCAGCCCGAATACCTGCAGGCGGTCAGTGAAGTCATGGAGAGCCTGTGGCCCTTCATTTCCGCGAATCAACGTTATGCCGAGCATTCCCTCCTCGACCGGCTGATCGAGCCCGAGCGCGTGATCATGTTCCGCGTCTCCTGGGTGGACGACCGCGGCGAGGTGCAGGTCAATCGCGGCTACCGCATCCAGCACAGCTCGGCGATCGGCCCCTACAAGGGCGGCCTGCGCTTCCACCCCTCGGTGAACCTGTCGATCCTGAAGTTCCTCGCCTTCGAGCAGACCTTCAAGAACGCGCTCACCACGCTGCCGATGGGCGGCGGCAAGGGCGGTTCCGACTTCGATCCCAAAGGCCGCAGCCCCGGTGAAGTGATGCGCTTCTGCCAGGCTTTCATCAGCGAGCTGTACCGCCACATCGGCTCCGACACCGACGTGCCGGCGGGCGACATCGGCGTCGGCGGGCGTGAAGTCGGCTTCATGACGGGGATGATGAAGAAGCTGTCGAACGACGCCGCGTGCGTGTTCACCGGCAAGGGCCTCGCGTTCGGCGGCTCGCTGATCCGTCCGGAATCGACCGGCTATGGCACGGTGTATTTCGCTCAGGCCATGCTCGAGCATGCCGGGCGCGACTTCGCCGGGATGCGCGTGTCGGTGTCGGGTTCGGGCAACGTCGCCCAGTACGCCATCGAGAAGCTGCTCCAGCTCGGCGCGAAGCCGATCACCTGCTCGGATTCGAGCGGCACGGTGATCGACGAGGAAGGCTTCACCCACGAGAAGCTGGCCGTCCTCATGGAAATCAAGAACCACTACTACGGCCGTGTCGCCGAGTACGCCGAGCGTGTCGGCGCCCGCTTCGAGCCGGGCGTGCGGCCGTGGCACGTGCCGGTCGAAGTTGCGCTGCCGTGCGCGACCCAGAACGAGCTCGACGCCAATGACGCTGCGACCCTGGTCAAGAACGGCGTGATCGCCGTGGCCGAAGGTGCCAACATGCCCAGCACCGCCGAAGCGGTGAAGGTGTTCGAGCACAACGGCGTGCTCTACGCCCCGGGCAAGGCGAGCAACGCCGGTGGCGTCGCCACCTCCGGCCTGGAGATGAGCCAGAACGCGATGCGCATGTCGTGGACGCGCGACGAGGTCGACGGCCGCCTGCAGGAGATCATGCTCGGCATCCACGCCGCCTGCCTGAAGTACGGCCAGCGCGAGGACGGCACGGTGAGCTACGCCGACGGCGCCAACGTCGCCGGCTTCGTCAAGGTCGCCGACGCGATGCTCGCCCAGGGTGTGATCTGACCGCGTCCGGCTGCGGCCGGAGGCGCTTGCGCCGACCCTTCGCCCGCCCCGCGGCAGTTGTCGCCGGGCGGGTTTTTCACCTCTGCGGCGGCACAAGGCCGATCGGTTAAACTGCCGCCCGTGCCAACGAATTCAGGAGTGTCTTCCCATGATCCAGGTCAGCATCGTCCCGGTCACCCCCTTTGAGCAGAACTGCAGCATCCTGTGGTGCGACCGCAGCAAGAAGGCGGCGGTGGTGGACCCCGGCGGCGACCTCGACCGCATCCTCGCCGCGGTGCGCGAGCTGGGGGTGACGGTGGAGCGGATCCTCGTCACCCACGGCCACATCGACCATGCCGGCGGCACCGCGAAGCTCGCCCGCGAGCTGGGCGTGCCGATCGAAGGCCCGCAGGAAGAAGACCGCTTCTGGATCGAAGGGATGCCGGAGCAGAGCCGTACATTCGGTTTTCCCGGCGTCGAGGCCTTCGAGCCCGACCGCTGGCTGCACGACGGCGATACCGTCACCGTCGGCGAGGAGACCTTGCAGGTCATTCATGCGCCCGGCCATACCCCCGGCCATGTCGTGTTCGTTCATCCCGGCGCGCGCCTGGCGATCGTCGGCGACGTCCTGTTCGCCGGCTCGATCGGGCGCACCGACTTTCCCCGCGGCGACCATCAGACTCTGATCCACTCGATCCGCGACAAGCTCTTTCCGCTCGGCGACGACATCACCTTCATCCCCGGCCACGGTCCCACGTCCACGTTCGGCGAAGAGCGCGAGAGCAATCCCTTCGTCGGCGGGCGCTACCGCTGAGCCGCGCGCCCCGTCCGGTTGCCGCCCGCTCGATTCCAGCGCAATATTTCCTCCATGCCGGCGGGGCCGGTGCCGAACGGGGGGATGAAAGTGAGCACTGAGCGCGACGACAACCGCCATGCCTGGCGTTTTTTCCGCTCCGGCGGGTTCGACCAGGTCCGCATCGATACGGTGGACGACCTGCGTCATCTCGGCGAGCTCGACCAGAAGCTGTGGTCGGTGCTCGCCTGCCCGACCTCCGGGCTGGAGTTCGACAGCCGCACGCTGCAGCTGCTCGACACCGATGGCGACGGCCGCATCCGCGCCCCCGAAGTGATCGCCGCCGCGCGCTGGGTGTGTGCGGTGCTGAAGGATCCGGACGGGCTGTTCCGCAGCGCCGATGCGCTGCCGCTGGCCGCGATCGACAGCGCCCATCCCGAAGGTGGAAAGCTGCTGGCGACGGCGAAAAAGGCGCTGGCCTATCTCGGTAAACCCGAGGCCAGCGCAATCGCGGTGGCCGATCTTGCCGACACCACCCGCCTGTTCGCACCGGGGCACTTCAACGGCGACGGCATCGTCCCGGCCGAGCTTGCTGCCGCAACCACGTCCGATCCTGCACTGGTGAAGGCGGTCGGCCTCATCGTCGACACCCTGGGGAGGGTGGATGACCGCAGCGGGCAGCCGGGCGTCGACCAGGACCGCGCCGACGCCTTCTTCGCCGCGGCGCAGGCGGTGTCCGACTGGCATGCCCAGGCCGAAGCCGAGCCGCAGACCGTGCTGCCGCTGGGGGAGGCCACCGCCGAAGCTGCGGCGGTGTTCGAGGCGGTGCGTGCCAAGGTCGAGGACTACTTCACCCGCTGTCGCCTTGCCGCGTTCGATGGACGTGCCGCGACCGCGCTGAATCCGGCCGACGCGGTGTATGCGGAGCTATCCGTGCAGACCTTGGGGACCGATGCCGCGGGGGTTGCCGCGCTGGCGCTGGCGCGAGCCGCTCCGGGGCGGGCCCTGCCGCTGGGAGAGGGCCTCAACCCGGCCTGGGAGGGCCCGGTTGCCGCGCTGCAGGCGCGCGTGATCGAGCCCATCCTCGGTGCCCGTGCCGAGCTGTCGCAGGCCGAATGGCAGGACCTCGGCGCGCGCTTTGCCGCCTATCGCGCCTGGCAGGCGGCGAAGCCGGCCTCGCCGGTCGCCGCGATCGCTGCGGCCGAGCTGCGCGCGCTGCTCGAGGCGGGCGTGCATGCCCGGCTGAGCGCGCTGATCGCGCAGGACCGCGCCGCCGAGACGGCAGCGGCGCAGATCGACGCCCTCGAGCGCCTGGTGCGCTACCACCGCGACCTCGTCACCCTGCTGCGCAACTTCGTCACCCTCAGCGACTTCTACAACGCCGGCAACAAGGCCATTTTCCAGGCCGGCACGCTGTACCTCGACCAGCGCAGCTGCGAGCTGTGCCTGCGCGTCGCCGACATGGGGCGGCATGCCGCGCTGGCGCCGCTGTCGGGTGCCTACCTGGTGTATTGCCAGTGCGTGCGCCAGGACGAGGCGCCGATCACCATCGTCGCCGCGATGACCGGCGGCGATGCCGACGAGATGATGGTGCCCGGGCGCAACGGCGTGTTCTACGACCGCCTGGGGCGCGACTGGAACGCCAGCGTGGTCAAGGTGGTGGAAGCGCCGATCAGCGTGCGTCAGGCGTTCTGGTCGCCGTACAAGCGCGTCGGCCGCATGATTGGCGAGCAGCTCCAGAAGTTCGCCGCTTCGCGCGACAAGGCGGTCGAGGCGCGCGCCGCGGCCGGCGTCGCCGAAGCCGGGACGAAGGCCGAAGCTCCGGCGGCGGCGCAGGCCTTCGACATCGCCAAGTTCGCCGGCATCTTCGCCGCGATCGGGCTGGCGCTGGGGGCGATCGGCACCGCACTGGCGGCGGTCGCCACCGGCGTCCTGTCGCTGCCGGCGTGGCAGATGCCGCTGGTCGCGGTCGGCGTGCTGCTGCTGATCTCGGGGCCGTCGATGCTGCTCGCCTGGCTCAAGTTGCGCCAGCGCAACCTCGGTCCGCTGCTCGACGCCAACGGCTGGGCGGTGAATACCCGGGCGCGGATCAACATCCCGTTCGGCGCCGCGCTCACCGGAGTGGCGACGCTGCCGCCCGGAGCCTCGCGCGCGCTCGCCGATCCCTATGCCGAGCGGCAGCGCCCGTGGGGCACCTGGATGTTCCTGCTGATCGTCGTCGCGATCGCGCTTGCGCTGTGGCAGCAGGGCGTCTACGGCCACCTGCCGGGGTGACACTGCGCCGGCGGCCCGCAGCGGTTCGGGCCGCCGGCGTCAGCTTCGCGCCTTGAACATCGGCAGGCGCCAGCCGAAGCGGATCGCGCACAGCCGCAGCGCCAGGGTCAGCGAACCGCCGGCGAGCGCGGCCTGGCCGGGGCTGGTGCCGTGGGCCATCAGCCCGAGCAGGAGGAGGGCGCCGGCCCACGAGGCGGTGGCGTAGAGCTCGCCGGTGAACACCAGCGGCAGCTCGTTGCACAGCACGTCGCGGACGATGCCGCCAAACACTCCGGTGATCACCCCCATCAGGCTCGCCACCAGCCAGGGCGCACCCAGCGCCAGCGCGGCCTGGGTGCCGGAGACGGTAAACAGCGCCAGGCCGAGCGCGTCTGGCAGCAGGAACAGGCGGGCGGGTAGGCGCACCAGGCGCACCAGGGCGAAGGTCGCCAGGCCGGCGGCCATCGCCCCGATCAGGTAGCGCTGGTCGGCGATCCAGAACACCGCGCGGTCGAGCAGCAGGTCGCGCAGCGTGCCGCCGCCGAGCGCGGCGGCGAGGGCGACGACGACGATGCCGAACAGGTCGAAGGGCTTGCGCCCGGCGTCGAGCACGCCGGCCGCCGCCTGGGCGGCGACGCCGGCGATGCCGATGCCGTAGACGAGGGATTCGATGCCTTCCATGGTGCGCAGCATGATACCGCCGTTCCTCGCTGGCGGTGCCCGCAGCGGGCCGCCCGGGACGGATCGGGAGTGCTCGGTGCCCGGCCGGCAGCCGATGCCGGTCATGCTAGAGTCCGCTTTTCCCGGGCGTTCGCCCGGATGCTCGACCGAGGACAACGCATGCCGATTCCCGCCTCCTTCCGCGGCCGCTTCCGCGTGCCAGCGATCGCCGCGCCGATGTTCCTGGTTTCCGGCCCGGAGCTGGTGATCGGTGCCTGCCGGGCTGGAGTGGCGGGCACCTTTCCCGCCCTCAACGCCCGTCCCGCCGCCGAACTCGACGGCTGGCTCGCGCGCATCGGCGCCGAACTCGCCGCCCACGACCGCGACCATCCCGGGGCGCCGAGCGCGCCCTACGGCATCAACCTGATCCTGCATCGGTCCAATCCGCGCCTGGCAGAGGACCTGGCGACCATCGTGCGCCACCGGGTGCCGCTGGTGATCACCAGCCTCGGCCATCCCGGCGAAGTGGTGAACGCCGTGCACCGCTACGGCGGGGTGGTGTTTTCCGACGTCATCCATGCCGAGCATGCGCGCAAGGCGATCGAGGCCGGCGTCGACGGCATCATCGCGGTGTCGGCCGGTGCCGGCGGTCATGCCGGCACGCAGAGCCTGGTGAGCCTGGTCCGCGAGATCCGTGCCTTCTGGGACGGGACCCTGGTCGCCGCCGGCAGCATCGCGGACGGTGCCGCGATCCGTGCCGCCGAAGTGCTGGGGGCGGATTTCGCCTACATGGGCACCCGCTTCATCGCCACCCGCGAGGCGCTCGCCCCGGAGGCCTACAAGCAGATGCTGGTCGAGTGCGGGGCATCCGCCATCGTTTATACCGACGCCATTTCCGGGACCAACGCCAACTACCTGTGGCCGAGCCTGGAGCAGGCCGGCTTCGCGCGCGAGGCGCTGGTCGCCGGGACGGCCAAGGGTACGCTCCACGATCTCGGCAGCGAGGCCCGGGCATGGCGTGACGTGTGGAGTGCGGGGCAGGGCGTGGCCAGCATCGACGACGTTGTGCCGGTCGCCGCGCTGGTGGAGCGGCTCGCCGCCGAGTACCAGCGCGCCTGTGCCCTGCCGCCCAGCGCGGCGCTGCGCGGGCGCTGAGCGTTCAGCTCCGCCCCAGGCGGCGGTACAGCGTGCTGCGGCTGATGCCAAGCGCGCGCGCGGCGGCGCTGGCGTTGCCGCCGTGGCGCGCGAGCGCGGCATGCACCGCGTCGTCGCGCCCGGCCGACGGGGCGGCGTCGCGCAGGGTGGCGGGGAGGTGCTCCGCGGTCAGCAGGGTGCCGTCATCGACCAGCGCGAGCAGGGTGCGCAGCAGGTTGTCGAGCTGGCGCAGGTTGCCCGGCCACGGGTAAGCGCGGATGAAGGCGGCGAGCGCCGGCGACAGCGTGATGGCGCGCGGCGCGGCGCCGTGCGCGGCGAGCAGCGCGGCGGCGATCTGCGCCACGTCGCCGCGCTCGCGCAGCGGCGGCAGACGCAGCGGGTAATGGCCGAGGCGGTAATAGAGATCGGCACGGAAGCGCCCGGCGGCGACTTCCTGGGCGAGGTCGCGATGGGTCGCGGCGACGATGCGCACGTCCACCCGCTGGCCCGCGCCGCCGCCCAGCGGCTGCACCACGCGCTCCTGCAGCACCCGCAGCAGGCGGGCCTGCAGGCTTGCCGGCATGTCGCCGATCTCGTCGAGGAACAGCACGCCGCCGTCGGCCTCGCGCAGGCGGCCCTTGCTGCCCTGGCGGCGGGCGCCGGTGAACGCGCCTTCCTCGTAGCCGAACAGTTCCGACTCGATCAGCCCTTCCGGGATCGCCGCGCAGTTCACCGCCACCAGCGGCTGGCGGTGGCGGCTGCCGGCGGCGTGCAGCGCCTGCACGAAGCGCTCCTTGCCGACCCCGGTCTCGCCCAGCAGCAGCACCGGAATGTCGGCTTCGAGCAGGCGGCGCGCGGTGTCGAGCAGGCCCGCGGGGAGGCCGACGTCGGCCACCGCCGTTGCTCCTGCCAAGGCGGCGGGCCGGCGCGGCGGCTCTGGCCGCATCGCCGTGGCCGCGGCGGCAGTAGGTGGCGGGGGCGGATGCGCCGCCTCGCGCGGGAGCGGGTCGAGGCCGGTGCGGACGGGCAGCAGTTGCGCCGAGAACAGCTCGCCGCCGTGGCGCAGCGAGGCGACATGGATGCCGTGGCGGCTGAGCCAGTGTTCCAGGCTCTGTTCGCACAACTGCGCGAAGCGCAGCCGCCCCAGCGCCGTCCAGTCGAGCCCGAGCGCAGCGAGGGCCGCGCGGCTGGCTGCGCGCAGCACGCCGTCGTCGTCGAAGCCGAGCCGGCCGCAGCGCGGGGTGGCGAGCAGCGCCGGGTCGGCGGCGAGGCGCAGTTCGTGGAGGCGGGCGGCGTGGCGGTCGAACAGGCCGTGCTCGATCCGGCGCACCGCGGCCTCGACCTGCAGGCGGTGGGCGTCGTGCAGCCGCCGTGGCTGGCCGGAGACGTCGATCACGCCGAGCAGATGCCCCTGCGCGTCGTGGATCGCCTGTGCGGTGCACGACAGCTGCCGGTTGCGTTCGAGGAAGTGCTCGGCGCCGCGCACGGTGGCCGCGCCGAGCACGAGCGCGGTGCCGATCGCGTTGGTGCCGCGCACGTCCTCGCGCCAGTCCATGCCCGGCGCCAGCGCGACCCGTTCGGCGCGGTCGAGAAAGTCCGGATGGCCCATGCGCTCGAGGATCAGCCCGCCGTGGTCGGCGACGATGACGACGTGGCCGTCGTCGAGCACGCCGTCGAACAGGGCGTCGATCGCCGGGCGTGCCCGCTGCAGCCAGTCGGCGTTCTCCTCGCGGCGGGCGGCGAGCTCGGTTTCGGCGAGCCGTGACGGCGGCCGCCAGCGCCCGACGTCCAGTCCCAGCCCCTGGCAGCGGCGCCACGAATGCAGGATCGGCTCGGGCACGCTGCGCGCCGACACGTCGTCACCGTCGAGAAAACGGCGGCGGGCTTCGGCAAGGGGGAGGGGCGGGGGCGTCATCGGTGCTGCTCCGGGTGTCGCGCGACAGGTGTCGCGGGCCGCGACACCTGCGGGAAGGTCGTCGGCCCGATTATGCGCCGCCGCCCGTCCGAGTGCGGCGGCGGAAATAAGGCAGTTTTTCTGCGGCGCAATAATTTTCTCCAGACAAATCCGACGGTAAAGGCGTACAGCGATGTTGCGCTGCAGGAGGCTGGGCGGCTGGCACGGTCCATGCATTGTCTTGTCTACATCCGCAGGGATGCAATAACCACAGGAGGAAGATGATGGACATGCTCGATCCCGCCCGCGCCGGGCTGAATTTGAAGACCCGCTACGGCAACTACATCGGTGGCCAGTGGCGGCCGCCGGTCGCCGGGCGCTACTTCGACAACATCACCCCGATCACCGGGCGGCCGATCTGCGAGATCCCGCGCTCGGACGAGGAGGACGTCGAGTGCGCGCTCGACGCCGCGCACCAGGCCAAGGCTGCCTGGGGGCGGACCAGCGCCGCCGAGCGCGCCGCGGTGCTCAACCGCATCGCCGAACGCATGGAGGCCAATCTCGAGCGGCTGGCCCAGGTCGAGACCTGGGACAACGGCAAGCCGATCCGCGAGACGCGCGCCGCCGACATCCCGCTTGCGATCGACCACTTCCGCTATTTCGCCGCCTGCGTGCGGGCGCAGGAAGGCAGCCTCGGCGAGATCGACCACGCCACCGTCGCCTATCATTTCCACGAGCCGCTCGGCGTCGTCGGCCAGATCATCCCGTGGAACTTCCCGCTGCTGATGGCGGCGTGGAAGCTCGCCCCGGCGCTCGCCGCCGGCAACTGCGTGGTGCTCAAGCCCGCCGAGCAGACCCCGCTGTCGATCCTGGTATTCGCCGAACTGGTCGGCGACCTGCTGCCGCCGGGCGTGCTCAACATCGTCAACGGTTTCGGCGTCGAGGCCGGCAAGCCGCTCGCCTCGAGCAAGCGCATCGCCAAGATCGCGTTCACCGGCGAGACCGGCACCGGGCGGCTGATCATGGGCTACGCCAGCCAGAACCTGATCCCGGTCACGCTCGAGCTCGGCGGCAAGTCGCCGAACATCTTCTTCGAGGATGTCGCGGCGCAGGACGATACCTTCTTCGACAAGGCGATCGAGGGCTTCGTGATGTTCGCGCTGAACCAGGGCGAGGTGTGCACCTGCCCGAGCCGCGCGCTGATCCAGGAGTCGATCTACGAGCGCTTCATCGAGCGCGCCTTGCAGCGTGTTGCCGAGATCCGCCAGGGCAACCCGCTCGATCCGGCGACGATGATTGGCGCCCAGGCGTCACGCGAGCAGAGGGACAAGATCGAACGCTACCTGGCGATCGGCCGCGACGAGGGCGCCGAAGTGCTCGCCGGCGGCGAGCGCGCCTGCCTCGGCGGCGAGCTGGCCGGCGGCTTCTACATCCGGCCGACGGTGTTCAAGGGCCACAACAAGATGCGCGTCTTCCAGGAGGAGATATTCGGCCCGGTGGTGTCGGTGACGACCTTCCGCGACCGCGAGGAGGCGCTCGCGATCGCCAACGATACCCCGTTCGGGCTCGGTGCCGGGGTGTGGACGCGCAACATCAACACCGCCTTCCACCTCGGCCGCCGGCTCGAGGCCGGCCGCGTGTGGACGAACTGCTACCACGCCTACCCGGCGCATGCGGCGTTCGGCGGCTACAAGCAGTCGGGCATCGGCCGCGAGACCCACAAGATGATGCTCGAACACTATCAGCAGACCAAGAACCTGCTGGTGAGCTACAGCGAGGACAAGCTCGGCTTCTTCTGAACGTCGCGCCCCGCCTTTCCCCGTCGGTGGCGCCCGGCATCTGCCGGTCGCGGGCGCCGGCTGCAGGGCGGGGGCACGATCCCGCTGCATTCCCGACACCAGACTGCTGTCCAGATCCCATCCAAAGGAAACCCGATCATGAGCACGACCACTTTCTTCATTCCCCCCGTCAACCTGATGGGCGCCGGCTGCCTCGCCGAGGCGGTGAGCGCAATCCGCGGCTACGGCTTTCGCCACGCCCTGATCGTCACCGATGCCGGCCTCGCCCGCGCCGGCGTCGCCGCCAAGGTCGCGGGCCTGCTCGCCGCGCACGACATCCAGGCGACGGTGTTCGACGGTGCGCAGCCGAACCCGACCGTCGCCAACGTCGACGCCGGGCTCGCGCTGCTGCGCGCCAAGGGCTGCGACTGCGTGATCTCGCTCGGCGGCGGCTCGCCGCACGACTGCGCCAAGGGCATCGCGCTGGTGGCGGCCAACGGCGGGCGGATCGGCGACTACGAGGGTGTCGACAAGTCGGCCAGGCCCCAGCTGGCGCTGATCGCGATCAACACCACCGCCGGCACCGCGAGCGAGATGACGCGCTTTTGCATCATCACCGACGAGGCGCGCCACATCAAGATGGCGATCGTCGACCGCAACGTCACCCCGATCCTGTCGGTCAACGACCCCTCGCTGATGCTCGCCAAGCCGGCGGCGCTGACCGCCGCCACCGGCATGGACGCGCTCACCCACGCGGTCGAGGCCTACGTGTCCACCGCGGCGACGCCGATCACCGACGCCTGCGCGCTGAAGGCGGTGGCCCTGATCGCGGCCAACCTGCGCCGCGCCGTGGCCGACGGCCAGGACCTCGAAGCGCGCGAACAGATGGCCTACGCCCAGTTCCTCGCCGGGATGGCGTTCAACAACGCCTCGCTCGGCTACGTCCATGCAATGGCGCACCAACTCGGCGGCTTCTACGATCTGCCGCACGGAGTGTGCAACGCGGTGCTGCTGCCCCACGTCGAGGCGTTCAACGCTCCCGTCGCTGCCGCCCGCCTGGCCGAGGTCGCGCGCGCGATGGGGGCCGAGCTCGGCGGGCTCGACGAGGCCGCCGGTGCCGAGCGCTGCCTTGCCGAGATCCGCCGGCTTGCCGCCGACGTCGGCATTCCGGCCGGGCTCACCCAGCTCGGGGTCAAGGCCGGGGACATCCCGACCCTTGCCGCCAACGCGCTCAAGGACGCCTGCGGGCTGACCAACCCGCGCCCGGCGAGCCAGGCCGAGATCGAAGCGATCTTCCGCGGCGCGCTGTAACGAAGCAACCGGTCCTGGGCGCTCTGCCGCCGCCCAGGACCGGCCTGGGGCTGGGCGTTCTCCTTGCCGGTAGGGGAGCGGGCGCAGCGGCGGTTGCGTGGTCTTCGCGCTTGCTTCTGGTGCGCGGGCGGCCGATAGTACGGGCTTGGGAGTGTTTTTCCCGTCGTTTTTCGGAGCTTGTCCCACCCATGAGTGCCTGGAGCTGTCCTCACGATCTGAACGGTATCTGCCAGCGCGTGCGCGGCGCGATCTGCTCGCCCGGCATGCGCGGTTGCGAACTCGAAGGCAAGGTGCGTTTTGCCCGCGACGAGATGAATCAGCCACGCAAGCCGGTGAAGGCGTCAGCGGTCGAGCCCGAGCCGGTGCGCAAGGCCAACGCCTCCGCCGCACCCCGCCGCCGCCTGCCGTTCTGAAGCGGAATTCCGCTGCGCCGTCAGCGCGGCGATGAGACTGCGCTGCTTGCGCAACACAGCTCGATGCCGGCGACGGCATCGAGGATCTTGCGCACCGCGGCCGGCAGCGCCGCCTGTTCAAGGGTTGCGAACGCCTGCCAGTGCAGGGCGTCATCGTCGGCTGCTGCCACCGCAGCGAGGGAGGTCGCGCGCAGCAGCACCGGCTGGATGTCGAGTGTGAAATGGGTGAACGTATGGGTCAGCGGCGCCAGCGGGTCGCCCTCGACGCAGGCGAGGCCGGTGCGTCCACGCACCCAGGTGGCGGGATCTGCCGCATCCGCGGGAATTTCCGGCAGGGCGAGCAGGCCGCCCCAGATGCCGGCCGGCGGTCGCCGCTCGAGCAGGACTTCGCCGCCGCAGACCAGTACCGCGAAGCGCGCACTGCGCCGCGGCACCGCCTTTTTCGGCCGGGCGGCGGGCAGCTCGGCGGTGCGTCCGCTGCGCCGGGCGATGCAGTCGTCGTGGAATGGGCAGCGCGTGCAGGCCGGCCGGGTGCGGGTGCATACGGTGGCGCCGAGGTCCATCTGGGCCTGGATGTAGCGCCCGGGCTCGGGTTCCGGGAGCAGCGACTCGGCCAGCACCCATAGGCGGCTTTCCACCGCCTTGTCGCCGGGAAAACCCTCGATGCCGAAGAGCCGGCACAGCACGCGCTTGACGTTGCCATCGAGGATCGCGCCACGCTCGCCGTAGGCAAAGGCGGCGATCGCCGCCGCGGTCGAGCGGCCGACGCCGGGCAGGGTGGCGATCGCCGCCGCAGTGCGCGGGAAAACACCGCCGTGCTCCGTCATCACCACCTGTGCGGCGCGGTGCAGATTGCGTGCGCGGGCGTAGTAGCCGAGGCCGCTCCACAGCGCCATGACGTCTTCGACCGGCGCCGCTGCGAGACTGGCGAGGTCGGGGAGGCGCGCGAGGAAACGCTGGTAGTAGGGAATCACGGTGTCGACCCGGGTCTGCTGCAGCATGATCTCCGACAGCCAGATGCGGTAGGGGTCATGCCCGCCCTGCCAGGGCAGGTCGTGGCGGCCGTGTTTGCGCTGCCAGGCGAGGAGGCGGGGGGCGAATTCGCTCATGTTGCGGTTTTCCCAGTATTTTTCTGCGCGGCGGGAGACGCCTCCGAGGCCGGCGGGTGATGCTCGAAGGATTCGACCCTGGGGGTGTGCCGGGTGACCTCGACGTCCGGGGGACGGCCGGTGATAATCGACGCCTCGATCGCACAACCCTGAAGCGCGGACCGACCGCGACCGTTTCTCATATGACCCAGCAGACTTTTTCCGACGAAGATGCGGCGCGCCGCTTCCGCAACGCGCTCGGCATGTTCGCCACCGGCATCACGGTGGTGACCGCGCGCACCCCCGCCGGTGAACCGATCGGCCTTACGGTGAACTCCTTCAACTCGGTGTCGCTCGATCCGCCGCTGATCGTCTGGAGCCTGTCCAACGATCTGCCCAGCCGGCCGCTGTTCGAAGCCTGCGAATATTACGCGATCAACGTCCTTGCCGAAGACCAGGCCGAGCTTTCGCAGCGCTTCGCCAGCCGTACCGGCGACCGCTTCAGCGGCCTCGAGTACGAGCAGGGCGTCGGTGGCGTGCCGCTGTTCAAGGGCTGCTGCGCGCGCTTCGAGTGCCGCAATACCGTGCGCCATGCCGGCGGTGATCACGTCGTGTTCATCAGTGAAGTGGTCGGCTTCGACCGCGAGGAGCGCTTGCCGCTGCTGTATTTCAGCGGCGCCTACCGGCGCCTGGGGGGCTGAGCGCGGCAGGCGCACCCGGTTCGCCGGAGGCATCCTCGACCACCTCGATCACGTGCGGCAGCGATGGGTCGAGCGCGAGCGCCAGCACCGACAGGCGCTGCTGCGCCGCGGCGTGGTCCTCCGGCCGGGCGCTGCGGCTCATCGCCTCGCGGTAGAAAACACCTCCCGGGTGCAGGTTCCAGGCGCCCGCGGGGATGATCGCGCAGTCGGCGATCACGCCTGCGGCCAGGCGCACCCAGCACAGCAGCACGCCGCGCGCGGTTTCCACCCGGGCCACGCCCGTGTGCGGCCCCGCCGCGGCGGTGTCGAGCAGCGGGGGCACGTCGTCGGTGAAGGGGTAGCGCATCCGGCTGGCGCAGTCGGCGACTTCGATCGCCTTGGCGAACAGCCGGGCGGAGACGCGGTGACCGCGGTCGAGCAGCAGGCGTACCAGGGGGGACGCTGCGTGGCGTGCCAGCGGCCCGGTTTCGGCGGGCTCGCCGGCATAGGTCGGGCGGGCGATGAACTGCGTCCCCGGCCAGCCGCCGACGGTCGTGGCCCAGGCTGCGGCGCTCAGGGTGCCAAGCAAGGGCGTGGCGCCGCCGCAGGGCGGTCCGCTGGCGCCGAGTGCGATCAGCTCCGCCATGATCGAACCGAGGCTGCCGCCGGCGTTCACCCGCTCGATGAATTCACCGATGCCGTGGGGCATGCGGATCTGGTTGAAGAAGCCGGCGAGCAACTCGCGCGCGACCAGGTCGAGGACTTCGCCGCCGAGCGTGAATGCGGATTCCGCGCTGTGGGCGCCGCTCAGGCGGCGGTGGAATTCGGCGAAACGGCTGTGGCGGGCGTCGAAACCGAACTGCTGCGGCCAGTCGATCAGCAGGCGGCGCAGGTGGGTGTCGGCGGCTTCGGCCGCCAGTTCGCGCTCGATCGCGAACCGGATGTCGCGGGATGGTGCCGGTTCGCCTGCCGCAGCCTGGCAAGCGAAGCCGAGCGCGCGGGTATGTGCCCGTGGGCTGTGGCTGGCCTGTTCCCCGAGCTGGCGCAGCGCGGTGGCCGGCTCCAGGCCGATCACCGTGCCGCCCATCCAGCCGCGCGCAGGCAGCGACATTTCGATGCGGGTGATGTGTCCGCCGTCGCGATGGGCAATGATGTGGATCGGGGTTTGATCCGTCGTTGGGGTGTCGGGCATGCTCGAATTCGGCCGGTGTCCAGTGCGTGATGCAAGGATAGCGCGTGTCGCCACTCGGCGAGGTGTGGCGCGTAGTGCAAAAATGCGGTGCGATCGTGCATTCGCGCCTGACTTGCGTTAGGGTTGCCCCCTGCCATACTTTGCACAGCAGGAAGCGTCCCGGATTCGGCCACGGTGCTAGAATCCGCGCACGCCGGACCATCCCGGAAAATCCGAACCCACTCACACCAATCGAGGAAAAGCATGAATAAAGGTGAATTCGTCGAAGCCCTGGCCGACCGCCTGGATGTTTCCCGCGCTCAGGCCGACCGTGCGCTGTCGGCCGTGCTCGACATCATCGCCGAGCAGCTCGCCGAGGGCGGGAAGGTCGCCTTCACCGGCTTCGGCTCTTTCGAGGTTTCCGAACGCGCCGCCCGCACCGGCCGCAACCCGCAGACGGGTGCCACGATCGAAATCGCCGCTTCCAGCGTGCCCAAGTTCACCGCCGGCGCCACGCTGAAAGCCGCGGTCAACAAGTAATTTCCGGGAAGGCCTCTTTCCGCTGCGGGCCGGCACTCGATGTGCTTGCCCGCTTTTTGTTGTGTTCAGGCCCTTTGATGTGTTTTTTCGGCGACAGTGGCGTGGAAAGGGGTTATACTGCGCGCCGTTGTGCAATGCAGCAGAAGGGCCATCGCGGTTTTTGCCGCGGACCGGAGCGTCCGCCATCTCCGCATATCCGGCCCGAGGGACTGTAACCACAGCCCCATCGCCTCCGACCCCCCGTCGAATTCCCATTCGTTCTTCCGATCGTCTGGCTCGTGACAACCGGTTGGTGCCGATGCGCGGTCTTTCCGGCCCGGTCTTTGCGACCGGTGCTGGCCAGACCGGCCACGCCCATCGCGCGTTCGTCGCCTTTGCGATTCCACGTAGCGCACCGGCCTTTGCCGGTTCGCCGCGGCGCGATGCCATTGCGGCCCGCATCCCGGATGCGCGCCGAACCCGGTCGCCGCTGCAGTGGCGGCCAGAATGACAGGAAGAACCATGACGTTCCAGAACCTCGGCCTTGCCGCAGAACTCCTCAAGGCCATCGAGCAGAGCGGCTACACCACGCCTACTCCGGTGCAGCAGCAGGCCATTCCCGCCGCCCTCGCCGGGCGCGACCTGCTCGTCTCCAGCCATACCGGCAGCGGCAAGACCGCCGCGTTCACGCTGCCGGCGCTGAACAAGCTCGTCGACCGCCGTCCGGCGCCGGGCGCCGGGCCGCGCGTGCTGGTGCTGACCCCCACCCGCGAACTCGCCCAGCAGGTCGAAAAGGCGGTCCAGACCTACGGCAAGGGGTTGCGCTGGCTCAACACCGCCTGCCTCGTCGGCGGCGCGCCGATGTTCGCCCAGGTCAAGCAGCTGCAGCGCCAGTGCGACGTTGTCGTCGCCACGCCCGGCCGTCTGCTCGATCACCTCAACCGGCGCAAGCTCAGGCTGTCCGACGTCGAAGTGCTGATCCTCGACGAAGCCGACCGCATGCTCGACATGGGCTTTGCCGAAGACATCGACGCCATCGTCGCCGCCACCCCGGGCAAGCGCCAGACCCTGCTGTTCTCCGCCACCCTCGACGGTGTGGTCGGCAGCATGGCAGCGCGCATGACCCGCGACGCCGAGCGCATCGAGATCGAGGTCGCCCAGCAGGACCGCGGCCAGATCGAGCAGCGCCTGATGTTCGCCGACGACCTCGGCCACAAGAACCGCCTGCTCGAGGCCCTGCTCGGTGAAAACGGCATGAACCAGGCGGTGGTGTTCACCGCCACCAAGCGCAGTGCCGACGAGCTGTCGCTATCGCTCCAGGAAAAGGGCATCGCCGCTGCCGCGCTGCATGGCGACATGCACCAGACCCAGCGCAACCGCACCCTCGACCGCCTGCGCCAGGGCCGCATCGGCGTGCTCGTGGCGACCGACGTCGCCGCGCGCGGCATCGACGTTGCCGGCATCAGCCACGTCATCAACTTCGATCCGCCGCGCCAGGCCGAGGACTACGTGCACCGCATCGGCCGCACCGGTCGCGCCGGTCGCGACGGGATCGCGATCACCCTGTCCGGCCCGCGCGAGACCGGCCTGATCCGTGCCATCGAGCGCTTCACCGGCGACCGCCTCGCGGTGCATACCATTCCCGGCATGGAACCTTCGCCGCGCAAGCCGTCTGCGCCGCGCCCGGCCGGCAACGGCGGTCGGCGCTTCGGCAGCGGTGCCAAGCCGGGGGGCGGTTATGGTCGTCCTGGCGGCGGCGACGGCCGGCGCAGCGGTGGGGGCTTCGGCCGCGATGGCCAGCCTTCCGGCCGCGGCGATCGCGGCTTCGGCGACCGGCGCGAGCGCGGTTCGCGCGGCTGACACCCGCCCTGCGCCCACAGAAAAAAATCCCGCGTAATGCTGGATTTTTTTCGTCTTCTGCCCGCGCGACCCTACTGCAGCTGGAAAGTGGTCTGCGTGCCCTCGTCCCAGCCGTCCCACAGGAAATCGTCGGCCTTGCCGTCGGCGATCAGGCGCAGGGCGTAACGGACCTGCTCCTTGTAGAACTCGCAGAATGCGCCGGTACGGCCCATGCCGCCATTCATCTCGTGCGCCTCGGCCGGACAGGGCGAACCGCAGAAATGGCGGATCGCGCACTCGGCGCAGGGGCTGAAGCGGTCCACGTCGCGCTCGATCACCGGGCGGAACGCCGGCGAGACGAGGGCTGCTTCGACGCCGCCATCGAGCAGCTTGCCGCCGTTGAAGCGCGGCAGGCCGATGAACTCGCTGCACGGGTAGAGGCCGCCGTCGGCGGCAAGCGCGAAGAAGGCGCGCCCGCCGCCGCAGGGTGAGATGTCGCACATCAGGCGGCGTGCGCTCGGCGCCAGGATCGCGAGCACGATGTTGGCGAAGTTCGCCACCACCAGCTTGCGCCCGCTGTCCCGGTAGAGCGCGTGGCTGCGGTCGAGCGCGGCGAAGAAGGCGCGCCCCATGTCGGCATCGGCCGGCTTCACCCCGCGCGCGCCGGGCAGCGTGCAGCGCACGGTGTTGAGCATGCAGGTCGGCACTTCGTGGGC